>CAYHAI010000067.1:0-4560 GCA_964354585.1 uncultured Planctomycetales bacterium
CGTGTTCCGCAATGCCGGCGACTGCCTGACCGTGACCGAGGGCTGGGATCGCGCTGGCGTCGCCCTGCACCTGGTCGACATGGGCGGACAGGCCATCGACACCTCGAGCGCCATGGGCCGGTTCTTTCTCACGGTCATGGCCGGTGCTGCCGAGATGGAGCGCAACCTGGTCCGCGACCGCACGACGTCGGCGCTGGCGCACAAGCGGGCCACGGGTCGCCGGACGTCAAAGGACGCCCCCTTCGGCTGGTCCATCGGCGCCGACGGCGACACCCTCGAGCTGCACCCCGCAGAGCAGACGGCCATCGCGCTGATCGTCGAGCTGCGTGCCGGCGGCATGAGCACCCGTGCAATCGCCGCCCACCTCGACGGCGCCGGCGTCCAGCCCCGTGGCACCCGCTGGCACAAGACCACCGTCGAGCGTGTGCTGGCGCTGGCTGCCTGACCCGCTCCCGAAAGGACAAGACCATGGCGACGAAGAAGAAGACGACCGAAGCTGCCCCGTCGACGACGACGGGCTACAGCGTCCACCTGTCAGTGAGGCTGCACGCCGACCTGCTGGCAAGGCTCGACGCCCTGGTGCCGATGTTTGCCGGCGATGCCGCGCTGGCGCCGACAGGCAAGGCCGACCGCTCCGACGTGCTGCGGGCGGCTCTCTTGGAGGGTCTGCTGGTGCTCGACGGCAGACACCCGAGGGTTTCCCGCCGCGCATAAAAAAGACCGTTGGCTGTGAACACTCGAAGGTGGCAGGACCGCATGACGGGTGCCGCTACACCTGCTGCGGGGGGGGACTACACCTATGGTGGGTCTGTTGCTCTGTTTCATTATGCTTTATGTCAAGCACACCGCACACCTGCTGGGGCTCATTGCGTTACACCCTGTAACATAATGCAGCCCAGACGGACGCGCCATTGTGCCCGAGGGTCGGGCACAATGAGAGGGAGTCGTCTTTTATACACCGACACGGCGCGTGGGGTTGACCAAGCGTCGTGTGACACGCTAAGCTCTGCGCGTTGCCGGTGAGCCCTGAGAAGGGTGCACAAAAAGCAGCGCCCCTGATTCCCCCTTTCTCTTGGCAGGGGAGGGGAATCAGGGGCGGACCAAGGGCGCATGTGAGAGCACCGAAGGTGCGTCCTATCTCTCATGCCCTCCCTCTTTTGTCGAGGACGCACCGTGAGAGACAGCGATGGAAAACACTGAACTTTTGACTCTGCCCGAGGTCGCCCAGGTGCTGCGGATTCGCGTCGCCCAGGTGCTGCGCCTCGAGCACACCAACCGGCTGCACGTCGTGCGCCTGTCCCGCCGGGTCGCCCGTGTGCGGCGCTCTGACCTCGACGCCCTGCTGGCCGAGCAATCGGCAGCCAACGCGGCTGCCTGAATCCCTCTTGTCCCCCCTGAACCTCTGAAAACGAGGTCGCAGGACGATGTGGGTAGGTGTCTTGGAAAACGCCCCACATCGTCGCTGCGCGCCTCCGAGCGAGCACATGAACAATACCGACCGCAACGCAAAACCGCAACGCAAAGCCATTCCACGGCTTCCTGCTGCCCCCCGACATGAGCGCTGCCGTGCCGCAGTCCTCGAGGCCATGACCCGGCTGCCGACGCTGGCAGACGATGTGGCAGTCCGCGCTGCGTCGTCGGCAGCCGTGGCTGCTGACAGCTATGTGCAGGCAGAAGAGGCCCGATTGGCAAAGCTCCCCATTTGGATGGGGCGCGAAAACACAAACGAACTCAATCGGCTCAAGCACCTCGCAAGCGAATCCGCCGTTGCTGTGTGGGTGCAAGAGGCCGGCGGGGGGCTCGCCTATTGGCCCTATCGTCGGGGGGGGCAACCATGGCGGCTGGCCCGTGACCTCTACTTGGCCCTGGGGGCCTGGTCGCAACCGGACATCCGCAGCGCCCTCTCGCGCCTTGCAGCAGAGCACCTGCTTGAGCGGAGCGGTGGCCTGAATATCAAAGACGCCCCGGCGGTGCGTCTGACCGCTGCCGGCGCCGCTGCGGCTGCCGGTGTGCAGAAGCCCCCCCGTGACCGCGCCTTGGTCCTCGCCGAGCTGCGGGCCCTCGCCAACGATGACCACGACCTGCGGGCCCGGCTCGCTACCTACCTGGCCGATGGCAGCGACGACACCGAGGGGGGTGGGGCATGAGCCACGTCATCGCCAACGACAACACCGTCATCCGTGCTGCGTTCGTCCCTCGAGCCGCACACTTCGGCGACGTCATCCCCTGGGAAGGCGACTTCGACGCCCTCGAGGCCCAGCTGACAAGCGACGGGCGCACCGTCGACGGCAAAGACGGACGCGCCATCGTCATGAGCGCCTTCCGTGTCGGCGACGGACACACCGACGGCACAAAGGGTCGAATCGGGCGATTCCGACAGGAGCCGTTGATAGCGGCGACGTGGCTGCTGGGGCTCGACTTCGACAACCGCCTGGGCGAGCCGTTGGCCATCGTGGCCCCCCTGCTGGGCGGGGATGCAATCGTCTACACCTCACACTCGCATGGCCGGTTTTCCGTCGTCGCTGAGAAGCTGCGGGACCGGGTGGCGAAGAAGCAGAAACTGCAGGGTGCAGCCCTTGAGGCCGAGTGTGACCGGCTCTCGCGGGCCCCCCGATTCAGGTTGTTGGTGCCGCTGGCGCGGTCCGTGACGCCGGCAGAGTACCGAGCGCTATGGGCCTGGGCCGACCGGACCTGCGGCGGGGGCTCCGACGATAGCTGCAGCGACCCCACGCGCCTCTACTACACGCCCCGACGACAGGCCGACGACGCCCTGCTGGACCCGTGGCTCAAGCGATTCCGCGGTGCCCCGCTGGACCCCGACAACTTGCCCGACGGGCTGACCGTGTCGGCGCTGCTGGCCGCAGAGGCGGCGACGAACAAGACACCTCGAGCGCCGTTGTCGCGGCAAGAGGTGGCGACGCGCCAAGCAGCCTGGGCTGCAGTCTCGCCGGCAATCCGTGCTCGAGGTGGGGCCCAAGCCCATCACGCCTGCAGGCGGGCTTTGGAGCGTGCAGAGACGGCAAGCGAGCGGCGCCCTGCGTTGTTCTCTGGCGCCTGCGTCATCGGGCGCATGAACGCCGCTGGGCTGCTGACACCTGATGAGGCCCAGCGCTACGCCGATGACCTGCTGGCCATCGTCACCACGCGCATGGGCGGCGACGCCAGCGACCTGCAACGCCAGCTGCGCAACGGCCTGGAACGTGGCCGATTGACGCCGCCGACCGTCGACGCCCTCGAGCCGGCGAAACGAGACGCCGCAGGCCGGCGGATGTTGCCGATAATCGACGACGACGACAGCCCCCCCATGGCCCTCGAGGATGCACGAGCCAAGGTCCGTGACGTCATCGCCCAGGCCATCGCCGAGCGAGGCGCGTACTCCGTCGCCGCCGACCCCGGTGCTGGCAAGACACACGCCGTCATTGCCGAGCTGCCCGACCTGTGGCGCGGGGGGCTGTCGGTCCGCCTGGCCGTGCCGACAAACAAGCTGGCCCGTGAGGTGCTCGACGACGTGCTGCGGCGGTCGGTGCCGGTGCTTGGGGATCATGAGGCCGGCTTCCGTGGGGCCGTGGGGCTCGAGCCGAAACGCACTTCGGGCAACTGTGTGAACTTCGACGCCGTCAACGCTGGCCGGCGGGCCGCTGGCATCGTCGGGGCTCATGAAGTCTGCCGGCTCTGCAGCTTGCACCCTGCAAACAGCGGGGACCGCGCCTGCGACTTCTTCGCCGAGCTGAAGCGGGCCAAGGACTACAGCATCACCATCACGACGCACGCCCTCGAGGTGCAGCGCACCACGGCACGGGCTGCAACCGTGGTCGACGTCGACGCATTCAAGCGAGCCGACAAGCACGCCGGCAAGCGCTACGCCCCTGCTGCGGCCTGGTCGCCCGAAGGGCTAGAGCTCTCGATTGTCGAGGATGCGCAAGGCATCGCGCCGCCGGTCATGCCTGCGGGCTGGGACGGGACCGCCCTCGAGACTGCGTGCCGCCGCTGGCTCGCCCAGGCCGGCGGGGGCCGGGGGGCCGACCTCGAGACGCTGCGGGCTGCGCTCATGCCGAAGGCTGCCGACGCCGTTGACCTGCTGGTCATCGACGAACGCCCGAAAGGCGCCGATGAGACACGCCTGCTGCGGGAATCCGACCTGCTCATGTGGCGGGGGGCTGGGGACGTCGTCGTCGATGACGTGCCGTTCCGTGCGCTGCGGACACTCATGGCTGCAGCTGCACACAAAGGCGGTGTCATCGGTGCAGCGGCTCTCGCCCATGCCGTGCCGGCGGGGGCTCTCTCCGTGCGGCGGGGCCCCATCGACGACGACAGCCCAACCATCGACGGCGACCGGGTGACGTCATCCGTCGGCGTGCAGCTGCTGCGGGACCATGCTGCTGCGGCTGCTGGTGGCGTTATCCCGCTGGCCCTCGCCAACGCCCCCGACTTCGGCGCCCTCGAGATTCTCGAGCTGGCGTGCCGACGGGGCTGGACTGGCTGCTACATCGGGCAAGACGGCGCCCTGCACCTGCTGCACCCCCGACGCATCGGCAGAGACGGCGTGAGGTCGACCGTCTA
>CAYHAI010000068.1:0-2838 GCA_964354585.1 uncultured Planctomycetales bacterium
TCAGCTCACGGATGTTACAGGCGGTCTTGCCAGTGGATTTCAGAATATTTACACATTCCATGAATTCAAAAGGCTTTATATCGTCCATTGTTTTTCCTCCCTGGAGTAAACCGACCTACAAACAAAACATCAGAACTTCACCCATAATCACCCCGCTTTATACAAATATAAGATGTTCGTTGTCGATTTGCCATCCGTGTGAAGGTTTTAAGCTTCTCAGGGAAGCGAACGTGGAATTAAAAAAATTTTCTACTCTTTCCGAAGACAGTTCGGAGTATTTAGTTCGGAGTTCGGAGTGAATGAACCCAATGATATTGTCGATACCAGTGAGCGTCCAATCTCCAACATAGTGACGCAGCAATCTCAAGGCGAGATTCTTCGAAATGAGGCTTAATGCTGAAAAACAGGGCCGAAAATTGCCCTTAAACGCTTTACTGGTAACGAGTTGCGATCATCAAAATAAAAGAGGTTAGAAATGAGTAAAAAAACTGCCCCTATTGTGGATCAAACCATACGCAAAAGAAAGGTTCATTTAAAGCGAAGCAGCGCTATAGATGTATGGCGTGCACAAGGCAATTTCAGAATCATTCCCGGAGGAAACGGATAGAGAATACTATCTGGCATGAATATGTTTATCAAAGACAAACGATTCAACAACTCTCGACAAAACACAGGAGGGGTAAAGACTGGATCAGGGATCGTATACAAAATATACCGACCAGGGAACACAATCACACCCCGCAACCCGTTGTTGCTATCGCCGATGTCACTTTTTTTGGGAGAAGCTCTGGCATCTGCGTCATACGATCACCCCATCTCAAGAAGAACCTGTATGTACAAGAAGTAACCCATGAGACCGTTGGTGTATATCGACAAGGGAGGATTGCCTTGGAACAGATGGGGTATACCCTCCAGGCAATCGTCTTGGATGGCAGGCCTGGAGTGCGGCAGATCTTCTGTGATATCCCTGCCCAGATGTGCCATTTCCACCAGAAGCAGATTATTACCCGGTATCTGACCCGCAACCCTAAACTGGCTGCCGGTATTGAGTTAAAAGGACTTACCGCAACTCTCTGTGATACCCATGAAAGCGATTTTACCGCTACCCTTGATGTCCTGGCATGACAAATGGTCTTCCTTTATCAGGGAGAGAACGACTGATCCTGAAACGGGAAGATGGCACTATACTCATAAACGGCTTCGTTCGGCCTACAGGAGTTTAAGGCTGAACCTTCCCTACCTCTTCACTTACGAGAAGCACCACGATCTTAAGATACCGAACACCACGAACTCTCTCGATGGCTGTTTTGCATACCTTAAGGAGTTAACAAGGGTCCACCGGGGATCGAAAAGAGACCTCAAAGACAAGATCATTCAAGAGATACTATGGAGATAAAAAAGCCCTGAAAAATCGTATTAAGCCGAATATGGTGAACGAAGATCAGCGGATCTTTTTTCATAAGATTGGGACTTGCTCATCAAGGATTCTATCTCTGAGCAGTGGATGCAACGAATCATAGGTTAGTACATCAACTTTCTTGCCCAAGACCTCTTCAAGATTCATTTTAAGTCCGACAAGATCAAGTAAACTTGCATTTCTTGGTAGGCTAACCAGTATGTCTACATCGCTCTTCTTTGTTACGTTACCTCTTACAGTTGAACCGAAAAGAGATGCCTTCTTCACCCCAAACTTTATTAGAGTTGGATAAATTCTTGCCTTTATTTCATCGATTCTCATTTTGTATTACCACTTGTTAATCGTTTCAATCAATATGCTGTAATTTTGATACTTTTGCAAGAAAAAAAACCCCCGAAATGTCTCATCCCACAATGATCATGGCCTACGTGGGATAGGGGACATAGTTGGGGGGAGTTTAAGGACGTCCTTCAGTTATTCAATGTCTCAGTTATAAGTTATCAGGCTGGAAGGCTAGCAAACTGTGAGCTTGGTCCTACTCTCCCGCATTACGCGGGAGAGTTATTCTTATTTCCAGTCCTTTTTCTTTATTCAGGGCCTCAATTGTGCCGTTATGCCTTTCAACGGCCTTTTTGGCAATAGTTAGTCCCAACCCAGAGCCCGGAGTGCTGGAACGTTTTAACCGGTGGAAGGGATCGAACATGCGTGCAAGATCTTCTTGCGACAGTTCCTCAGAAGTATTCATGACGCGTATCTCCAGTGCATCAGGCTTCCATGCCATCTGTACCGAAATGTTCCCCTTCTCGGGAGCAAACTTGGCTGCATTGTCAAGTACGTTCACCAGCGCCAACCGAAGAGCTTCTTTATCGGCAAGAAAAGGAGAGTTATGAGAGAGCTCGGTCGTTAGGTGGAGGTCCTTTCGTTCGATTACCGGGCGAAGTTTTTCCAACAACTCTCCTATAAGATCCGATGGATCAAGCGGCTCAGGCCTGAACGGCGATTGACGCATATCCAGCCGTGACAAATCCAGCATTCGGCCGATAAGGCCGTCGAGTTCATCTATATCTTCACGAATCCCGTCGAGATGTCCCGCCAAGTCCTTTATGTTTCCTTGTGCAACCTTATCCCGCAGGAGTTCTTCGGCCATCCGAATCCGTGTCAGAGGGGTCCGAAGCTCATGGGATATATTAGCTGTAAGCTCTTTGCCGCTCACGATCAAACCTTCCAGCTTATTCGTCATATTGTTAAAAGCTTGGGCCAGATCGCTGATCTCATCTTTGCCTGTGATGGCGACCCTGTGGGAGAGGTCTCCTTCTGCAATGAGGATGGCAGACTGGCGGAGCTTCTTGATACGTCTCGTAATAAACCGGGAAACAGGAATGACGGACAGGGCGACTATGATGCCGATTATGAGCAGTCCT
>CAYHAI010000069.1:0-2567 GCA_964354585.1 uncultured Planctomycetales bacterium
TTACAGAAGAATATGTTCTAAAATGGGGGAAGAGAACTCATAATAAAATTGAGATATTCAAGGAGTTCATTGTTGGTCTTATGAATCAAAATAAAAGTATTGCCTGTTTCGGCGCCGCTGCAAAGGGATGCGTGTTCTTAAATACATGCGGTATTGATTACAATGTGGTGAAATACATAATTGACGATACGCCTTTTAAGCAAGGCAAATTTGTGCCGGGAACAGGGATCGAGGTTGTAAGCAGGGACATACTTAAAAGCAACAACTTTGATTATATTCTGATTCTGGCGCATAATTTTCGGGACTACATAATCAAATCACTTGAAAGCTGGTATGGCGGTAAGTATATAATAATGTTTCCAGATATAACTATAATATGAAAGAATTTGTCGATAAGATAGTAAGTATTTTCAATAAGAACTTTTTAAAAGAAAAAAGGGATTCTATTTGGGATTGGTGTGTGTCAGAGATTAAAAAGGTTGAGTTAAATGAGTATAATCTTGAAAACATGACGCATAATAACTTAATCTGGGGAATTTTTGGAGGGACTGTTCCAGAGAAGAACAGGGAAGCACTTATAAGACTTGCCGAGGCCCTTGGAGTAGCTGGAATATCTAATCCGGAAGGAGGACAACATGGAGCAAAACCAAGAACGGACATAAATTTATTAAGCAACGATCAGTTATTGATTTCTGCCGAAGAAAGGCTTCCTATGAAAGTTTATCTACCTGATTTTACTGGAGGTAGAATCTATTCAAAAACGGATAAGGGCATTATTACAGATCGTCATTGTCACTATCTGTGGATAACAAAAAGGATCATAGAACTCTGTCCAGATAGAAACTCTGCAATAATAGAAATAGGATCCGGATTAGGTTTACTTGGATATTTTCTTGATAAGGCTGGATATAAAGATTATACAAGCATTGATCTTGCTTATTCAAATGCAATACAGACATATTTTTTAGGTAGAAACCTTCCAGACAGAAACTTTATACTTTCAGGAGATGTCAAGAAGCCATTTGATCGCAGATATAAGGATGCTATAAAAATATTACACTCCAGCGACTTTGAGAATGTTCCAAAAAACAGGTTCGCCATTATGATTAATATTGACAGTATGACGGAGATGTTGATTGAAGAGGCAAGAAAGTATGTTGAAAGTGATTGCACCCCTATTTTTCTGAGCATAAACCATGAGGTTAATAATTTCAGGGTGATCGAATTGCAAAAACCACCAAGAACATTAAAATATCGCTATCCTTTCTGGATAAGACCTGGTTATGTAGAAGAATTATATATGACAACATGAAAATAGCTGTATATACTGTAATAACAGGTACATACGATGTCATAAAATTTGTTGAACAAAGGGAATTTGTAAAAGAGGCTGATTTTTATTTATTTTCAAACTCCCAGACAACCAATTATCAGTACAGGACAATTCCAATCAGAGAGAGGGTTGGTAATCCCCGTATTATTTCAAGAAAGTATAAATTTCTAAGCCACAAATATCTTCCTGATTATGATTATCATATTTACATAGATGGTTCAACCAGGCTTAACGAATCTCCATTAAAATTGATCGAAAAGTATATGGCTCATAGTGCGATAGCAACATTTAAGCATCCATATCGGTCAACCATTTTTGAGGAGATAGAGTTTTGTATTCAACACGGGCATTTCAAGAGAGAGAGAATAGGAGAATTATTGAGAGAGATAGAAATGTCCGGTTATCCCAGAGATTTTGTCCTTAGAGAAAATAGTGTTATTATAAGAAAGAACAAGCCATATATGAGAGCTTTTAATGATTTTTGCTGGGCGACATTTAGAGAATATCCATATCGCGACCAGATATTTTTCTGTTATGCTCTATGGAAGTTTAAGATTAAAGCTTGTTTTCTGGATAATTATTCAATTAACTCGACAGAGTTTATCTTACACCCACATACATGAGAAAAATTATAATTGTATATCACGCCTACCTTTTTGGTCCTCACTACATGGACATGATAATTGAGCAATTCCGAAGAATAAACAATCATCCTCACGATCTTTTAAAGTCCTGCGATAAAATGTATATAGGAGTTGTGGACTCAAAAACAAAAAAACCACCCTGGGGAGTAGAATGGATAAATAAAACATTTAAAGGGATCAGTTCAAGTAAGAATCCAGAGCTGAATCCAAAAGTAGAAATAGTTGTTTATCCCGGTAACAGGGAATTAAGAGACACCCTTACCTGGATAAAAAACCATGCTGCCAAAAACCCGGAAGATTATATTTTGTTTTTCCACACAAAAGGCATTACACACCAAAATCAGTACGTGACCGATTGGAGACGCTACATGGAATATTTTGTCCTGGACAAATGGAGAGACTGTATTCAGAAGCTTGATGAAGGATATGATTGTTGTGGGGTGCTTTGGAATAAACACACTCCCATTGGTGAGTTTCCTCATTTCTCTGGAGCTTTCTATTGGGCAACAGCAAAGTACATCAATACACTTAACCATGACTACATTGATTCAGAATGGAGATACCACATGGAGTTCTGGATTGGATCAAAC
>CAYHAI010000070.1:0-2522 GCA_964354585.1 uncultured Planctomycetales bacterium
CCCATCGTTAGCGGTGTCAAACCCGATATCCTTCAGCGTTTTTCTCACGATTTTGGGTATTGACACGTAACAAGTGGTTGTGATCTGGCCAGTAACTATCACGTTTCCCTGCATCACTAAGGTTTCACAGTCAACCCTTGCTTTAGGGTCATTACATAAGATGGCATCCAGCACGCTGTCCGATATCTGGTCTGCGACTTTGTCTGGATGACCTTCACCGACAGATTCTGAGGTGAACAAGTATTTTCCGTTTTTTCTCATAGGAACCCTTCATTTGGACTTGTGATGAGGAGTTTAATTTCACATTTTTCTTAAAAGGCTTTCTACATTATCAGCCATTAAAGCATTATCCACAAACCCAACAGCAAATGTCTCTAGAATGCAGCCCTAAAAAAGCCATGTTTCAAGCGTAAAACCCTTAAATGTCTGAAGCCCAACCTTAAAGCGCAGGTGCAATTCAACATGGCGGAACCAGTCGAAAAGCCAAAGGAAGAGTCGAGTGAAAAACTGCCTATATCCGAATTCTACAAGGTCATCGATTACGTCACGATCTTCAAAAGCGCCAAATGGTGGGAAGCCATAGTGGTCTTTGAATCTCCCGGAAAACGATCCATCGGACTTTATCTCTGGGAAAAAAGAAGCGACGTATGGAAACGAAAAAACAAGTTCAGCGTCAGAAGCCTCGATGAATGGAACAAACTGAAAAACGCCATAGACCAACTCGCACCCAAGTTATCTCAAAAATAACCTGAAACGTAATCCAACATCGTCCACCACGGCTAAACGCCATTCCTAATTTCTCCCGCGATATTCGTCATAAATTATAATAGCAAGCCGCATCCAAATAGAACTGTGGAAAAACATGCCCTCCACATTCAAAAAATTTATTGAAAGTTTAGCTCATGTAAAAGCTCCAGGACCATCCACGACGTTCTCCATGTTTCACATCTTCCTCGCTCTGGAACTCATGGCTGGAAAACCCATCGGACGCAATAAACTAGCCGACAAGTTAAACGTTGGAGACGGAGCAATCCGCACGATAATAAGTCGCCTGAGAGACGCAGGTTTGATTCAAGCTTCAAAAGAAGGCTGTCACCTGACAGAAAAAGGCTCAAAAATCTGGAAGCAATTCGAGGAGTTTTTCCCTCAAAGAGCCGAAATCAGCAGGACTGAGTTAACCAACGCCGAATACAACTACGGCTTCTTAATCAAGAACAGCGGGCACAAAATCAAATCAGGCATCGAACAACGAGACGCAGCAATAATGGGTGGAGCAAAACGCGCAATCGCCATTGTTTCCAAGGACAATCACCTGATTATCGAGTCAATAAGCAAAGATATCAAAAAGGAATATTCGAAAGCAGCAGATCAAATCCTGAAAGACTTCAAGCCGGAAGACAATGACGTTATAATAATCGCGGGTGCAGACACGCTGTTGAAAGCGAAGCGTGGTGCGTTTGCCGCAAGCTGGGTACTTGTTGATAGTGACAGGAAAAAATGAGGTCTGCGTCTTCCTAAGAGGTGTATTTTTCGCCTTGGGTTAGAGTTCGCTCCAGTGTGGTGTTGAAGTTTATCAATCCTTCGTTCGTTTTGGCTGAAACGGGGATTAACAGGAATTTTAAGCCAAGCTGACGGATCGCGTGCATCATGTTTCGGCTGAAGAGGCGTTTTGTGTCTTCTAGTTTTTGCTCGATCGAATCATCCAACGCTCTAGGATTCGAAGACCATTCGGTGATTCTCTCGACTTCTTTTTTCGGGATCAAATCAATTTTTGAGAGCAGATGAATTTGCGGGTGAAAGAATCGGTTGTAGACAGCGGCTGAGAGAAACATGTTGGAAACGTAATTAAGGGGGTTAATCGAGAAAACAGCGTCGAACAAGTAAACTATGGCTTTAGGTTCTCTTGTGAGTTCGTCAACTATGTATGGTCCGCTTGCTCTGAACGCGAAAAGCTCCATCTGTCCTGGGGTATCCACGAGAACGATGTCAGCGTCAACGGCTTCGATGTCTCTTGTGAGGTTTTCAACTTCGTCGGCTATGAGGTCTGCAGCCATGATTATTGCGCCGTTTGGTCCTAAGCCGTATTTTTCCATTATGTTGCCGACATCCACGTAGTTTCGGACGTCAACATCCGGTGAATACGGCAGTTTCAGCACTCCTGGGTCCAAGTTCACCACGGCTACGTCTTGTTTTGACAGTTTTAGCCATTCGCTGAAGGCGGCTGTGAACAGGGATTTGCCAGAGCCTGCAGTTCCGATGATGAACGCCATTGGCATTGTTTTGTTTCTCCTTCCTCGTGCGGTTGTGTTGGTTGCGCGTAATAACTCTTCTGTTGTTGGGGGGGTTTTAGCGATTTTTTGTCTATACCCCCTCTTTAAATACTATAGAGCTTATGCGACTAGCTGCTCGGAAAAATCTATAGCCCCCTTATATAAAGCACCTGCATAGAGATTCCTGTGGTTTGGCGGCGTTTTGGTTCTAAAAAGCAATCTTGAGATTTGTAAATCTTCAGAGAAGTAACC
>CAYHAI010000071.1:0-8449 GCA_964354585.1 uncultured Planctomycetales bacterium
AGTCGTAATGCAACCGCCTTCGCCGCAGGTGATTACTTTTACAGGATCAAAACTAAAACAAGCCATATGGCCGAAAGAACCGATCTTTTTGCCTTTATAAATAGAACCGAAACCATGGCAGGCGTCTTCAATCACAGTCAATTTATGTTTCTGGGCTAAAGAAAAGAGCTCATCCATGTCTACGGGGTTACCGCAATAATGAACGGGTAAAATCGCTTTTGTTCTGGAGGAAACTTTCTTTTTTACATCTCTGGCGTTAATATTCAACGTCTCTTCTTCGACATCGCAGAAAACAGGCTTTGCCCCGCAGGCAATAATTGCCTGTATTGCTGCCGCATAAGTCAAGGAAGGAGTAATTATTTCATCGCCTCTCCTTACCCCTAATACATCGATAGCCAGATGGATAGCCGAGGTGCCTGTATTTACAGCAATAACATGTTTTACTCCTATATAATCTCTTATAGTGTCTTCAAATTCTTTTACGACAGAACCCATCCCTAACCAGTTCGTCGAAAAAACTTCTTGGATTCTTTCTATCTCTTCTTTACCAACAGATGGTTTTGAAACCGGCAACATATTTTTCATCTTATATATATTGCTGAAAAAAATTCTTTTATTAAATTTACAGGATTAGTAAATAACTTCTGGATTATTTTTTTAATAAGTAAAAAGGGGTGAGATTTATAATAGCTCCTCCTTAAAAAGAAATAACTCTGCTGACAGATCTTCTTTATATCCTTTCCAGTCCAATCTTCCGTAGCAATACTGAAGCTTTTAATATGTAAATTATCCAGAGAGTAGTCTTTTGGTATGTATCCTTTTTCAAGACATAAACTATATAATTCCGATCCAGGATAAGGCGTAGCAATAGATACAAAAGGATTATAAATGCCTACCTCTTTTGCAAAACGAAAACTATCCCACATCTGCTCTAACTTTTCACCCGGCATCCCCAATACTAAAAAAATACCAACTTCCAGGCCTATTTTCTGCGCGTATCTGATTAACGACTTTACTTTTTTCAAATCTAGCGGCTTTTTTATCAGTTTATCTAGGACCTCCTGATTTCCCGATTCTATAGCAAAATTCAATTTATAACATCCGGCTTCTTTCATTTTATCAATTAATCTCTCGGTTAAGGCAAAGGCGGCTACGCCATTCGGCGTATCCCACTTAAAACCGAATCTTTCCTCTATCATGAAATCAAATATTCTCTCAGCGCGCTGGATATCCAAAGTAATATTATCGTCCTCAAACAACAACTCATCTATTCCATGCTTATCTTTTAGTTGCCGCATCTCTTTAATGACGTTCTCGGGAGTGCGGCTACGATATTTTCTACCCCAAACCCAATGCGCAGAACAAAAGACACACTTTGCCGGACATCCTCTCGAGGTAATAATGGGACTAAATCTATTATATCTCCTTTGGCCATGGGAAAATTTAAGGCCAAAATATTTCTCCATATTTAATAGATGACGGGCAGGAAAAAGAACAGTATCTAAATTTTGAATAAAGTTTGTCTTCGGTATAATCTCTATCTTACCGTCATTTCTAAATGCAACTCCCTTTAATTCCCCTCTATCCTTCTTGCCTTCCAGATATAATATTAAATCCCAGAAAGTCTCTTCGCCTTCTCCAAGTACAACAAAATCAACATTTTTATCTTCCATTACTAATTCAGGCATCACTGTCGGATGTGCCCCTCCGGCAACAGTAACAATATCCCTACTTAATCCTTTGGCTATCGCGTATATCTGATGGCTATTTTTTCTCTGTTTAGTAAATAGATTATTAACCCCAACTATATCCGGCTGGAACTCAGCAATAACTCTCTCTATTTCATTAACTGGGCTACCTATTCTAATCGTCTCATTGTCAATATCTTCTCGTTTATCCCAGCCCTCAATGAGGCAATCATATATCTTTACATCTATATCACGACTTTCCAAGACAGCGGCTATATAACCTAACCCTAAGGGAGGAAGGGGGTTAATATCGATTCCATTTTTCGCAGTGAACGCTGGAGGTATAAACAAAAGAACTTTCTTTATATTCATATTTAAATAAAGTGAGGGAATTTCATCTTAAAGAAGCTGCTAAAAAAGTTGCTAATATTTATCCTAAAACATCATTCCAGGCTATCTCGTTAAAAGGTTCCGCTATCAGATTAGTACCGGGCATTTCAAAAATTTCTTCATTATTAAAATTTAAAACTTCATTATCCGTAACCACTCGCTGCTTAAAATTTGTACTAAGAAGCGGGTCTAAGTCAATTCTTTCTGGCAAATATTTAAAAACGGGAATCCCCTTAATCATACATTCGATGGCTGCATTGGTACCAATATGAATAGCCCATCCAACTTTCCCTAGCCACTCATTCATTAGACCACTAACAAAAATAAAATTATTGGGTAACTTTCCGATGTGTTTTCTAATCGTCTCTTCGGTTATATCCGGATGAGGCTTAATGAAGAAGTTCTTATTGTTTTGAGATGAACGCAATAAATAAAACAAGAGATCGAGGGAATAATTCAATGAATTAGAAAGGAGTACTAATATATTATCCTTACAGGTATTTGCGCTTCTTTGAATATCTAGTTTTTCTGGCTTAAAAGCCGAGCTAAAACGAAGCGACCCTCCGTTCTTAATAAGGCAGGAAAATCCGGCTTTTCTTAAAACTGATCCCCAGTATTCACCGTTCGACATAATAACATCTGGCTGTGGGTGAAATTTATTTTCATTCTTGCCTAAAAAGAAATTTAAATAGAAAAATGGTACACCGATATTATGACAGGCAATTATCTTAGGTTTAGATTGCCATTTCCGCAGAGCAATTATCATCATCCTATCCCACGGTTGATTCTCAAAAGGATAAATTAATGCCTTACAGGATATATTCTGCTTCTTGAAAATATTTGACATAACTAAGTAGTGTAAAAAGGTGTAACAAATTCTTCCCTTTTCTTGAATCTTTTCATATTTAAATATGGGTTTCAAATCCAAACCATTACAATCTGCAATTTCATCATTTAATATTAAAAAAATACTCCAAAAGAACGATTTAACTATATCTGATAATTTCGCAAAATAAATGGAAGGGATTATTTCTTTGCATTGATATACTTTTTTTAAAAGATGCCGCGGAAAAATAGGTAAAGTAATAACAATAGTCTTTAATCCCATCTTTGAATAGTAATCTTTCAAAACACCTAAATATGGATCGCAAAAACACCCATCCTGACCCTTAAATGAACGGTCTTCAATCCAAGTACAACTCAAAATGTCAATTTTATTTTTCAGGATATTTTTTACTTGTTTATGATATCTGAATGCATAAGTTTTATTCAGAATCCACATTTTTATAGAAAGAAATAAAAACGAAATTGCTATTTTATAAGCGATGAGATGCTGTTTTATCCAATTTTCTACGAAATATTTGTTACTTTTTAGTATGTGCAGATATCCATTATTAAAATTAATTAAACAGGCTCTAATCAGCCATGGATTTTCTGCTATTATTATCCTTTTTTCAACTCCTTGTTTTACCCATCTTTGGATAAGTGCTAGAAAACAATAATTTAGGAAAATGTCGGAAGTGTACGGACTCTTATATGCAATTTGAGTTGCCCACCAAGTAATATTATTTTGCCTTTTACCTACATCCTCAATCCAATTTAGAAAAGCTTGCTTATGTTCTATGCAAACATCCTGAAGCTCCTTTGCGTAACAATGCCTATTTTCATTACCTAATAGGTTATTAATCTTCTCGCGCAGGCATGGATCCACTCCCATAAATGACCACTGCCAGCCATATTCTTTTGTATATCGTTTAGATATATTTAAATTCTTGGAATCAATAATTGTAAGTTTTGGCCCATCCATAAGCTATCTCATATATTTATCTTTTAACCTATCCTCTTCCATAAGACGTTTTGCTATTTCTAAATCTTCAGATGTATCTACGCTGATTTTTGCGTCTTCAATCCTAACTGCCCTGATTTTTACTCCGTGTTCTAAAATTCTTAAATATTCATTATATTCAATGCTTTCTAAGGGAGCGGGTTCCCAAGAACTAAACCGAAGCAAGAAGTCCTTACGAAAGGGAACAATAAAGCACATCTTCAGCATCTCTTTAACGGGCACCCGGCAGTCGCTGGGTATATCATTCCGGGAACAATACATAATATTACTTTTTAAGTCTAAAACTGCCTTAATATCTGAAAAACTATTCTTTTTTGTATAGGACGTAACCCCGACAGCTATTTGTATCGCAGAATCTTCTAATAGCGGAGTTACCACTTGATCAATGTGTGCGGGATTTACCAAAGGTTCATCGCCCTGGATATTCACGATAATGTCACAATCTACTTTTTGACAGGCTTCGGCTAATCTGTCCGAACCGGTTTTATGATAACTGCCGGTCATAATTACTTTAATCTTGTGGGATTCTCCTGCCTCTTTGATCAATTCGCTGTCGGTAACTAAATAGACCTCTGCTAATTTTTTGGCCATCTGCGCTCTTTTACAGGTATGAATTACCATCGGCAAGCCCAGAATATCAATCAGAGCCTTTCGCGGCAAACGGCTTGATTCCAGCCGCGCTGGCACCATTCCGATAACCTTCATAATTTGTCCTGCTCCTTATCTTTTAGAAAAATCATTATACAACGATTCAAAAGCATGAAATAAAACTGTGCAGTCCGGCAATAAGGTAATAAACTGCATCCCCATCTCGCACATCCAGCTAATATCCGCCTTATTTTTTGCCACGTAACCGCCGGCAGCTATCTTATGGTCTCTTATTTTCTTTATACATATCTTTAGTTGTTTTTTAACCTCAGGATGGTCTACCTCGCCGGGAAAACCCATTGCTTGCGATAAATCATAGACACCAATATAAATTACATCTATCTTTTCTCTTATATCTTTTATCGCTAATATTTCATCTATAGCAGTAATTCCATCCTTACCTTCCAACATCAATGTTACTAGTGTTTTTTCATTTTGTAATTTAGCGTGGTCCTTCACATGGTTCAGGGAATATTTACCTGCCCTGGTAAAAGGGGAAAAACCTCTGCTGCCCAAAGGATAATATTTGGCATAAGAAATAGCTAAGTCTGCATCCTCTTTAGATTGAATATGCGGAATAACCACGCCGTTTGCACCGAGATCCAGCGCATTTAAAATTAACGCCTCATCATTTTTAGCCACGCGGACGAAAGGTGTACAATTTTCGACTTGGGCTGCCCTGACCATATCTTCCACAGTCTGAAAATTATGTGCCCCATGCTCCATATCGATAATTACAAAATCCAAGCCAGTAGCCACGATCACATTGATAACCGAAGAAGAAGGAATAGTACACCACGTTCCAATTACGATTTCTCCCTGCCTTAAACGGGTCTTGAGATTATTTTGTTTCATTTTCATATAACCCTCTCTGGTTATTAATTTTTCTTAAAACATTGCTTAGCCAATATTCAAAGGGGAAGCCAAAAAAGAAATATTTTAACCTTAATTTAGGAAGCAGATTAAATAATAAGTGTCGCAGAATCTGTTTAGGATTCTGTAGCGGTTGAGAATTATCGCTAAAAGCATTACCCGAATAAAAAATAATCAGCTTCAAATTCTTCTGGAACTTTCTTGCCGTCCAAGGTAATTCTGTATAACTATCGGCCTGCCTAAGGTAATCTACCCATGAGGCTAAATTATGCGGAATATCTAAATTATAGCGAGAAACTATCCGATTATAAATTGGGGAGCCGGGGTATAATCTAAAAACAAACGGCCCGGCAATATCGACGCGGGGATTAATTTTTTTCATCCTCAGGCAAAGGTTGAAGGTATTTTTTATTTGTTTTATAGTTTCATTTTCCAAACCAACCATAAAGCTGTAGCGGGGGAAGATATTCGTGCCGCTGATTAATTTTAAAGAATCGGTGATCTGCCCGACATTAATATCCTTCTTAAGATAATCCAAAACTTCCTGATTAGCGCTCTCGGCCCCCATGACCAAAGAGCCGTAACCTATCTTAGATAGCCGCTTCAGCATATCAGCATTGATATAGTCTTGCTTAAAGTGATCGAC
This sequence comes from uncultured Planctomycetales bacterium, assembly GCA_964354585.1. Taxonomy (GTDB): domain Bacteria; phylum Omnitrophota; class Gorgyraeia; order Gygaellales; family Profunditerraquicolaceae; genus CAYHAI01. Next base: position 6,092 of record CAYHAI010000071.1, read on the forward strand.
CCTGCACCAGACTCGCCAGTTAAAATGGAGCCCTTCTTTTTCTACCAGAGAAATCAATTCCAGGGTCCTTTTTTTACTGATAAAAAAGTCTTCATCCAAAAATAAAAAGGTATTGGCGTCATAATTTTTCTGCAAACGTTTAATTTCTTCCACGATCGACTCCGCAAGACGGAAACGGTATCTTCTGCTTAAAATAACATTGATGCAAAATTCACACTTATAGGCGCATCCTAACCCAGTCAAGATAGGCATAATTTTCACCTTGCCTTTAAAAAAGGGAAATTCTCTTTGATATATCGAAGTTGAGCTCGGCCCCATATAATTCTCAATGCTTATAAGACGAAAATCAAAATGTGGTAACTTATCTATTTCATCTAAATCGCTGGGAGAGTTGATGCAGATTCCTTTATTTTTATCTTTAAAACCTATACCTTTGACAGTCCTTAAATCCGCGTTATCCCTGAGACATCTGGCTAAATCAACGGCAGTAGCAGAACCTTCGTTGATCGCCACAATATCGATATTTTCATTATTCAGTGTTTGTTCCGGAAATAGCGTCGGATGGGGGCCTCCCCAAACCACCGGCGTATCTTTACTGTGTTTTTTAATGACCTCTGCCGCTTCTAAGGCAAAAGGAATCTGGGTGGTCATCACGGTCATCCCCGCGTATAATGGCTTCTCGCGCCCCAGATAATCCTTTAATATCCCGAGGTAATCTTCATCGTAAGCCCCGTCGATTATCTTAACCTCGTATCCATTATCTCTTAATAGCGTCCCCAATAACATTACCGCATTATTTGGGTAAATTATCCCCTTATTAGCGTAAGAAAAATCTCTCGCCGGCGGAAAATTTAAGAAGACTATTTTGTTACTGGGCATTTACAACCTCTATCTCCTTAATACTTTCTATTAAATATGAGGTTAGTTTTTCCAGCTCGGCTTTCGGGGTAAGGCCGTTTAAAACTGCAATGGAAGCCTTTAGCCCGGCATTCATCCCCATCTGAATATCGCTGCTGGCATCTCCGACTATTACTGTTTTGTTCCTGTCTACTTTTAGAGACCGTAAAATCAACTCGGCCATATCAGGGGCGGGTTTGGGTTTACCAGCGCTATCTTCTCCTACGGTAAGGTCAATCTGCTTTGTTAGTTGTAAAAAATCAATTACTATCCTGGCCCGCTCGGTCTTATCGGTGGTAGCGATGGCAATTTTACAGGAATTTTTCACCAGCTGATTAAAAAGTTCATAGAGACCGGGGATAGGCTTGATGATCGCGCTTAAATTGGCCAATGACAACTGGTCCGTCTCCTGAAATGACTGCAGGCAAATCTTGAAAGTATCGGCTAAGCCAATTGAGGAAAGATAATCTATAGCTGACTGCATTACTATTTCCCTTTTTTTTATTCCTACGGGGCCTTCTGTCCTTATCTTTCTATTTTCCTCATCAATGCCCATTGCAAACATTAATTCTGTCTGATGCCTCTGCCCAAGGCTTAATTTTTGGCATATCAATTCTGCTCTTTTCTTGACCATCCAAGACCAATAACTATATAAGTCAATCAGCGTGCCGTCGCGGTCAAAAATTATCAATCCGATATCTTCTATAGTATGGTCGTTAATCTTTATATTTACCATGGGAGATTTCTTTAAGGTTATCCGATACTAACTTTTCCGCCAGAGAGACTGCGCGGGAAATAAGCCTTGTATCCTGAGTAAAATTTTTATCCTCTATGAATTCGGAAACAATTTTTCTAGCAAAGGTCCCGACTGCTACCCCATTTATTTCAACTCCGCATAAATTGGCTAAGCCTCCAGTTCTGCTATTTGTGCCTCCGGAGGCTAAAAGCATTACTGGGATATTGTTTTTTCTGATTATATCGGCGATAGCAACTGCCTGAAGCGTAGTATTATAGTCATCTTCTGCGCCGCTCATCGGCACGCCGTCTGCCTGAATAATCAACCTCTCGCCACTGATCTCTTGAGCTGCTTTAATCCTTTTGATTAAATGGGCATCCGAAAGCTGAGACCGGTCTAAACACATACTGATAAAGTTATCGCTCAGGATATCATTCATTAACCGCCAGTCTTCCATTATTGATTGGTCATCGGGAATAATTGCGTGTAACTCAAGGGTTTCCGTTCCGGCCTTAAGGCATTCGGGGAGTATCTTTCTTAATTCTTTTCTTTTATCAAAAAACTTTACTGCCCCTGTTGGACAAATGTGTGCACAAACTCCGCAACCAATACAGCGTTGCTCAATGACCTGACATTCCTTTGAGATGGCTTTCTGTAAACAATTCTCAATACAGACAGTACAGTGGTTACAAATACCGGTATCGATTATCGCTTTACGGATATGC
>CAYHAI010000072.1:0-22127 GCA_964354585.1 uncultured Planctomycetales bacterium
TTTCATTAATGAAAAACTTAATGGATGCCGAAATAATGTATTTTGGCGCCATGATAATCAACCCTATACGCATCCTGCCATATAGGACTGCTAAGCGCGTCGCATGTTGCGGCGGATTGGCAGGTGTTTCACTTTCTGAAATTATACACCCCGCCATATCGGATTGGCGGGTGTTTCACTTTCTGTGAAAGGAGAAAGCGATGCAGATTATGGATTTTTTATCAAAGAAGGCAATCGTCACCGATATTAAGTCAACCAAGAAAGAAGAGGTAATTAGAGAGCTATTGGAAGCTTTAATTAATGCCGGTGAGGTTGAAAAACGTTATCGCAATAAACTTATGGATGGCCTGATGGCCAGAGAATCTTTAGGTTCAACCGCTATCGGCCAAGGGATAGCCATTCCACACGCAAAAGCAGAATGCGTAAGTAAATTAGTAGCTGCCTTCGGCATTTCTAAAAAGGGGGTAGACGCTGATTCTCTGGACGGCGAGCCCGCTTATATATTCTTTCTGTTGCTAGCGCCGCAGGATTCTGCAGGGCCGCATTTAAAGGCCTTAGCGCGGATCTCCCGGCTATTAAAAGACAAGTATTTCCGGGATAACCTGCGTTCCTGTGCAGATGATAAGTCTATTGTAAAGATTATCAGCCAAGAGGATGAGAAGAAAATCTGAAATGAAAAGAAAAATAAAAGATATACTTAAGTGGTTTTACCCCGGCATAGGCATAAAGCGCTGGATTGGCTTAGGCGCCTTTGGCGTAATTCTGTTAATTATTGGCTCAAGTTATTTACGCACGGAAGAATATTGGGCAATCCAGACCTTGGATACAGTTGTAGTAATTTCAGGCATCATCATTTTAATCTTAGGTATCAAGCGCCTGACGCGTTCTTTTCTGGGGGCTTTTATCCCTGTTTCCAAAGGCAATGAGTTGGTGGATATTTTATATCAGAGAAAACAGCTTGGACGCGGCCCGAAGATCGTGACAGTAGGTGGCGGCACAGGGCTATCCGTATTACTCTCTGGCCTTAAGGAATATACCTCTAATATTAGCGCTATTGTTACGGTGGCTGATGATGGCGGTTCTTCCGGACGCCTAAGGCAACAGTTTGACATATTGCCACCGGGCGATATACGTAACTGTTTGGTTGCCCTGGCAGATGCGCCGGCATTAATGCGCGATTTATTTCAATTTCGTTTTGATCAAAGCTCGGAGCTGGCCGGCCATAGTTTCGGAAACCTTTTTATTACGGTAATGACCAGATTAACCGGAGATTTTGAAAAGGCCATTAAAGAGACGAGTAAAGTTTTAGCCCTGAGGGGCCAGGTTATCCCATCGACTTTGAATAACGTAATATTAGTGGCGCAACATAAAGATGGCTCAATTACCGAGGGCGAAGATAAAATTCCCAAAGCCCATATACCGATAAATAGAGTCAGCCTTAGCCCGAATACGCCTCAAGCAACGCCTGATGCCATAAAGGCAATAGAGGAAGCACAGATGATTATTCTGGGGCCGGGTTCGCTCTATACCAGCATTATACCCAACCTTTTAATAAAAGAAATTACCGACGCAATCGTGGCCTCGGGGGCAATTAAGGTATATGTATGTAATGTAATGACCCAGCCGGGAGAAACCGATAGCTATGGCGCCTCAGACCACATAAAAGCATTAACCGCCCATAGCCATCCGCGCATCCTCGATTATTCTATTGTCAATACCGGAGAAATTCCCCAAACCATACTCCAACGCTATGCGCAACAGAACTCTTATATTGTAATCAATGACAGAAAGAAAATCGAAAATATGGGTTATCGCGTAATCGAAGATGATTTCGGGACTATTAAGCAGGATGTCGTCAGGCATGATTCGGTAAAATTAGCCAAGATTATCTTAGGGCTTTTAGAGGAAATTTAAGTAAGCACATGCCGTTAATTAAGAAAAAAATAATCGTAAAAAATAAGCAGGGTTTGCATGCGCGGCCGGCAGCCTTGTTTGTGCAGATTGCCAATAAATTTGATTCCCGTATCACGGTCAAACGCGATAAAGAAGAGGTAAACGGTAAATCCATTATGGGTATTCTGATATTGGGCGCAGAGAAGGGCAGCGAGATTATCATTGAGGCAGAAGGTAACGATGCGACTTTGGCAATATTAGAGTTAGAGAAGGTTGTCAGTAAAGAGGAATAGAAGATGATTCAACTAAAAGGTATAGCCGCGGCTTCAGGAATAAGTATCGGGCCAGCATATAAGATAGGTAAAGAAGAATTTACTATCCCTAAAGATAAAATAGGCCCAGAAGACATTCCGCTGCAAATCCAACTCTTTGAAGAAGCCCTGATTAAGACGCGCAGGGAAATTATAGAGTTGCAAAAAAGAATTGCTACTGAAATGGGGCAGGAAGAAGCCCAGATTTTTGACGCCCATCTCTTAGTTTTAGAGGACCGCATGCTTATCGAAGAAGTTATCTCGCGCTTAAAACAAGAGCAAGTTTGCGCTGCCTATATATTTTCCGAAGTTTTAAAGAAATATATCGATGTTTTTTCTAAAATCGAGGATGAATACCTTAAAGAACGCACCACTGATATAAATGATGTGGGCAAGAGGATATTGCGTAATCTGTTAGGCAAGGAACGCCGGGGCTGGGAGGATTTAAAAGAAAAGGTGGTAGTGGTGGCGCATGACCTTTCGCCATCAGATACTGCCGCGATGCGCAAGGAGAATGTCTGCGCCTTTGTTACAGATGTCGGAGGTAAAACTTCCCATACCGCAATTATGGCTAAGGCCTTGGAAATACCGGCGGTGATGGGCATTGAAGAGGTAACCGCAAAGATTAAGACAGGAGATATCTTGATCGTCGATGGTAGTATGGGAGTGGTGATTATCGACCCCGACGAGAATACCTTAGGCACTTATCGGCGAGAAGAAGAAAAATTAAGAGGCATAACCGAGAAATTTTTCTTGGTAAAGGATATCCCCGCTACCACGCTTGACGGCAAGACCATTGAGGTAAATGCCAACATTGAGTTGCCGGATGAAGTTCCTTCGGTGAAGCTTCACGGCGGCCAAGGCATCGGGCTTTACCGCACAGAATTTTTTTATATGAATAGAAAAGATCTTCCTTCCGAGGAAGAACATTACCAGGCTTATAAGTATGCAGCAGAAGAGCTAAAACCATCCCCGGTAATTATCCGCACCCTAGATTTGGGCGGTGATAAATTTTTATCGCAACTGGAAATACCAAAGGAAATGCAACCTTTTTTGGGATGGCGGGCAATCAGGTTTTGCCTGGCGCGGCCGGAGATATTTAAGGTGCAACTGCGGGCGATATTGCGCGCCTCGGTGCACGGAAAATTAAAACTGATGTATCCGATGATCTCAGGGGTTGAAGAATTACAGCAGGCAAATGAGATATTAAAAGAAGCAAAAGAAGAATTGAGAAACGAAGGCATTGCCTTTGATAATAATATTGAAGTCGGCGCAATGATTGAGGTGCCTTCTGCGGCGATGACCGCGGACCTTCTGGCTACGGAAGTGGACTTTTTTAGCATCGGCACCAACGACCTCATTCAATATTCTCTGGCGGTTGACCGCACCAACGAAAAAGTCGCTTATCTGTATGAACCGGCGCATCCGGCAGTTTTAAGGATGATTAAGAATATAATTGAAGCAGCGCATAACGCGGGTATTTGGGTAGGGATGTGTGGCGAGATGGCTGGCGAGCCTGCTTTTATATTGATACTTTTGGGTCTGGGGTTGGATGAGTTTAGCATGCCGCCTTTTGTTATACCGGAAGTAAAATATATAATTCGCGGTGTTACCTTAAAACAGGCAAAGGGTATTGCCTTAGAGGCCTTGAAGCTATCTACAGGAAAAGAGGTTGAAGAATTTAGTCGGATAAAGATAAGAGAAATCTTAGGATGAAAAAAGGATTAACCTCAAGAAATATAAAAAAACTGGATAGGTCTAATATGTTAAATCTGCTGCTTGATTTTCCTTTGCAATGTAAAGCTGCGCGCGATATCGCCCAGCGCGCCTCGATATTATGCGAAAGAAGAGATTTTGCCAGAATTGTCTTTGCCGGATTGGGCGGCTCAGCTATCGGAGCAGATTTAGCCAGGTCCTGCTTATATTTTGAAAGTAAGATACCGATTATGGTTTGCCGAGAATACGAACTGCCTGCTTATGTAGATAGCCAAACGCTTGTATTTATAGCCAGTTATTCCGGCAATACCGAAGAGACATTGAGCGCTTACGCTGCGGCAGGAGCAAAGGGCGCTACCCTAATTGCGATTTCTTCAGGCGGGACAGTAAAAGAATATGCGCAAAAAGATAAGATTACATTTATTGAAGTACCCCAAGGCTTGCCGCCCAGATGCGCCTTGGGATATTTAAGCATTATACCTTTGTGTATATTAGCCAAAATGGGCTTGATTGAAGATGTTAGCCCTCTTATTAATCAGATGGCAGAAGTTTTAGAAGATTTAAAGAATAAGAGCCTTGCCCCGCATATAGGCCAAAGGGATAATATTGCTAAATACATTGCCTCAAAAATATTCAATAAATTCGTGGTTATTTATTCTAGTTCTATACATTTTGATGTTTGCGCCACGCGTTTTAGGGGACAGTTAGCGGAAAATTCCAAGGCCCTGTCTTCGGCCCATGTTTTTCCGGAGATGAACCATAATGAAATTGTCGGTTGGCAAAACCCTAAGAAATTATTCAAGAATTTTGTGGTGGTTATGTTGCGCGATACCAAGATACATCCGCGGGTGGCCAAGAGGATGGATATCACTAAAGATATATTAGAGAAGGAAGGGGTAAAGGTTTTTGAAATATGGTCGCGCGGGGAGGATTTATTAAGCAGAATATTTTCTCTCATCTATATAGGCGATTTTGTTTCATATTATTTAGCCATACTTTATGGAATTGACCCCACTCCTGTAGATAGGGTTACGTATTTGAAGAAAAGATTGGCAGAAGATTGATAAATGAAGGCATTAATATTAGCGGCAGGTTATGCCACGCGGCTTTATCCTCTGACTAAAGAATATCCTAAGCCGTTGCTTAAAGTAGGCCACAGCCCGATCATCAATTATATCTTAAATAAACTGGAACCCTTAGATGAGGTAGATGAAATTATTGTGGTGACAAACAGTAAATTTATCTCTAAATTTAGACAGTGGGCTAAGGCCGTAAAAATTCATAAACGCATAAGTTTAGTAGACGATTTAACCAAAAACCATAGTGATAGGCGGGGGGCAATCGGCGATTTGAATTTCGCGATTAATAAAAAACGCGTTCGAGACGGCCTCTTGGTTATCGGCGGAGATAATCTCTTTGATGGCAACTTGAAGGATTTTCTTTTCTTTGCCAAGGTCCATCAACCCCATCCAGTAATTGGCGCTTATAGCGTGAAAGATAAGAAAGAGGCGAGAAATTACGGGGTAATTAAAATAGACGGAAAAAATAAAGTGGTTGATTTTCAAGAAAAACCCCGCAGGCCTAAATCAAAATTAGTGGCCATGTGCCTTTATTATTTTCCTAAAGAAAAATTAAGACTGGTTAAAGAATATTTAAATACTAGGACCGACAAGCACGATGCCACGGGTTTTTATATAAACTGGTTGATAAGAAAAGAGCCGGTTTATGGATTTCTATTTTCCGGACGCTGGTATGATATTGGGCATCATCAGTTCTATTACGAGGCTAAAAAGAACTTTAGGGTGCGTTACACCCCGCCATATCGGAATGGCGGGTGTTCACTTTCTGTGAAAGGAGGGAAATTAAATGGCGCTACGTAAACATTTTTTTACTTCCGAGTCAGTAGGCGAGGGCCATCCGGATAAAGTTTGCGACCAGATATCCGATGGGATACTTGACGATGTATTGCGGCAAGACCCCTATGGCCGGGTTGCCTGCGAGACCTATGTGACGATGGGTTTATTGATTGTGGGCGGAGAGATTACGACTTCCGGTTATGTGGATGTGCATAATCTCACCCGCAATATATTAAAAGATATAGGCTATACTCATCAAAAATACGGCTTTGATTATCGTACCTGCGCGGTGATTAATACTATACATAGTCAATCTCCGGATATTGCGCAAGGGGTCAATAAAGGCGGCGCAGGGGACCAGGGTTTTATGGTCGGATACGCCTGCCAAGAGACCCCGGAATTGATGCCTTTACCGATAATGCTGGCGCATAAATTAGTCAGGCGTATCGCCGAGGTAAGAAGAAAAGGTATTTTAAAATACTTAGGGCCTGACTGTAAATCCCAGGTAACCGTAGAATACCACGACGGCCATCCCAAGAGAATAGACTCCTGCGTTTTGGCCTGCCAGCATACGGAAGAGATTTTAGATTCAACAAAAGAAAAAATTACTAAACAGGCGCGACAGGAATTAATTGAGGCAATTGCCAGGCCGATATTAAAAGGATATATAGATAAGGACACGAGATATTTTATCAATGAAACCGGAAAGTTTGTCATTGGCGGCCCGCAATCTGATACCGGTATGACCGGGAGAAAAATTGTGGTGGATACCTATGGCGGAGTAGCCGCGCCCGGCGGCGGCGCCTTTAGTGGCAAGGATCCCACAAAAGTAGATCGTTCTGCTGCCTATATGGCCAGATACGTGGCTAAAAATATTGTGGCCAGCGGTTTAGCGGATAAATGCCTGATGCATCTGGCCTATGTTATCGGCCGGGCAGATCCTTTGGCAATTATGGTTGATACTTTTGGGACCGGAAAACTCACAGAGAGCGCGTTTATAAAACTAATCCGGGAAAATTTTGAACTGAGACCTCAGGGGATGATAAAACAACTCGATCTATTACGTCCGATATATATGAAGACCGCCTGCTATGGGCATTTTGGCAGGACAGAGCCAGAATTTAGTTGGGAAATTACGGATAAAGTAGCAAGCTTAAAGAGACAAGCGGCCCGTTTATAAGTTCATAACCCTATCGCACCGCGTAGGTGCGGAAGGTTTAGAATCAAGGAGTAATTATGGATTATGACATCAAAGATATTAAATTAGCTAACAAGGGTGCGTTACGGATAGAATGGGCACGGAATAATATGCCGGTTTTAGCATTAGTGGCCGAGCGTTTTAAAAAAGAGAAACCCTTAAAAGGGCTTAAGATTGCCGCATGTCTTCATGTAACTACTGAAACCGGTGTTTTAATGGAGGTATTAAAAGCAGGTGGTGCCAATTTAGCAGTTTGCGCCTCCAACCCTTTATCTACACAGGATGATGTGGCTAGTTCGTTAGTCAAGAATCTGAAAGTATCATGTTTTGCGATTAAGGGCGAGGATACAAAGACTTATTATCAACATATCAAATCTGTATTGGCGACTAAACCAGATATTACCATGGATGATGGGGCGGATCTTGTTAGTACCGTACATCGTAGCCCGTACATCGTACATCGTAATATCATCGGTGGGACAGAGGAGACGACAACCGGTGTAATTAGATTAAGGGTCTTGGCGAGTCAGGGGAAATTGCGTTATCCGATAATCGCGGTCAATGACGCCCAGACTAAGCACTTATTTGATAACCGCTATGGCACAGGTCAGTCAACAGTGGATGGCATAATCCGCGCGACTAATAAATTGTTGGCAGGAGCAAATTTTGTGGTTTGCGGTTATGGCTGGTGCGGCCGGGGCGTGGCCATGCGCGCAAAAGGAATGGCTTCCCGCGTGATTATTGTAGAGGTTTCGCCTTTGCGTGCCTTAGAGGCAACTATGGATGGTTATGAGGTAATGCCGATAAAAGAAGCGGCAAAGATAGGCGAGGTATTTGTCACTACTACCGGCGACACCAGCGTTATTCGCGGTGAGCATTTTAAACTGATGAAGGATGGCGCAATTGTGGCTAATTCTGGGCATTTTAATGTAGAAATAGATATCCCGGCGTTAGAGAAGTTAGCCAAAAAGAAAAAGCGCATCCGCGAATTTGTGGATGAATATATCTTAAGGGATGGGCGCAAGATTTATTTATTAGGCGAAGGGCGCTTAATTAATCTGGCAGCAGCTGAAGGCCATCCGGCGCAGGTAATGGATATGTCTTTTGCCAATCAGGCGCTTTCGGTAGAATACATTGTGAAGAATTATAAAAAATTAAGAAAAGAGGTTTACGAAGTACCAGAAGATATCGATAAAAAAATTGCTTTTCTAAAATTAAAATCCATGGGGATTAAAATAGATAGTTTAACTGGCGAGCAAAAAAAATATCTTTCCAGTTGGGAATTAGGGACATGATCAAAAGAATTGCGGTAGCCACTACTGGCGGTGATGCACCAGGCATGAATGCTGCGATACGTTCTGTAGTGCGCTATGCCACGAATAATAAATTAGAGGTCTTTGGCGTATTTCGGGGATGGTGGGGTTTAATTAATGAAGAGTTAAAATTATTAGACCACCGTTCGGTTTCCGGGATTATTAATCAGGGCGGCACTATCTTAAAGACAGCGCGTTGCCCGGAATTTGAAACTAAGGAAGGGCAAGAGCGCTCATTTAATACGCTAAAAAAGAATGCCATCGATGGTTTGGTGGTTATTGGCGGCGATGGGAGTTTTCGAGCCGCGCATAAATTTTATAGTCGATACAAGGTTACCTGTATTGGCATTCCCGCATCCATTGATAATGATATAAGCGGGATAGATACAACCATTGGTTCGGATACTGCTATTAACACCGCGCTTTGCGCCATTGACAATATCCGCGATACTGCCACTTCGATGGAGAGAATTTTTGTGGTAGAGGTAATGGGCCGGGATTGCGGGTTTATTGCTTTACAGGTTGCTCTTTGCGGTGGTTGCGAAGACGTAATTATCCCCGAGAAGAAATTTGATTTAGAAGCGATGTGTCATAACATCGTTGAGGGGAATTTAAGAGGAAAAATTAGCTGGATTATCGTCGTGGCTGAGGGCGCAGCCAAAGCCGAGGATATTGCTAAAAAGATAAATGAGATAACCAGCCTGGAAACAAGGGCAGTAACCTTAGGCCATATCCAAAGAGGAGGCCGGCCCACTGCCTTTAGCCGGACTTTAGCTTTAACCTTGGGCCAGCAGGCAGTAGATTGTTTACTCAGAGGAGAAGCGGATAAGGCTGTGGCTATGCATGATGGTAAAATAATTACGGTAGATTTTGCGGAGGCGATAAAAAAGAAGGAATTAGCAGTAGATAGGTTGTATAATTTGATTAAGATATTGACTTAATTTAAAATTTTTGCCATATTGCAATGTAGCGGGTCCTGTCTTGGGTATTTTCTCGCCGCATCACGCGGCTCGAAAACACCCAAGCCACCCGCTACAGAGAATCTTGATAAAAAATTTCTAATCAATAGAGAGGAGTAGCGTGATGGGAAGACGACCGCTGGATATTGATATAATTACTATGGACTTAATCAGGAGCGAGGATTTGGCCAGAAAGAAGGTATTAGCCAAAAAATTATGGGATATCGCTTATAAAAAAGGGATTTATCCTTCCAGTATCCATCAGTTTTATCTGGCGCGCGGCCGAGGCGAATTTAATGGCTTTACCGTGCCGGCGATAAATTTAAGGAGTATGACTTATGACTTAGCCAAGGCAATTTTCAGGGTGGCCAAGATTAATAATGCCGCTGCCTTTATTTTTGAAATTGCCAAGTCAGAAATGGGCTATACTAATCAGCCGGCCATAGAATATTCTAGCGTAGTTCTGGCTGCAGCCATAAAAGAAGGCTTTACCGGCCCGGTTTTTATTCAGGGCGACCATTTTCAGGTCAATGCTAAGAAATTTCAGGAAAATCCCGAGCAAGAAATAGAAAGTTTAAAGGCCTTAATTACCGACGCTGTGGAGTCAGGATTTTATAATATTGATATTGACTCTTCCACCTTAGTGGATTTATCTAAACCCGAGGTGAAGAAACAACAGTATAATAATTATGAGGTTTGCGCCAAAATTACGCAGTTTATTCGTCAGATTCAGCCGCGGGGGGTTGAGGTTTCAGTAGGTGGCGAGATTGGAGAAGTAGGCAGCAAGAATTCTACTCCTGAGGAGTTACGCGCTTTTATGCAGGGCTATAAAGAGAGATTGCGTAAAGGCCGCAGCGGTATCAGCAAAATCAGCGTGCAGACCGGCACTTCCCACGGCGGCGTGGTTTTACCCGATGGAACCGTGGCGCAGGTGAAATTAGACTTTGAGACTTTAAAAACATTATCTGAAATTGCTAAAAAAGAATATGGCCTTGCCGGCGCAGTGCAGCATGGCGCATCGACTTTACCGGCGGAGGCGTTTCATAAGTTCGCCGAGACAGAAACCGCAGAGGTGCATTTGGCTACAGAATTTCAGAATATGATTTATGAGAGTAAGCATTTTCCAGCGGAATTAAGGGTAAAAATTTATGATTGGCTCAAAGTCAATGCCGCTTCCGAAAGAAAAGAAGGCGAGACCGATGAGCAGTTTATTTATAAGACGCGCAAAAAGGCATTAGGCCCGCATAAATTAGAAATTATGGGCTTATCCCAAGAAGTGCGCGATGCAATCGCCAAAGAAATTGAAGAAAAATTTGATTTTCTCTTTAAGCAATTGAATGCGGTGAATAATAAGGAATTAGTAGATAAATATATAACCCTAAAGCGGGTGATTTGGCGTAAGCGCGAAGAAAAAGAACAAGTTGTGCATGATACAGAAGGAGCAGATTAGTTGCGTTATGCGTATCGCGTATAGCGTATTGCGTAAAACGTACAACGCATTACACAATACACAATACTCAATACGCACTACGCAATACGGAATAATCTATTAAGGAGACGACAATATGCGTTCAGATAGAATTAAGAAGGGATTAGAGCGGGTTCCGCACCGCGCGCTTTTACATGCTACTGGGCTTTCGCGAAAAGATTTAGACAGGCCTTTTATTGGCGTGGCCACTTCTTTTACGGATTTAATCCCCGGCCATATTGGGATGCGGGATTTGGAGCGTTTTATTGAGCGTGGGATTTGTTATGGCGGCGGCGTGCCCTTTTTCTTTGGCGTGCCGGGAATCTGCGACGGAATTGCCATGGGTCATTTAGGGATGTGTTATCCTTTATCTCTGCGCGAAATCGTGGCCGATACCATTGAGACCGTCTGCAATGCCCATCAATTAGACGGAATTGTCTGTCTGACCAATTGCGATAAAATTACACCGGGAATGTTAATGGGTATAGCGCGCTTAAATATTCCAGCGATTATTGTCACTGCCGGGCCTATGCTTTCCGGCCGTTTGCGCCAGAAAAAATTGGCCTTTGTGCATGATACTTATGAGGCCTTGGCCCGCGCCAAAAAAGGCGAGATTTCTGCGCAAGAGTTAGCATGTCTTGAAATGGAGGCTTGTCCAGGCGCAGGTGCCTGTCAAGGTTTGTATACTGCTAATACAATGGCTTGTATTACGGAAACCTTAGGGATGTCGCTGCCGGGATGCGCAACTAGCTTGGCAGTTTCAGCCAAGAAACGTCGTATTGCCCAAGCCAGCGGCGAACGTATTGTGGAATTGGTGAAGAAAAATATTACACCTTTAAAAGTCATCAACAAAAAATCTTTAGAGAATGCTGTTGTGGTGGATATGGCCTTGGGTGGCTCAACGAATACAGTCTTACATCTGATGGCAGTTGGCCATGAGGCAGGAATAAAATTAGACTTGAAAACTTTTGATAACCTCAGCAAAAATACGCCGCATATTACCAATTTAGAGCCCGCAGGCGCCTATTTTATGGAAGATTTGGAATATGCCGGAGGCATACCTGCAGTGCTGAAGCGCCTTAGGCCCAAATTAAATAATACCTTGACCTTAAGCGGCAAAAAAATATTTGAGATTGCCGCTGAGGCAGAGATTTTTGATGAAGAAGTGATTAGGCCGTTTAGTCGCGCTTATCACAAACAAGGGGGTATCGCGGTTTTGTTTGGCAATCTTGCGCCCAATGGCGCAGTGGTGAAGCAGTCAGCGGTGAGCGCAAAGATGGTGAAATTTTCAGGACGGGCAAAAGTTTTTAACCGCGAAGAAGAAGCCATGAGCGCGATTTTAAATAGAAAAATTAAAAAAGGCAACTGCATTGTTATCCGCTACGAAGGCCCTGCTGGCGGCCCGGGTATGCGCGAGATGCTTGCGCCTACTTCGGCGATTGTGGGCATGGGTTTAGCCGATTCTGTGGCTTTAATTACCGACGGGAGATTTTCCGGCGGTACTAAAGGCCCTTGTATTGGGCACATTTCTCCAGAGGCTTCCGGAGGTGGACCGATTGCTATTTTAAAAGACGGTGATATAATTAGCATAGATATAGCGAATAGAAAATTAGAGGTTAAGTTAAGCAAGCAAGAAATAGAAAGAAGATTTAAATTTTGGAAGCCAGTTCCGCCGAAAATTAAGACAGGTTATTTGGCGAGATACTCTAAATTGGTTAGTTCAGCAGATAAGGGAGCAATATTGAAATAAACCATGTTCCGCCTCGCAAGATATGCCAAAATTCTCTTTGATAATTTTGGCATGCTCGGCGGACTAAATTCGCACAAACAACTTAGCTTCACTGTCGTTCGCTAAGTTGTGTGCTCATTTATGACAGGGGCGCAAATATTAATTGAGTGTTTAAAACGCGAAGGCGTTGAGGTGATGTTCGGGTATCCCGGCGGCTCGGTCTTACCTATATTTGATAAACTCTATGGTGCGGACTTAAAGTTTATTCTCACGCGCCACGAACAGGGTGCTGCGCATGCTGCTGACGGTTATGCGCGGGCAACCGGTAAGGTTGGCGTGTGTCTGGCTACTTCTGGCCCGGGTGCGACCAATCTTACGACGGGAATTGCCAACGCCTATATGGATTCTATCCCTATGGTGGCTATTACCGGCCAGGTCAAAACTTTTCTCATCGGTAACGATGCCTTTCAAGAAGCAGATGTTACCGGCGTGACGCGGCCGATAACCAAGCATAATTATTTAGTGAAGGATACTCAGGATTTAGCCCGGATTATCCGCGAGGCATTTCGTATTGCTTCTACTGGTCGTCCGGGCCCGGTCTTAATTGATATTCCGGTGGATGTCCAACAGCAAGATATTGAATTTGTTTGGCCAGAGGTAATTAATATCCGCGGATACAATCCGACGCTCTTTGGCCATCCCGGCCAGATTAAGAAAGCAGTTAAGTTGATTGACCAATCTAAAAAGCCCATTATTTATGCCGGCGGAGGAGCGATTACTTCTGGCGCGCATCAGGAATTAAAAGAGTTGGCCGAGAAGATTCAGGCGCCGGTAACGATGACACTGATGGGCTTAGGTGGTTTTGCCGGCACGCATAAACTTTCTTTAGGAATGCTCGGTATGCATGGAACTGCTTATGCTAATCATGCCATTATGGAATCGGATTTAATTATTGCGGTGGGCGCGCGCTTTGACGATAGGGTCACCGGAAGACTGGATCTCTTTGCCCAGCATGCCAAGATTATACATATTGATATAGACCCGGCATCTATAAGTAAGAATGTAAAGGTTGATGTGCCTATCGTCGGTGATGCCAAGAATATCTTAGGCCAAATTTTGCAAGAATTGAAAGAGACTCCCGATACATCGGCGTGGCTTTCGACCATTGAATCTTGGAAGAATAAGCACCCTTTAACCTATAAAGATGGCGGCAAAGTTAAGCCCCAATACGTTATTGAGCAAATTTATGCAGCGACAAATGGCGAAGCAATTATTACTACCGAAGTCGGCCAAAATCAGATGTGGGCAGCGCAGTGGTATAAATATAACTATCCCCGCACTTTTATTTCCTCAGGGGGCTTAGGCACCATGGGTTTTGGATTTCCGGCGGCAATGGGCGCTAAAGCAGGTTGTCCGGATAAACAAGTATTTGATATTGCTGGCGACGGCTCTATTCAGATGAATATCCAGGAATTAGCTACCTGCGTCTGTAATAAAATAAATGTGAAGGTGGCAATATTAAATAACGGTTATTTAGGCATGGTCAGGCAATGGCAGGAGTTATTTTACAAAAAGCGCTATTCTTATACTACGCTCTACAATCCGGATTTTGTGAAATTAGCCCAAAGTTACGGCGCCTCAGGCATACGGGTTACTAAAAATGAAGAAGTGCGCCCGGCAATTGAAAAAGCGCTTAGTATAGATAATACCGTGTTTATTGATTTTCATATTGAACCGGAAGAAAATGTCTACCCGATGGTGCCAGCAGGCGAGGCGATAAACCGCATGATTGGCGGAATGGCTTAGGAGTTAAATATGGAAGTAAAATCGGTAAAGCAAGAACCAATCTTAAGACAGTTTTATATATATTTTTTGGTGGCTTCGGTTATTCCTTTCTTCATCCTTCTTTATCTTATTTTTGAGTTCATATTTACAGGCAAGGCAGATGTCTTCGGCGGCTCTTACAAATTTTTATTTCTTATTGCTGCCTTATTTTCTCTCTTGGGTTTTTTAGGTATAAGGAGCTTTGTTTCCAGGATAGTTGCCTTAAGCAAAAATTTAGAAAAGCGCGCCTTCGATAAAATAGATAAAAATACGATTTTAGAATTAAGCAAAGGGGATGAAGAGGTAGCGCATCTGGCAAAGGTATTCAGTGAAATTGTTACGGACTTAGAAGGAAACGTAAAAGAACTTGAAGAAACAAAAAAGACGCTTTATCAGGTCTTATCTAAAATCGGCAATTCCGTCACTTCGATTGGGAATTTTGATTCTTTGATTAAATTTATCTTAGAGGCGATCGTGGAGGCCTTAAGGGCAAAGAGGGGAGTAATATTTTCTCTCGAGGGAGAAAATATTACTTTAAACTCCAAGGCAATCATAGGTTTTGATGAGGGGCTCATTAAATCTGGGGAAGGGCTGGGAGAAGAGGCGGCAGGGTGGGTAGTTAAAGAAAAGAGGCCCTTATTGGTCCCCCTTCCTTCTCCCTTGCTCGCCGTTCCATTACTTGCGCATGATAAAGTTTGGGGCGCCATATGCGTGAGCGGGAAAAAAGAAAATAAGAGTTTTTCGGAAGAAGAGCTAAATGTCCTTTTAAGTTTAGCTTCTCAGATAGCGGTTTTCTTTGAAAATACCAGCTTAAATATGGAAGTTGAGAAGATATATTTTGAGACTATTTCGGCTTTAGCGCTGGCAGTAGAAGCCAAGAGCCCTTATTCGCGCGGCCATTCAGAGCGGGTGGCTAAATACGCGATAAAGATTGCGGAATATTTAGGCCTGCCGCAGGAAGATTTAAATACCTTAAGAGATGCAGCGCGGCTTCATGACATTGGAAAAATTGGCATTGCCGATGAAATTTTAGATAAGCCCGGAGACCTGAATAAGGAAGAATGGGCGATTATGAGAAAACATCCGCAAATTGGCGAAAGGATAGTAGGCCCCTTAAGAAGCTTCCGGCATATTATAAATCCCATCAAACATCATCATGAACTCTTAGATGGCTCCGGTTATCCGGGCGCGTTAGAGGCCAAAGATATTCCTTTGGTTACTCGAGTTTTGACGGTGGCGGATATTTTTGACGGCTTAACCACCAATAGGCCTTACCGAGAGGCTTTTAGCGTAGATTCAGCAAAAGATGAGATTGAAGCCATGATGCAATTAGGCAAGCTTGATAAAGAGGTAGTGAGCGCCCTTTTCAAATTAATAGAAGAAAAGCAAATATAACGGATATGAAACACACACTTTCGCTTTTAGTAGAAAATAAGCCCGGTGTTTTAGCGCGTATCGCGGGATTATTCAGCGCGCGGGGTTATAATATTGCTTCTTTGGCAGTTTCTGAGACGCTGGATCCGACCACATCCTATACGACCATCGTGGTAGAGGCTGAAGATGAAAAGATACTGGAGCAGATTAAGAAACAATTGAATAAACTCATTGATGTAATTACCGTCACTGACTTTACCAAGAGGGAACACGTAGAGAGGGAACTGGTCTTAGTGAAAATTAATTATTCCGCCAAGGATAAGGTTAAATTGGAAAATTTGCTGAATAAATATGTAGCCAAAATTGTTTCCCATAAAGGGGATATGGCTATTATTGAAGCCGTAGGCGAACAGGCGCAGATTAAGACGTTGCTGGAGGCCTTAAACCAATTTGGGATTAAAGAGCTAATCCGGACAGGCAGAATTGCTATGGCGTAATTCGTAAACGAAAACGACGAAAGGGGACAAAGATGGTAAAGATTTACTATGACAATGACGCAAACTTAAGTTTGTTGAAGGATAAGACAATCGCCATTATCGGCTATGGTATTCAGGGCCGCGGTCAGGCCTTGTGCCTGCGCGATTCCGGATGCAGGGTAGTAGTTTCTGAGCTCGCTGGAATCCCGAATTTTGAACAGGCAAAATCAGACGGATTTGTTCCGGTTTCAGCGGAAGAGGCAGCCCGTGCCGCGGATATTATTCAAATATTAACCCAAGACCATGCGCAGGCAAAAGTTTATAAAGAGAGTATCAAGCCAAATTTAAAGAAAGGTAAAGCCTTGTGTTTTTCGCACGGTTTTAATATTAGATTTAAACAGATAAAGCCGCCGAAGAATATAGATGTATTTATGGTAGCGCCCAAAGGCCCGGGTGCTTTGGTAAGAAGAATGTATGAAGAAGGTAAAGGTGTACCAAGTCTATTAGCCGTTTTTCAGGATGCCACCGGTGAGGCAAAGCAATTGGGTTTGGCCTATGCCAAGGCCATTGGCGCCACGCGCGCCGGAGTGATTGAGACGACATTTGATGAAGAGACGGAAACAGATTTATTCGGCGAGCAGGCGGTTCTTTGCGGCGGAGTTACCGAATTAATCAAGGCGGGATTTGATACCTTAGTTGCAGCCGGTTATCAACCCGAGATTGCTTATTTTGAGGTTTTGCATGAATTAAAACTGATTACCGATTTAATTCAAGAGACAGGCATTTCAGGAATGCGGCGCCGGGTTTCTAATACTGCCTGTTACGGAGATTTAACGCGGGGGCCAAAGATTATTACCGAGAAGACCCGTAAGAGCATGCAGAAAATTTTAAAAGAGGTCAAGTCCGGTAAATTCGCCCGCGAATGGATTAAGGAAAATGAATTGGGCAGGCCAAATTTTAATAAGTTATTGCAAGACGGCGATAATCATCCGATTGAAGAGGTAGGGAAGAGACTTCGAGAGATGATGCCGTGGATGAGGAAGTAGATTCCTCGTCTAAGCGCTTGAAAATTTCTGGCGCTTCGCGCCTAAAATTTTCTGCGCAGACTCGGAATAAATTCGCGCAGATAACTTATGTCGGCTATCGCCTCCATAAGTTATGCGCTCATTTATGAAGAAGTAAATATGCAAAAAATAATTATATTTGATACGACTTTAAGAGATGGAGAGCAGGCGCCGGGTGCGAGCTTAAACCCTGCGGAAAAATTAGAGATCGCCCACGCCTTGGCTGATTTGGGCGTAGATGTCATTGAGGCGGGTTTCCCCATCTCCAGCCCCGGAGACCTGGAATCCGTAAAACAGATTGCCAGGGCCATTAAAGGCCCGGTGATTTGCGCTTTAGCGCGCGCGATAAAAGCCGACATGGACGCGGCAAGAGAAGCAGTAAAAGGCGCCAAGCGCGGCCGCATCCATGTATTTTTAGCTACTTCAAAAATACATATGCAGTATAAATTGAAGAAGGCCGAAGACGAAATTATGCGCCTTGCCGTTGAAAGCGTCAGATACGCCAAAAAATTCTGCGCAGATATTGAATTCTCTCCGGAGGACGCTACCCGCAGCGAAAGGGAATTCTTGTACCGTGTCTTAGAGGCGGTAATTAGCGAAGGCGCTACCACCGTAAATATCCCCGACACCGTCGGGTATACCCAGCCCGAAGAATACGGAAGTTTGATTAGGGGGATTAAGGAAAATGTCTCCAATATAGATAGGGCGGTAATCTCTACACATTGCCATAATGATTTGGGGATGGGGCTGGCTAATTCTTTGGAAGCAATTAAAAACGGGGCGCGGCAGGTAGAATGTACTATCAACGGTATCGGCGAGCGCGCGGGCAATGCCTCGATGGAAGAAATTGTAATGAATATTAAAACCCGGCCGGACATATTTAAAGATATCGAGATAAGCATAGTCACGAATCAGATCTGTAAGGTATCGCGCCTGGTGAGCAAACTTACCGGTTTTGTGGTTGCTCCCAATAAGGCAATTGTCGGGGGTAACGCCTTCCGCCATGAATCAGGAATACATCAGGACGGCATTTTGAAAGAGCGCTCTACTTACGAAATAATAAAACCCGAAGACGTAGGGTTTGTCGGAACAGGCATTGTTTTGGGTAAACACTCAGGCAGGCATGCCTTGGGCGAACGACTGAAGGAATTGGGTTTTATTTTGACAACCGAACAGCTGGAAAAAGTAAGTGGGCGTTTTAAAGAGCTGGCTGATAAAAAGAAAAACATCTTCGACGATGATTTGATTTCCATAGTCGAAGATGAAGTTAAGCTAATCAAGTCGATTTGGAAACTGGAAAGTTTCCAGGTAAATTCAGGGACAAAGATTATTCCACAGGCTTCCCTGGCCCTTAAATTTAAGAATAAAACCATGTCTAGTAAGTCTTCGGGCGACGGGCCGGTGGATGCCTGTTTTAAGGCGATTGATAAAATTACCGGCACAAAATGCGAACTTCAAGACTACCGTATCGAAGCAGTCACCAAGGGCAAGGATGCGCTCGGCGAAGTAAGCCTTAAACTCAAAGCCAAAGGCAAGGTCGTTACTAGCCGCGGCTCAAGCACGGATATCGTCGAGGCATCAATTAGGGCATATATTAACGCCTTAAACAAAATAGAAAGTCTTTAAACCCATCCTAAATGGCTAAAACCTCTCGCCTTAAAATCTACGGAGTTTTAGGCTATCCTGCCAAACACAGTTTATCTCCTTTAATGCATAATGCCGCATTCCGCGCGCTAAAGATAAATGCCGAATATAAAATTTTTGAGGTAAAACCAGAAGGGCTGGAAAATTTTTTACTAAAAGATGTTTTTACTAGCGACATTTCAGGTTTTAACATAACTATTCCCTATAAGATCAAAGCCCGAGAAATTTTAGAAGAGAAATTTCCTTTTGATAAAAATACCCCTCAGATGTTAGATACTTTGTATTATGTGAAATTAAGCGGCGCCATAAATACCGTAAAAAAAGACGGTAATAAATTACAATATTGGAATACGGATGCTACCGGTTTTTTAAAATCTTTAAAAGAAGTTTTAGCATTTGAACCTAAAGGAAAGAAGGTACTTATTATTGGTTGTGGAGGGGCGGGCAGAGCTATTATTGCCAGCTTAAGTTGGATAAACGTTGGTGTTAAAAAGATATATATAAATGATATTAACATTGAAGCAATAAATTCTGCAAAAGAGCATTTTTTGCAACTTCCGCAGTACCCACATTTAAAAGATAAGTTGCAATTTATTTCAACTGAAGAAATTCCCGCCTTTATAACAGATTGCGCCTTATTAATTAATGCCTCTCCTGTCGGTATGGAAGATGCCAATATTTCTATTATAGATAAGAACTTACTGCCTAGAAAAGAATTCTATGTCTATGATGTGGTATATAACCAAAATTCCCAGACGCGTTTGGTTAAAGACGCAAAATCACTTGGGCTACGCGTCGCAGATGGCCTAGACATGCTTTTATATCAGGGTGTGGATGCCTTTGAATTGTGGACCGGTAAGGCGTCGAAAGAAGTGGAAGAAGTAATGCGTCAGGCTTTAAATGAAGAAGTCAGTGGATGAGGAAGTAAGATCTCTCGCCTAAACATCCCGAAAATCTCTGCGATATTTTCGGGATAGGCTCGGGGATTCCCGCTAGCGCGGGATTTCGCTGAATGCGCCTTCGGCGCAGATTGGAACTCAAAAATTCGCCCAGACAACTTACGTTCGTCCTCTTGGCAGCGGACTCCGTAAGTTGTGGGCTCATTTAAGGAGTTAAAAAATTATGCTCGGGAAAATTTTAGCTTTTATTTTTGGCTCTATCGTCGGAAGTTTCCTGAATGTCTGTATTTACCGCATGCCTTCGGGTAAGTCCGTAGTCTGGCCGGGTTCGCATTGTCCTAATTGCGAAAAGAGAATCCATTGGTATGATAATATACCTTTTATTAGTTATATGCTTTTGGGCGGTAAATGCCGCTTCTGTCATCAAAAGATATCTCCTGTATATTTAATGGTAGAGTTATTAACGGCGATTGCGTTTGTGGTATTTTTTAATTATTTTGGGTTAACTTACGACTTTTTTATCTATCTGGTCTTTGTCTGCAGTTTAATTGTGGCCACCTTTGTGGATATCAGACACCGTATCATCCCCGATGAAGTATCTGTCGGCGGTATTATTTTAGGATTTTTATTTAACGCGATTAAAGGCGTTCGCCTGCAGCCTATGGCTTACAGCCCTGGCCCTGTGCTTAATTCTTTTCTGGGTATTATTATCGGCGGCGGGATTATTTATCTCAGCGGTTTTCTTTTTGACCTGGTCTATTTTAGGCTTCTGAAGAGGCCGCCTATCCAAGGCGAGACTGAATCTATGGGCGGCGGCGATGTAAAATTATTGGCGATGATTGGCGCATTTTTGGGTTGGCAAAAAGCAGTACTTACTTTCTTCCTCGCTCCCTTTTTGGGAATAATCATCGGTATAATAAATCTTATCCTAAAAAAAGACCACACCATACCCTACGGCCCATTCTTGTCTTTAGCAGCGCTGTTATCTATATTTTGGGCAGAGAGAATAATCGCTTTAATTTTCTTTATTAGATAAGTGCCGCAAGGAGTAGAGGCTATGAAGCGAGTGGGTTTTCAACTAAAATTGAGTATAATCTTTATCGTTCTTCTGGTTTTTGTCTTAGTGATTAGCGCTTTTTGTATATATCAAAGAGCAATTACAGAGCAAAAAGAAGAACTCCGCGGCAAAATATTAAGTTTAGCCAAACTTTCCAGTATGTTTATTGACGCAGATAAGCACAGCCAGATAAAATCAGAAATGGCAAGTCAGGGCACGGTAATTTATAAAGAAATAAAAGCAGTTTTAGAGAAGATAAGAGATATTGACCCGGTCATTGACAACGTCTATACCATGGTCAAGACAAATAAAGAGAATATCTGGATGTTTATAGTGGATGCGGGTGATAGAAGAGGAGTGAGTGCTTATTGCGGAGAGCGTTATGATATTTCTCGCTTTCCCCAGATGCAACTTGCTTTTCAAGAGCCCGGCGTGGATAAGGAACTTACAACAGATAAATGGGGGGTTTGGCTTTCTGGTTATGCGCCGATTTATAATAAACAAGGACAAGCCGTAGCCATTGTGGGTTTGGATGTTTCAGCCCAGTCTATCCGTCAGATGCAGTTGCTATTAGCAAAAAGATTCTTGGGGGTTTTAGTTTTAGTGATTATTATTTCTCTGGTGATGAGCTGGCTTGTTGCCCGGGGCGTAACCCGGCCGCTGCACATTCTCGCGCAAGGAGTAAGGCAAGTAGCAAAAGGCAACTTCCAGCACAAGGTAATAGTAAAATCAAAAGATGAATTGCAGGATTTAGCCGGCGCTTTTAATAATATGACCGACGAACTCCTAAAAGTACAGAATGAATTACAGAGCCATTATTTTAATACTATCAAATCATTAGCACAGGTAGTGGAAGCAAAAGACCATTATACAAAGGGCCATTCTGAACGGGTAGCGCATTATGCCACCAATATTGCCAAACACTTAGGGCTAAACCAAAAAGACATTCTACTGCTTGAACAGATCTGCATTTTACACGATATCGGTAAGATTGGCATCCCTGAAAGAATATTGGCTAAACCGGGTCTGCTTACCGAAGAAGAATGGCGCATCATTAGGCAGCATCCCAAAATTGGCGAGGATATTATCAAGCATCTTGAATTCCTCAGGCCCGGCTTAACTATTGTGCGCGACCACCATGAGCGGCCCGATGGTAAAGGTTATCCCCGGGGTTTAAAGATGGACGAGATTCCTATTTTAGCCGCGATTGTTTCTGTAGCCGATGCCTTTGATGCCATGACTTCCAGTCGTCCTTATCGTAAGGCCTTTGATAAAGAGCAAGCCATTAATATCCTTAAAGAAAATAAAGATAAACAATTTAATAGTCAAGTTGTCGACGCCTTTAT
>CAYHAI010000073.1:0-6889 GCA_964354585.1 uncultured Planctomycetales bacterium
AATGCCCGGTTGATTGATAGGAATAGGCACACCGAATGCATAGGATGCGTACGTACATAGCTTCCACGCCACTTTTAAGTTAACGCGCGGGTCAAGCTGATAATCCTGCATACCGCTGCCATATTTAAGGCTCAAAATTACCGAGACCAAATCCGCATTACCTGCCCGCTCGCCCATTCCATTAATGCAGGTATTAATATAGGCATCCACGCCTGAATCAATGGCTGCTTTGGCGCCGGCAATAGAATTAGCAATCACCAGGCCCAGGTCATTATGGCCATGAATCTCAATAGGCATAAATACTTTCTCGGCAAGGAGTTTTATTCTTTCATAAATGCTAAAAGGCGTATCGCAGCCCAAGGTATCGCAATAACGAATTCTATCCGCGCCTGCCTCTTTGGCTGCTTGCGCAAACTCAACTAAATAATCCATGCGCGTGCGCGAGGCATCTTCAGCATTTACGCCAATAGAGGCAGCGCCTGCCTTTTTCGCTTCTTTTACTGCCTCGCTCATCTCTTTTATTATAGATTGGTGGTCGAGTTTACCTTTAAATTTATGGATAATCATCTGGTCAGAGGTAGAAATAGATAAATTCAGATGCCTTATCTGCGGGACAAGCTTAAATGTGGCCTTTACATCTTCTCTGGTTGCCCTTATCCAACCTCCTAATCTAATCGGAGAAAGGACGCCAGTTTTGGCCAATTCTAAATTGGCATTGAGATAATTTGTCTCATGGTGGGTAACCGGAAAACCAAACTCGGATTGAAAGACCCCCATTTCGTTTAACTGCAGGTTTATCATCGTCTTCTGCAATTTAGAAAGGCAGATGCGCGATGTCTGGACTCCGTCGCGGTTAGTGACATCGAGAATATATATTTTAGGTTTATTACTCATCTCTTCACCTCTTGATTAATTTTCTTAATTCCTCTTTGGAAGGCACGCCTTGCGTAGCGAATATCTCCTGATTCTCTAAAAGATATGCCGGGCCAAACATGATCTGCAATTCTTTATTCAGACTGATATTCCCTCTTAAAAGCTCCTTGCCTTCTTGGCTGCTGGCGCAGGTCTTTATTTTATCGATATTGAAACCGCTGGCGCAATCCTGCCATCCTGAACTACTTATATTTTTCGCCCGACATTTTATATAATCCCAAAAATTTTCGGGATAATATTTTTGCACGCAGACAGCGCGCAGGTACTCCTCAATTTCAATATTGCCTCTTGCGGCATCAAAATTATCCTGTTGTTGAACAGCCAGAAAATGTATCGCCGGGTTAAATTCCTTTACTACAGGCAAAATTCCAGCAGCATTCTTATCGTATAAACTTATAAACAAGTCAAATTTGCCTTTTATTTTTTTCCTATCGATAAAATAAGAGAAACCGCTAACCTGAGGTTTTAACAGATAAAAATCGCCTTTTGCTTCTAGATTATTTTTCAGATTTTCAAAAGATTTTTCTTTTTCTATTTCCTTGCTTAAAAAATAAGCTGGTAACGCCTTAATCCCAAAATATTTAATCATTCTCTCGGCGGCCGCCTGAGGATAATAAAGATAAGAAACAGTCAAATCCGCAAATCTGGTTTTTAGATAATTAACCGCTTTTTCTGTATTACAGACCCTGCAACGACTAGGGACAATAATCAAAAGGGACTCTTTTTTAGTCGTTCTGCTTAAGAGAAGACCGCTGAGAATAAATATAATTATAATTAAAAACCCAATAACCAAATTATAAATTTGCCTCTTTTTATTAAACATAGGGATTCTAGAGAGTCTATATATTTATTACCTTCACCGCTAAGATATTCTCTATTTTTTTGATTTTATCCAAGGCCTCTGGGGACACAGGGCTATCCACATTTAATACTGTAATTGCTTTTCCACCTGGCTTCTCGCGGCCAAAGGTCATACTCGCGATATTGATATTCTGTTTACCTAAAAGCGTACCCAAATTACCGATGATACCCGGCTTATCCCAGTTTTGTATCATAATCATATTGCCGGCAGGCGTTACCTCAACATAATAGGTATCGACCTTGACAATGCGCGGCTGTTTATTGGGAGAAAGCGTGCCGCCAATTTTTCTGGTCTCCTTATCAGTCTTTATTTCTACTTGGATTAAATTTACAAACTCTTCCTCTTTGGAAGATTTTGTCTCCTTGATTTTTATGCCTCTTTCTTTGGCCAGCGTCAGCGCATTAATAAAGTTTACGCTCTCTTTTAATATCGGCGAAAGCATCCCCTTGACCAAGGCCATGGTTAAAGGACTTAAATCATGTTGCGTAATTTCGCCGCTGTAATTGATATTAACTGCCTCATATCTACCTTGCGCTAATTGCGCAGAGAATATCCCTAATTTCTCGCATAAATTAATATAGGGCTCTAAAATCTTATAAACCTCTTGTTCTACTGAAGGGTAATTCGCGGCATTGCGTATGCCCTTGCCTAAAAGCGCATCGCGCACAATTTCCGAGACTTCAATAGCAACGTTGACCTGCGCCTCTTCGGTAGATGCGCCTAAATGCGGAGTGGTAACTACATTGTCTAATTTTAAAAGTTCGCTCTCTAGAGATAACGGCTCTTGTTCAAAGACGTCTATGGCAGCGCCGGCAACCTTACCTTCCTTGATAGCATTGACTAAGGCTGCCTCATCAATTATACCGCCGCGCGCACAATTGATGATACGCGCCCCTTTTCTCATCATTGCGAATTCTTCGGTGGATATTATATGCCTTGTCTCTTCAGTCAAGGGGGTATGCACGGTAATATAATCGGAACGCTGGAGCAATTCTTTTAGTTCTACTACCTCTACACCCAAACTTTCCGCAACTTCTCGAGATAAAAATGGGTCATACGCCAAAACCTTCATCCCAAACGAGGAAGCGCGCTTAGCTACCTCGCTACCTATCCTTCCCAGCCCTACTATACCTAATACCTTATTATAAAGCTCCACGCCCATAAATTTAGAACGTTTCCATTCGCCTTTTTTAGTGGAGGCATTGGCTTGAGCAATATTGCGGGAAAGGGCCAAAATCATACTCATCGTGTGCTCGGCAGTAGAAATGGTATTTCCTCCGGGCGTATTCATCACAATAATCCCTTTTTGCGTGGCTGCCTCTAAGTCTACGTTATCCAAACCCACACCAGCGCGGCCAATAACCTTTAATTTTCCTGCGGCAGCGATGATATCTTTAGTTACCTTAGTAGCGCTTCTGACAATCAGGGCATCGTAATCTTTAATTGTTTCTTTGAGCGCCTCTGGTTTAAGCTCAGTCTTGACATCTACCTGAAATTCTTTTACCTCTTTAATTATCTTAAGGCCTTCTTCGGATAATGGATCGCTGACTAAAATCCTAATCATCTAAACCTCCGATTATTTTAAAAATACCTCTTCTGCTGCTTTTACTCCTGCACCCAAACTAAATTTATACCCCATCTGGGCTAAAACTTTCTCTAAACAGGAAATTCCGACGATAATATCAGGCTCTTCAATAAAACCCATATGGGCAATTCTAAAAACCTTGCCTTTTAATTCGCTCTGTCCGCCGGCAATGGTTACGCCGTAAGTATCGCGCATAGTTTTGACTAATTTCTCTCCATCTATGCCTTGGGGAACTTTTACCGCGGTTACAACATCCGAGGCTGCTGTTGGCGCAAATAACTCTAATCCTAACGCCTCTACCGCTAGTCGCGTAGCATCTGCCATTTTTTTATGACGCGAGAAAACATTCTCTATGCCATCTTGTTTTATCATCTTTAAAGCTTCGCAAAGGGCGATAATTAAAGTTATCGCCGGCGTAAAAGGCGTATCGGTTTTATCCAAGGCCGACTTAGCTTCTCTCAAATCAAAATAGTATCTCGGACATTTTGCGCTCTCCGCTAATTTCCAGGCCTTGGCACTTACGGAAATAAAACCTAAGCCCGGCGGAAGCATCAGGCCTTTTTGCGAACCAGAAACTACCATATCGCAGGACCAGGCATCCGTTGCCAAAGGAATTGCGCCGAGGCCGCTGATGGCATCTACTACTAATACCGCATCTGTATTTTTTACTACCTTACCAATGGCCTCAATATCACAAGCCACGCCAGTAGAGGTCTCGCATAAGGTAGTAAATACCGCTTTTATCTTAGGGTTGGCTTTTAGTCTTTTTTCTATTTCTTTTGGCTCAGCCGCTCTTCCCCATTCTACATCTAAAACTTGCGCATTTATGCCGTAACTTTGGCAAATCTCTGTCCATCTCTCGCCAAATTTACCGCCCTGGATAGTTAAGGCCGTATCGTCCGGCGATAATAAATTTACTACTGCTGCCTCCATTGCGCCCGTACCCGAAGCAGCCAAGATAAAAACATCGCCTGTGGTCTGAAATACATACCTCAAGCCATCAGTGGCTTCTTTTAATATAGTTTGAAACTGCGGGGTGCGATGGTGAATAATGGGCCGGGCCATTGCCTCCAAGACCTGTGGCGGCAAAGGTGTAGGTCCTGGCGTCAGTAAATAATTTTTCCTCATAGATTACTCCTCCTCAACGAAATTCTATTTTTTCTTACTCGGTATAATTACCTCGTCAATCAAGCCGTATTCTTTAGCTTCAACAGCAGACATAAAATAATCCCGGTCAGTATCCTTTTGAATTTTATCTATAGGCTGTCCGGTATGAGCAGCTAATATCTCATTAATCCTATCGCGCAAACTTAAAATTTCTTTGGCGTGCCGGGAGATATCTTCGGCTGCGCCCTGAATTCCACCCCAGGGCTGATGAATCATCACCCGGGAATTAGGTAAGGTAAAACGCTTACCCTTTGTCCCGGCGCATAAAAGTAACGCCCCCATACTGGTGGCCTGGCCTACGCAATAAGTGGCGACATCGCATTTGACAAACTGCATGGTATCGTATATTGCCAGGCCTGAGGTAACTGACCCGCCGGGTGAATTGATATAAATATTTATGTCCTTGTTTACATCCTCCATCTGCAGAAATAGCAGCTGGGCAATAATCAAATTTGCCACATTATCATCAATTGGCGTACCGATAAAAACAATGCGGTCCTTCAATAACCGGGAATAAATATCATAGGCCCGTTCATAACCTCGCGTGGTCTGCTCAATGACCATCGGTATCAACGTCTGATTTTTTATACCCATACCCACCTCCATTTTTAATCCGTTAATTTCCACTCTGCTTCTTTCAATAACAACTCCATAACTTTACGCGGCGTATGGTCATCTAAAGGAATATTTTCTTTTTTGGCGATGGCAGATAAAATTAAATAAATCTTAACTTGTCTTTTTGCCTCTGGCTCAAGCTCAGTTAATAATGCCTTTTCCTGCTCATCGATCTTTTCGCGAGGGTTACCTCTTAAAGCCAAATCAACCTTTGCCTGCTTGACTAAATCCTGGAGTTGCCGATTAACTAAGGCCTGCGGTACTTTAAAATCCATA
The DNA here is from genome assembly GCA_964354585.1 of uncultured Planctomycetales bacterium. GTDB lineage: Bacteria > Omnitrophota > Gorgyraeia > Gygaellales > Profunditerraquicolaceae > CAYHAI01. The sequence goes on from CAYHAI010000073.1 coordinate 5,439, forward strand.
TCTTTAGTTATGCCTTCAATAATTTCGTTTTCCATCTTCTGCCGGCTCTGATTTTCTTTCTGCAGATAAATCTGTCTTTCCGCTGCCTTCTCTAATTCTGCTAAATTCGGATAACCTAGGCTTTTGGCAAAACTGTCGTCAAGAACTTCTAATTTTCTTGATTCTTTCAGGGCGTCGAGATTACGTTTTATGTCTTCGGCGGAAACGCTAACTTTTTGATAATTAACCTTAATGCCCTTGTAATTTTTAACTGCAACCTCCGGACTAATTTCTACTTGCGCCTTAAATGACAGGGAGTTTCTATCTAACTTAACATCCGATATATTGGGTAATTCTATAACATCTAATCCTTCCTTTTCCAAGGCCTGATGATAAATATCCGGAATTAACTCTTTTAAGACTTGTTCCTGCGCATAACTAGAATAGTGTTTCTCTAAAATATCGCGGGGCGCATGGCCGGGCCGAAAACCCGGGACCTTTGCTTCTTGACCAATTTGCTTGAAGACATCCTCAAATTTATTCTTTACAATATCGCCACCTACCTCAATACTAAGCTCTCTTTTGGTGCTATCTATTTTCTTTACTTCTGTTTTCATTAAATGAGCGCATAACTTACGGAGCGAAGCGACGTAAGTTATTTGCGCGAATTAACCCCGAAGCGTACGCCAAAAATTTCAAAGAAATTTTTGGTAGTGTTTACGCAAGGGGTACGTGTTATCACTCGTATCCCGCCTCATAAACCGCGTTAAAATTCTGTTCCATAATTTTAACGCATTTGGCGGGATAAGTTCAGCCAAACAACTTATGTTCGTAGCGAGCGCATGCGAGCATTCCATAAGTTGTGGCTTCACTTACATCCTAAATTTTTCGCCCAGATAAACCTCTCTGGCCTGTGGATTATTAATTAAATCGCTAGCCGTGCCAGAAATAAGGATTCTTCCATCGGCAATTAAATAAGCCCTATCAGTTATGGAAAGGGTCTCTCGCACATTATGGTCGGTAAGCAAAATCCCTAACCCCCTCTCCTTTAATTCCTTGATAATCTCCTGCGCCTCATTAACCACGATAGGGTCTATCCCAGAAAAAGGTTCATCCAGCAGTATAAAAGATGGGTTAGTTACTAGTGCCCGGGTAATCTCCAGCCGCCTTCTCTCGCCGCCCGATAATGTATAAGCCTTGTTCTTGGCCAGATGCGTAATATTTAACTCTTCCAGTAGCCGTTGCAGCCTCTGGGCCCTCTCGGTTCTACTTAAAGGCAAAGTTTCTAAAATAGCGAGGATATTTTCCTCAACGCTAAGTTTTCTAAATATAGAGGGCTCCTGGGAAAGATAGCCTATGCCATAACGGGCACGTGCATGAATAGGCAAATTTGTAATATCATAATTATCAAATATAATCTTGCCCCGCTTAGGCGGGATAATCCCGACGATCATATAAAAGGTTGTGGTCTT
>CAYHAI010000074.1:0-12494 GCA_964354585.1 uncultured Planctomycetales bacterium
GGCAAACCTGGCATCCTGGATAATCGGCAAACCCTCATTAAATCCTCCTACCCTTTCTACTATTGAGCGTCGGAATAAATATACTGCAGGAGGACACCAGAAATCCGTAAATAAATCAATCTCCTCATTCTGCATTCTTCCTCTTGCCACTTCTGCCTTAATGTATTTCCCATCCGACCCCCTAACCAATTTCTGCCAATCGCCATAAGCAACATCTGCACCTGTATTCTTAAGCATCTCTAATTGGAGCTTTAACTTGCCTGGTGCAAGCAAATCATCTGCATCCAGATATTGAATAAACTCTCCTTTCGAGACCTCTGTTCCAAGATTTCTTGTCTTGCTTGCACCTTGATTTTTAGTTCTTATTAAATGGGCAGATGGAAACTCTTTCTCAATTATATTTGCACTTTCATCCGTAGAACCATCGTCAATAACAATTGTTTCTATATCATCAAGCCCTTGCGTTATTACACTTTGCAGCGTCTGGCGAATCCAGGGCCCTGCGTTAAAACAAGGGATAATTACTGAGATTAACGGCATAAATTTAAGCGCTTTTCTATCTAGCAGTAAAAATAATAATCTTTTGGATTTGTTTACTAAGCTACATATCTTTTTGAGCAATTAACCAGCAAATCCACGAAGAGTCAACATCATTTACGGCTACTCCATTTTTATCAAAAATAGTACATGTATAGCCGCTAAGGCGTTGCAATATGGACTTACTGCTGGTTTCTATCTTTGGCCACGCAAACGGATGAAGCTCTATTAAAATAGCTCTTGGGCTACGTATTCTATCCCTTAAAAGGTTATTGGCTCCTTGTAAAACCGTTTCTTCAAATCCCTCGATATCTATCTTTAAAATATCCAAACGTTTATTAGTAAAAAGCGTATCTAGACATATGCATCGGACTGTAGTTACGTCTTTGGCTAAAGATAAGGTATAATTAATATGCGACCCGCAGTCCAAGCCTGCCGAGAATTTAACCTCGCTATCTTGGGATCCCACAGCCATATCAAAGAGTTCAACTTGGGCCGCAACTTGATTCATCCCAATTGATTGTTTTAAAAATATAAAGTTCTGTGGATCAGGCTCAAAAGAGAAAACTTTTCCAGACGGTCCCACCCGTTTTGCTAAAGCAGCCGTATATAACCCTAAATATGCACCGATATCTGCCGCAATATCGCCTGGCCGAACCTGTCCCATTAAATATTTCCATGCCTGTGGCTCACAAACTTCAGGCAATGACCTTAATTGGATAGGAATTAAAATGCGGTCAGTCCCATTAATTATCCGCTCAATCCCATGATTACCGCTCAACAGGAGTAATATTTTATCATACAATGGCCGTATATGGTCCCACAACCAGCAAGCCTGCTCTAAAAAATAACTGTGTCGAATAGCCTTAGAACATCGCTCAAAAATATGCATATTTTTTCTATATCTAGTAGATTATAAAAGGCCTATTGATTTTAGCCAAAGTTGTGTTTTCTCCTGTCCCTCTTCTAATTGAATAAGCGGCTCCCAGCCTAAAATCTTCCTGGCTTTTTCTGAGGAAAATTTTGTTTTTGTTGGCCCAAAAATATCTCCCAGCCATTCAGGTGGAATTTGTAATGATAAATTACTTTTGTGAATATTTGGCCCAGAATATTGATGTTGCATATCTAAAAGCGCAGAGTGTAATTTTGGATTATATTTTAATACAGTTCGTTTTATGGCGCTAACTATAGGCATTCTGTTAATCATCCCAATAAACTCAATGTCACCTGCAAGATGGGAAATAATTTCTTTTATCTTTACTTGCCTTAGACGATTTTTAAGCATTAATTCTTCCTTGCTTAGAGAAGGTAATGTATTAGCAAATTCGCCCAGAAAAGGAGTAAGAAATTCTCGCCAGGAACAAAACCCATCGTTGATAATAAATCGCTGGCCATGGGCTTCTTTACAACTTGTCGCAAGAATGACGGCATCAACTAAGTTATCAATGAACGTGTAGTTCGCTCTTCCGCGGCCCTCTTGGACCCAACAGAAAATTCCCTGGTGTGCCATCCGGATGGGTAGCTGAGTATAAGTCTTGTCGCAAGGCCCATAAACACAAGAAGGATTCAAAACCACTATCCGCGTAGAACCAACATTTCTTGCCCGCGATAGACACCAGCGTTCCATTTTCGCCTTGCTTCTACCGTATTCACCTCCTCTGGGATGATAAGGCCAAGATTCATCAACCAGTTGGTCAGTATCGGGATGGCCAAAAACATACATCGAACTTAAGGTAACCACGCATTCAACCCTGCACTCAATTGCCGCATTCACCACATTCTTTGTTCCTTCCACGGTTATTCTCGCGGCATCATCTCCATCCCGGCCATAAGCCAGGTGAAAGACAAACCTTGCTCCTCCAACGACTGTTTTGACCTGTTTATAGTCAAGCAAATTTATCCTTGGCATCCTCACCGGGAAGCGAGCAACTTCTGCACAGGTTTTATAGTTGCGCACCGGAACGGTTATCTCCAAGAATCCTAAGTCCGCAAGTCTTGAAACCAGATGCCCTCCGATAAATCCGGTTCCACCGGTTACCACCACCTTTGCAGGAGATAGCGTAGGTCGCAGACGAGATTCAGAAATATAAGGCGAGTTTTCAGTCTGAGCTTTTCTCTCTTGGCGGTTACTATACGCCCACTCAATTAATTTCATCGTTTTTGCTGCCTGATTAGCCGTGACGCGAGGAGATTTCCTTTCGCAAATCGCTTCTCTAAACTCTAAAAGTTGCTCGGCAAAACAAGAAATTAAATCCGCAGACCAATCGCCTCCCTTAAAAACCCCCAAAAGGAAAAGTCTTGCGAGCAAGTTATTCGCGCGGTATGAACGCCAGAGACAAAAATCAAATGTATTTTTTTCTAAAATTAACTCCCCATACTCTCCTTTGAAGATTGCGGTATTACGCAGTGTATGTGTGCGGGACAAAATTAAGTTTACCGGAATACCATTTTCTGAAACTAGATGAAAATTTAAGTTTGCCTCTATACCTCCCTTGCAGTCATCTTGATAGCTAATCGGCTTTAGGGGTCCAGTCAATTCCTCTACCAGGTCAAGATAATGCACTCCCATATCCATTAATAGCCCGCCATTCTGGCGTTGAAAAAAAGAACCACTATCTGAAACCCAGGTATAGGGACCATACTCAATATCAATGCTCTCAAGAGTGCCGATTAAACTACTTTTTAATGCTTCCCCTAAGGCAGAAACACTGGGAAGCAATCTTCTTACCATTCCCACGGTCAAAACTTTTCCCGCTTCTTCAGACAGCCGAGCTAAACGTAGACAATCTTGCTCATTCATAGCAAGCGGCTTTTCACATAATACATTGAGCCCCTTAAAGAGACACATCTCTACTGCTTCGTTATGTAGATAATTAGGTAAAGCGATTATTGCTCCATCAAAGGATTCTTCAGAAAAATTTTTAAGATACTCTCTAAAGTCTATCTGCTTACACCTAATATCAGGTGCCTTCTGATTAAGAATTTCTATTACCGCTGCAGATACCTCAAGAATAAGAATATTTGATGTCAAACCCAATAGGCGTAGTGCGGGAATATAATATTCAGTTACTACTGCTCCGCCACCTAATACTAAAAATTTCATCGTTTTCATCACCATCATTACCCCTTCTGCCTCCATTCAAATCTTGGCGGAAGCGGCCCTCGGTCAAGGGCAGGAGCGGGGTCTTCATTTATCCAGAGTTCTTTGGGAAGTTTTCCTAAGCGGATTAAACAATGGATAAATTGCCGATGATAACCCAGCGCCATTCTTTCCGCAGAGTAAAATGGATTATCAATTAGTGCTTTGGCCTTATGTCCCAGATAACTCTTTAGTTCTTGGTTTTTCCAAAGGAGTCCAATGGCACCAGCAATATCATCTGGGTCATCGGGATTAAAGAGTAAACCAGCGTCTTGAATCTGATAAGGAATCATAGTTACATCTGAACAGGCAACGGCCTTGCCAAAATGACAGGCCTCCCAAATAGGATAGCAACCTGCTTCATAAAGAGTGGGTATAACGACGAAATCTGCTCCTTGTAATAATGCATAAATTTCACTAGAAGCAAGGCATCCTGTAAAACAGATATTTTTCTCGACTTTGTATTTTTTGATTTCTTCTTGGATCTTTAAAAATTGCCCTGGATAAAGACAATCCGCATACTCCCCTGTGCAAACGCAGAAAACATCTATACCGCAATTAACACACTGGGCTATTGCCCGTACCAGGTTAATATGATTCTTATGCGGCCAGGTAGCTGCGGGATAGATAATATAACGCTGGGGTAGATTAAATTTCTTTCTTACCGACAGTTCATAAGCAACATCAGACAAAGGCGGTCTGGGAGGCGCAAAAAAAATTGTGGCAATTTTTTCCTTCGGCACTTTTAGATAGAGTTTTATATCATTAGCCACAAAGTCGAAATTGCAAGTAATTAAACAGGCATGATCCCGATACCAACCAAACACTACCTCTCGCTGAAAAGTAGCGTATCGCCAAAATTCAGGATAATGAATATGTTGCATATCGTGAAGTTGCACCACAATTGGAGTGTCTTGTATTAATTCGTGTTGCCACATAGAAGGAAAATAGAGAAGGTCTAAGTTAAGGGTGGCTAACCAATCCTTAACCCACAATTTTCCTAAATATCCTAACAAGGGTGGAGCTCCCATTAATTTTCTGGTTACATCGATGCCCTTGTGCCAAAGATAATGGCTCTTTCTTCTTATCTTTGCCAGAAGCGAATAACTAGGGGCTGGGGCATTCAGGCAAATCTTAGGAGGGAGCCCAATTTGCGCGGCAGAAATACCCGGCCTAAGTAAGATTTCATACTCTACAATAGACTGTTTCAGGTTTACAAGGGCGCGTGTGAGTTCCTGGGCAAACCTCTCTGTGCCTGTTCCGTAAACCCAGCCAAAGTCATAGACAGCTAAGCCAACTCTACAAGTATTAGCTTTTTTAGACACCGTATAAAAATCCTCTTTTCTTCAACAACTAGGGGATACTCACTTATTAAGCCTTAACTGTCAATATCATAAAACAATGGCCCTCGCAGCTAGAGTCAGGATGTGTAGCAAATATATGTTTTAAATAAGGTAAGCTAAATCTTGATATTAAAGACGCAAGATTACCACAATGACGAAGATGTAAAAATGGCCAATGGAAATTAAAATGGAATTTACCGCAGAGCTCTAAGTCAAAAATGTATTTTGCTATTACATAGCTACAATAAGGCCTGATAGAATTCACTTTTAATCCGTGTTTGGAAAGTATAGAGCGCCATTGACCTTCGTCAAGTAGATTTACATGATTTTGCAATCGATTATACCTATCCCATATCATCTGCCCAAAAAATTTAGCAATTCGGCCCACCGGCTTTAGGAAACGATGGGAAGGCACTAAGGTTATCAGGATGCCATCTGATGTCAGAATCCGCGCTATTTCCTCAAGAATAGCATCAAGGTCATCCATATGTTCCATAGCACTATTACTGTATACGGTTCGAATCGTTTTATCTTTAAATGGCAGGTATCTTGCATCTGCGTTTATTACCATTCGATAGGTTCCCTGATGCAAAGCTTCTTTCAAGCACTGGATGTCAAAGTCAAGGCCGATATCTACAGAATGCCTAAAAGCCAACTTTGCCACAAAGCCATCACCGCAACCTAAATCTAAAATCGGCTGAGCACAAAGATTTCGTACTTCCATAAATTGTTCCACTTCCAAAGCACGAAATATCGCCATAGAAGGAAATATTTTATAATATGCTATTAACTGATTTAAGGTATCCATTTAAAAGGTTGGGTAACGCATCTTAATATACCCTACCAAAAACGTAGTCGAGTAATGCATCGACCGAGCCGATAAGAAGTAGAATTTTTAATTGCTTCAAACTTTTTCTTAAGGTTGCTTATTGTCTCTTCTCTCGCATTGAATATATCCTCGGCAATCAAGGGTGCCCTTTCACCAAACATATCCCAATCTTGACGAAGGTAATGCCAGGCAACGCCACAAAGCTCTATAAAAGATGGGTATATGTCAAATGAACGTTGCCTTTTATGGATGCGCAGTCTTGCCAGATACTCGTTAATGCTATGAAAAATGCAACCCTTTCTGGACATGCGCATCCACAGCGCCACATCAAGCGCGTAATGTAAATCTTCTGGTAATCCACCGGCTAAATCATATGCCCTACGGCGAAAGAATGCCTCAGGCTGAACAATAAACTTGCCTTTCATCCAGTTGCTATTGATACGCAAGAAATCTTCGTAACTACGCAAAGGTGAAGGACCAATCATTTCATCGTTCTGCTTGCCAGCCCATAATCTACATCTTCCTGATATAATATCTACCTCGGGATGAACTGAGAATTCTGGAGCAATCTTAGACAAAGCATTCCTCTCATATATATCATCTGAGTTTATCCAGGAAAATAAATCAGCCGAAGCTACTTTAAATCCTTTGTTTATGGCATAACCCTGGCCGCGATTTTCCTGTTTCTCCCAATGGGTAAGCCACTTACTATACTTTTTAATAATCTTAACGCTATTATCCGTGCTACCATCATCAATAATGATATACTCTAAGTCGGGATAACCTTGAAGTAGGACGGAACGGATAGTTTCTTCAATAAATTGAGCGTAATTATAATTAGGCGTGACAATGCTTATCTTTGGCCAAGGCTTACCGTCGCACAGCGTATCTGGAAGTTGTGGGCTCTCCTGTGTCCATGGCCAACCGATTTTACCTATTGGTGGTGAGGGTAATTCCTTTAAGGCCGGACAACGCATATTCTTTCTTTAGAAGCAAGTATCGATTACAAACGTCAAATTACCAATTTACAGAAAAACCCCAATTTCTGCTTAAAATAGCTTTTCATCCGCAATAGTCCCTCTATAATGTAATGTAACTTTATGGCACTAAGACGAGGCCGGAGTAATTCAAGAATTCGTTTTTTCCGTAACCGACCGTCGCCTTCGAGATTATAAGTTGCATCTAAGCCTATAAAGGTTTTTGTCCACCGTTTTGCAAGGCGCTGATTAATAAGAGTATTCTCATCGGCTACGTATAACCGGCTATGAGTAGATCTTTCATGATCTGGATGAACGATAAACATAAAATGGCTTGTATCTACCAAGGGAATTCTCTTTGAGCGAGTTTTAAAAATAAGCCAATTATCCCAGGCCAGCCCGCTAATGGAAAAAGGAGGAATATGGTCGTAGAATCCTCGTGGGAACAAAAATAAGTCCATTCCAATAGAACTTGGAGCTCTTCTGTTTTTTTTGACCAAAGCACGGAGTTGCCTTTCCCAATCAGGAGTACTAAGGTTTATTTCATTCTCCATAGATAACTCCCACGTACCACAGATAATAACGAACCGTTTCCATCGTTTACTGACAATATTGATTGACCGAATTAAGCCCTGTGTTACGATGATGTCTGCATTAATATAACAGAGTAAATCATAAGTAGCCAAGCGTTGGGCTTTTTCAAATAAGTCATTTACCAATGATTTGCCGAATTTATTACGGGCGAGTTCGGGAATGTGCCGCAAACCCAGCTCTTGACAAATCTCTGCTGTCCCTTCTTCGTTTCCAAATAGAATAATTTCTGGTTTGGGACGCAGCAACGTCCAGCTAGTGATGGCATTACGCTGGATTATAGCAAAATGACCCCTAAAAGGTTTTAGGCAAGTAAATATAGTAACAATAACTCTTCCTCCTAAAAATATTCTTTACAGTACTCTGGTAAATTTCAAATTAATATAAGGTCTCATTTTATGTTTATTAAATCCGTATTTTTCCAGAACCAATAATGGACATCACGATATATACGCTTCACCCAAAAGGGCGCAATAACAGCCAATGGCATCTTTATTCTTGGCCACAAAGTCAATCTAAACAAGGCGGGTGTTAAATAACCCCAATACTTTGGGTTGCTTGAAGCTAAGCGTAGCGTCTGCCAGGGATTCCAAGATAAATATGAAGTTTTTTTGAACATTGGGCGCACATCTCGGTAGGCAGAAGTTTCTAATAACTTAATTATATTAAGCATAGCCCTACGCTGCTCTAGCCATCGCCTATATCCAGATGAAAAGGAATCCTCTCGTATCCTAAAAATCATTAAAGGTTCCGGGATGTAGCATATTCCATATCTAAACGCAATTACTAAAACAACAAACAAATCGGCGGACCATTTTAACTCCGGGATGAAACCCCCCGCTTCTATAAGAGCAGTGCGTTTCATAATCACAGAACCAAAGGCAATTGGTGGATGAAACCGCATCCGCATATATTTAACGAATTCACTAGGAGAAACATACCTCTGTTCATTAAAACGGGGTATCTTATCTGTTATCATCTCACCTGTATTCTCTATGAGTAAAAAGCAATCCGTGGAACACAAACCTGCCTGCGGATAGCGCTCAAGTAAACTCATAGGTTTTTCAAAAAAACCAGGCAACACCCTATCGTCTGATGCAGCTGCATAAATATACTCCCCTCGGGCTAACGAAAGAAACCTATTAACATTATAAAGGCAACCCTCATTTTTCTCATTAACTATCAAACGTACAAGAGAATCCTGTTTTACAAATCTCTGTATAACTTCGACGCTGTTGTCAGTAGAAGCATCATCAATAATGATGACCTCCAGAGGCCTGTATGACTGGCTCAATATCGCCTCCAGGGCATTTGTTATATACTGGGCGTGATTGTAGTTACTTATGATAACCGAGAGTGAACCTGTCTGCCGCATAAGGTTGGGTTAAATTAATGGACGATACAGACGTTTTGTTTAATTATACCATTTGCAATAAGTTACACAACAATTATTCTACTCAATGCAGCCTTTATTTCTATGCAAAAGGCATGTCTGATGATATAATTAATAAGATGCGGGCTCTTATCTAAATATAATGACTGAAATGAGAATATCTAGACGGCAACAGATATACGCAGTTTTTACCGTTTTACCTCTCTTAGTATTAGTGTTTTTTATTTTTTACTGTAAGATTGAGGTGCCCTCCAGAGACGAAGGGGTTCTAATACTACCCTTATTGGAAAAATCCTTCCTGGGTACTCTTACCTTCCAAGATCTCTTTTCCCAACATTGTGAACATAGGCCATTTTTCCCCCGTCTTCTTATAATACTGCTTGCCCGTATCACTGGATGGAATAAGGCGGCTGAGTTAATGGCCAGCCTTTTCTGCGCTATAGGGATTTTTTTATTATTAAAGCGACAGATAAAATTGACTCTTATTGCTGCAAACAGATTAGATCAAGCCATAATTGTTCCCCTTGTTTCACTGATTGTATTTTCTTTAGGGCAAAATGACAATTTTTGGATGGGGATGAATCTTATGTTAATGATGGGTTTTCTCTGTGCGGTTACCGGTCTCCTCGTGTTATCCAACTCTTTTAACTGGCGGCAGTTTTTTATTGCATTAGGACTAGGAATAGTGGCAGCGTATTCCTACGCAACTGGGCTTATCTATTGGTTGATCGGAATTTTCCCGTTGTTAGTTTCGCCTATGGGCGCCAGAAAAAGGAAGTTATGTATGGGGATATGGCTTGTAGTGGGAGGGGCCGTTTTTTTGTTATATTTTTACAATTTCAAAAGACTGGTGTACCCTGATGTTCCCGTTACAAAAACAATAATACTGTTTTCGCAACCGATCGAATACATCAAATTTGTATCTAAATATCTGGGTTCGGCTATTGCATATTTTAGCACTAAATTGGCATATCTATATGTTCTACTGGCATTCTGCGGAATTCCCCTTGCGATAAGGTTTTTGATACAAAAGAAGGCTCTTTCGTTTGCTCTATTTATACCTTATATCACGTTAAGTCTGTTTAGTCTTGGAAGTGCAATGCTTACCGGAATGAACCGTGCGGGTTGGTACAGTGGCATGGCGTTTAGTTCTCGCTATCTTACTTTTTCTTCTTTAATGTGGGTTTCGGTGAGTGTATTGGCTTATTTGACATTAGTAACCTCTGTACGTCATTCATTTGCCCATAAGGTATCCATTGCTATACTTGTTGCAATTACCTGTTCCATTTTTTTTAGTTCAATTATGGGTGGCATTGAAATGGTGGGAAATTGTAGGGCGCTTTCAGGGCTTGAGGAAGAGATCCTTCGCGGCACGAGAGTAGGCCACTACAGTGTATATGGCCGCGATGCATGGCCGCCAGAAAGAGAGTTAGGTATACTCAAGAAGTATCATCTTGCAATATTCCGAATGAGCCGTTGCAAAGGAGATAACAAAATCAAATCATTTCTTCCATCTAATCAAAGACAGTAAAGAACTATAAAGCAAGTCACGGAGTATTACTTTTTCCTGTCCAATCTAAGCAAAAATTCAGTATCCTCAGTCTATAGAATTAAAACAGGGTGTGTATGGTACAGTAATTTAACCTACTTTATAGGTGTAAACCAAACCCTATCCTAAGATTGCATTATTGATCTCACTCATATGCTGCTCCAATGCATAAGTTTGGGTTAACTTAATGCGCCATTCCACGAACGCAGTAACACACTACCAGAAATATTGCAATTAAAGTTCAGTTTTTGCTAATTTGGACAGTCATGCGTCTCTTAAGAAACTTCCCCGGGAACCCTCGGCAACGGGTAACAAAGTGCTTAGCGGATGAGTACATATCCCATGAACTCATCAGATATTTCATTTGAGATAAAGGATTCCTATAAACCAACTTTCCCCTGCATTCCTGACATACCGGATGGATGATATTGCATTTTTCAAACTCTTGAATAAAATGCTGGTATGTATTGCTATTAAGCACTGACATCAAAGTGTGTTCTGCATCAATTCTTCCCAAAACGACTTCCTCAAGCCCATCCCGACAGCAGGGGATAAAAGAACCGTCGCATAATACCATGGGGGCATTCAAGAAAGGACAGTGCCCTTTAGTTGTCTTTAACAGCGCAATCTTTTTCCCAAGCGGACCTTGCAATACTTTCCTTGTATTATACAGCTGCGGATTAAGAGGCACGATAGTCAAGAAGACATCTTTAAACATCCGTATCGAGCTGGGCTTAAATATATTTACTGCTCTTAAACGAGAAAGAAATTCTTTTTTATTTAGGTAGCACTGCGCATTATATTTTCGTGCAATTCTATGTATCTCATCGGTAAAGCGTCCTAAGAAGTCCCCTATACGCTCAGTGTCTTTTCTTATGCCAGGAAAATCCCACAACTCCGTAGAAATCCAATTTTTTTTACTTATTAACAAAGCAATGTTGAGATCTATCTCAATATGATGCCCTACATGAAAATCAATCACATTCATAATCTCTCTGTAATAAGAGGTGCAATCGATTTTACATGATGTATGCCTATACGCAAATGATTCTTCAGACATGTTATGAAGGCTGATATATAGATTCGTTAACCCCCTCTTTGCTAACTCATCATATAGTCCGGTGGTTAATGTTAACGCATTGGTGATGATGTTGGTATATAATTTTTTCCTTGCACAATATTCGATAGCATCGAGTAAATGCGGATACAAAAGCGACTCGCCAACAGCTGCTAAGTATATCCACTCACTGAGCTTATGTTCAGCAATCTGATCAATAATATTCTTAAAGAATTCAAAATCCATATGTCTCTTAGCCCGCCTATGAGTACTGTACGTACAAAACTCACAGTCCATATTACATATACTTGTTAATTCAACATAGATAATTTCAAACATGCACTGTTCCTCTTTCAAGTTTTAACCCCTACACCGACACCAAGAAGGTAATGTGCCATAGGATAATAACCCGCATGAACTACTTCGTCATTCATAGAAAATAAAAATACATTTTGGAAATATTTTGATAATAATCTTTGGAAATCTCTGTAACTTTTCCGATTAATATGTCCTTTTTTCGCATATTCTGATGCATATCGATGACTTGTAGTATTTGGAGTTCCGATAATGCATACTCCATGGTTTCCGAGGGACTTACAAATATTAGTCATAAAATTGTCTTCGAGCTTTTTTGGAATATGCTCAATAACATCTAGAGAATAAACAGCATCAAATTTGTGATTTAAAGGTTTTTTTGTAATATCATGCACGGAAAGAGTAAAACGTTCCATGCCTTCAGTTGCTAAACGCATTTTGGCATCTTCTATTAACAAAGGGTCGAAATCAATACCGTGAACAGATTCTACCATCTGTAAGACAATTTGTGTGCCAAAAGCATCGCCACATCCCACTTCAAGCGCTACTTTCTTACCTGTAAGCATTTTCCCACAAAACTTGTATCTAGCCAGCAGAAACCCGAGGTGCTTGGGATCATTTCTCCAGATGTGGCTTGTCCAGGGTCCCATTTGTACCGGCCCTCTCTTCTTATAGGTATCATACTGAATCTGATTTTGGGGTTCTTTGGTCTTTCTTTTTCTCATACCGTCTCCTTTTATTCTCAAAGTTTTTCAAGTTTGTTC
>CAYHAI010000075.1:0-5970 GCA_964354585.1 uncultured Planctomycetales bacterium
CCAATGCAATATAAAAATCTAATTTTACTGGTAACCTTTCTTTTGTAGCATCTACTTGTCCCGTTTTATGTCTCTTTATTCTGTCTTTCAAATCACTGGTACAACCGATATAGAAACCATCTTTGCATTTTAGAGAATAAACGTAATTCATTTTGGCGAAGGTCGCCTTCGCGTTCCTTCTGGCGGACTTCGTCACGCCGAAGGTCCGCTACTGCGGACCGAAGGCGGAGAGGGAGGGATTCGAACCCTCGATACGGTTTTAACGCCGTATAGCGGTTTAGCAAACCGCCGCACTAGACCAGCTATGCGACCTCTCCAGAATCATTTAATCCGCTTTTTCTTAAAAAATTCTTTTAGCAAAGAACCGCACTCTTTTTCCAGAATGCCCTTTTTAACTTGGATGCGGTGGTTTAATTTTTTATGATTTACAATATCAATTACCGAGCCGCAGGCGCCGGCCTTAGGGTCTTTGGCGCCGAAATATAAATTTTTGATGCGCGCCAGCACCATTGCCCCTGCGCACATACTGCAGGGTTCAATTGTAACATACAAGGAAGCACCGTTCAACCACTTTGTATTGAGATAATTTGCAGCCGAGGTAAGAGCTAACATTTCAGCATGGGCAGTGGGGTCTTTTAAGCGTTCAACTTGATTATGGCCGCGGGCAATGATTTTTCCTTTATGGACAACTACTGCGCCAACAGGAACTTCATCTTCAGCAAAGGCTCTTTGCGCTTCCTTTAAAGCCTCTGACATATAAATCTCATCTATCTTGCCCATTAATGAGGCCACAAATTTTCTTGCTGCTATCGGGAAAATCAAGTGCGCCTGGCTGGGATCGAACCAGCAACAACCAGCTCCGTAGGCTGATGCTCTATCCAATTGAGGTACAGGCGCAAGATAATTCTAATTTTACCACAGTTTATGGATAAAAGAAACCAGAAAAATCAGGATTAAAAAATTAGGCGGGGATTAAATTACCTGCTTTAGACCTGCCGCAGCCACTGCAAGCGAGAGTTATGCCCTATCCATTCCCTCACAATTCTGTATCCCATCAGACGAAATATTGCATTTCTAAAATGCAGCCTTACAAGCAAAGAAAAGAACTTGGAAAGGGAATAAAATTTAGTATATGCCTCGACTACATTTAACTGGAGTTGTTTAGCCGATAATAATTTGGGCTTAAAGACAATGTGCTGGCCATCATAAAGATTCCAATCGCGGCTAAAAATCCGTTTTTGCTCCTTTAGTTCTTGATGGACCTTTGTCCCGGGGAAAGGCGTAAGGATGGACATCTGGATGGTGTCTATCTTTTGTTTTATGGAAAACTTGAGCGTATCCCAGACGGTCTTTTCGTTATCGTCATCGCTGCCCAAGACAAACATGCCGTGAATTTTAATCTTTTTGCGATGAAAAGAGCGTATGGCATTAATGATATCCTCAATGGTTTGCTTTTTCTGGTAGGCATCAAGCGTCTTGGTATTAACCGATTCAAAGCCGACACAAACCACGGCACATCCGGCTTTCGCCATCAGACTTAAAAGTTCATCGTTTTTTGCCACATCGCAACGCACCTGGCAAGACCAACTGCTAATCTTATTTTTTAACATCAGCTCTAACAATGTGCGTGTGCGTTTTGGGGAGGCAGCGAAATTATCATCGCAAAAGAAAAACTGGCTTGCGTTTCTGGACGATAGTTCTGCGATAACGTTTTGCGCGCTGCGGAAACGGTATTTGCGGCCAAAGACCTTGGTTACCGAACAAAAAGTGCAGTCAAAAGGGCAGCCTCTGGAGGTAGATACGGGCAGAAAGAAAGGAGCGGATTTATAACCTTTAATTAAAGAGAAGTTAGGATGAGGCAGGCTGTCTAAATTCTCAACCGCCTTGCCAATAACAATCTTGTCTTGTATCAGGCCTTCCACAACATCGGTAATGACCTCTTCGGCCTCGCCCACTACCACCTGCCGGCCAAATTGCAAAGCCTCGTCCGGTAAAAGGCTGGCGTGAACTCCGCCGATAATTACTTTCTCTCTGGGAAATTTTCCGGCTATCTCATAACCGCGCCTGGCGGTAGAGGTCAAAATCGAGATGCCGATAACATCAGCGTTGAGTTTAGAATAATCGGGCCGATAGATATCTTCATTATAGACCTCAACCTCATGGCCTCTATTTTTAAGAATGGTTCCCAGGTATACCGGCCCTAACAGAGGCATATGTAGTTTACTATATACATTTGCCTCTGTCGCAGCCGGCTCAATTAATACTACCTTCATCGCAATAAGTTATTGCTTATTTAGCGATTTGCACGTTAATCGCGCGCGGGCCTTTCGGAGACTGTTCCACTTCAAAATCTACTTCCTGTTCTTCATTCAGGGTATCGAATTTTGTCTCAATAAGGCTGGACTGGTGAAAAAATACCTCTCTGCCGTCTGTGTCGCTAATAAAACCAAATCCTCTGTCGCGGACTAATTTTTTGATTTTACCTTTATGCATTTAATTCTCCTTTTGTGTAAAAAAATAAGGGCCTAGCCCTCCCGGAGAACTAGGCCTTTATTTTTTAGGTTATAACTTTACTACGTTTACTGCCTGCTCGCCTTTAGGCCCTTTTTCAATTTCAAACTCAACTTCTTGGCCTTCGTTCAAAGATTTATAACCGTCACCTTGAATTGCGCTATGATGCACAAATACATCACTGCCAGATTCAGGCGTAATAAATCCATAACCTTTTTGGTTCGAAAACCACTTTACTTTACCTCTTGCCATTACTTGCTACCCCCTTTCTTTGAAATTTTTACAGATAGTAAATAATGGCAGAAAAAAACCGCAAGGTTAGCTCTCTAAACCTTACGGCTTATGACTTCTAATCCCTTATTTACTACACTAGAGTAGAGTATACCATAATTTTTCAATTTGTCAACTAATAAATGCGGGAGATTTGAAAGATTTCTGGAGCCGCAGGACATCGGTTAATACTTTTTCGCTGACCGCGCCTAAGCCCTTAAGGACTTCTCCCAAGACAACGCCTCTTCTCCAGTGGATCTTTAATGCCTCCTCAAGTTGCTGGCAAGAAATAATATTTTTTTCCAGCAAAATCTGGCCTAACGGCTTATAAGGGAAAAGGGGCTCTTCTCTTTTATAAACCACCGGCACAGGATATGTCGGCTCATTTTTATTGCGATTCCTGCGGTCAACCATAAATTTACTTCCTGCCATCGGTTTAAGATAGCGTTTTACTTCGGAAATTCGTTCATTTATCTCAAGGATATTGCCGAATTTAGAGGCATTATTCCTATCTAACAAAGCCACGGTTACGCTCATCAAGGGGATTTTTCTTATTTTATGCGTGCGGTCCCGGGCAATAATAAATCCGCGAATCCTATCTTCATCAGTATAATGGAATGGCATCGTCCGCTCAAACCCAAGAATAAAATTCCGGCAGATATCCTGATAACGGTCGGCAGTGGTAATAAAGATAAAATCATCTCCGCCGATATGTCCGATAAAATCATCGCGATTGCCGAATTTTTTTATCGTGGTATAAAGCAGATAAGCGGTGTGCATAATTACATTATCGCCTTTTACATATCCGTAGACGTCATTGAAATATTTAAAATTATCTATGTCTATGTAACCAAATGAAAAGGCAACGTCTCTTTTTATTTTATCCTTGAGCGTATCCTCGATAATTCTTCCTCCGGGCAGGCCGGTTAAGGGAGTGGCAGAAAAACTGTATTGAGCGCGCCTGATTGCCAGTTCTACCCTGATGCGTAAATCCAGAGGATCAGGAGGTTTAATCAGATAATCATCTACGCCCTGTTTGACATTCAAAAGCTCTGAACGCAATTGACGTTTATTTATCAGGACAATGACCGGTATGAATGCCGTAAAAAAATCATCCTTAATCAGGCGGCATATCTCAAGCTGGGTTTCCCTGGCAGAATGCACATCGACCACAATCGCATCCGGTGAAATTTTCTTAATCAGCGCTATATCACGGATGTAAGAATCATAAAGATGCACCTCATACCCCCAGCCGTCAAAACAGAACTTGAGTACCTCCAGCAACTTCTTATCCGAGGATATAATCAGTATTTTTTTAACGTTTTCCATATAAAATACTATTAGGCCACGCCCCTCACGAACAAGGCTTAAGAAACGCGGTTATTATTTTGGCAAATCGAACTTTATCTCTACGTCTTTCTTGTCCTCTTCCCGCGTTCGTATAATCGGGTTATAAAGACCATATGCCAAATCCAAAACCAGCTATTGCATATCCAATATCCCGGTCATCGCTCATCTACTTTTATTCCTGTAAAATTTAATCTTTAAGTTTTATTTCCTTTTCAATAGCCAAAAGAAAATTTTGATAAAATTCCTTGTCTTCTATGATTTTTTCTCCCTCTTTAATCGTCGTGGCCTCCCTGCCGCCTCCTCCCGGCAAAGGGATAATAAACAGAAAAAAGCGGGTGCGGTCTGCGACAAAGAATCTTTCTGTGGTCTGGAGCGCATTGAGATAAAGCGCGGCTTTATTTTCCTGATTAGCGGTTATCTTTGCCTGGAGCACTAAAATCGTGGTCCGCTTTCCTCTCTGTAAAGACCTCTTGGCTAAAATAAAACCATTTTCTTTATCCTCTTTTTCTATAATAAAATTTTTAGAGCATATGGTTCTAATGGCGGCGTCATAAAGAATATCTTTAGAAACAGAAAATTCTTTAGAGTTATAACCGCTATCTTCTTTAAAAATCTCTTTGTATATTGGCGAAGTGGCGCAGCCCGCAATTAAAAAAAATATTACCGCTAAAAAAATGCCTCTTTTGTCCATTGGCCCTCTCTTTTCAGGTTTAAGCGACCGTTTCTATTTTTCCTTATCTAGTTTTACTCGCCTATAATTTTTATTAAGACCCGTTTTTTACGCCTGCCGTCAAACTCCCCATAAAATATCTGTTCCCAAGGCCCAAAATCGAGTTTGCCATTTGTAATTGCTACTACAACCTCTCTACCCATTATTGTTCTTTTTAAGTGCGCATCCCCATTGTCCTCGCCGCTTAGGTTATGTTGATATTTATCTTTTCCGTATGGGGCAAGCTTTTCTAACCAGCCGCTAAAATCACTATGTAATCCCAACTCATCATCGTTAATAAAAACCGAACTGGTTATGTGCATTGCATTAACAAGACAAAGACCCTCTTTAATCCCGCTTTTTTTAACCGCCTCTTCAACTTGCGGAGTTATATTTATAAACTCTTGCCTGTTTTTTGTATTAAACCATAAATACTGTGTATGCGATTTCATTCTAAGAAACCCCAGAAACGTCCCCTAGTTTTTAAACGGCGCCGAAATACATTATTTCGGCATCCGTAGATCCTAAAGCACATTGCTTTAGGATCCGATAAACTTTTCATTAATGAAAAGTTTATCGGAGAGGGAGGGAGTCGAACCCTCGAACCCTTGCGGGTTACGTGTACTCCAGACACGCGCGCTCGGCCACTACGCGACCTCTCCAGTTATTCATCTTAAATTATTTATCAAATCGAGTTTCTTGTTTCTAGGAAAGCTTTTAATTTCCCGCTCGCGCTTCCAAGCTTGATTATGATTTGAGCAAATTTCTTTATAGACTAATTTAATGGGTTTGCGGAATTGCGTATATCTACATCTATTTGTAGTATTATGAACTTTAATTCGTTTATCTACATCAATGGCAATGCCAACATACAGTGTTTTATCGCCACATTCAGCGATATATACGAACCAAGGATTTTTGTAAATACGTTTAGCCATGGAACACCCCACGGGCAAGCCCGTGGTACCTAAATCTACCCCGCCAGTTTTGCTTCGCAAAACTAACGGCGGGGTTATCCCCCTGACGAACTGTTCAGCTTGCCCATACAGTGACATCCCCCGAAGCAGCTTTTTCTTCGCATTCATCCACCCCGCAAAACTGCGGGGTGGTCTTCTGCGAAGGGGGATAAA
>CAYHAI010000076.1:0-3787 GCA_964354585.1 uncultured Planctomycetales bacterium
GCCACATATCCCGGAATAATTAACCGGGTATGTGAAACCGCATCTTTGACCCCAAATTTATTTATCGAATCCGCAATTTTCTCCGGAGTAAACTTCTCGGCTGCCCAGGCAGTCAATACTGACATTCCCTCGGTATCTACGCTGATAATATAAGACGGCACTTTACTTGCCTCTACTTCGCCTAAAACCGTATAATAGGTAAGTGAAAAATTAGTCGTAACTAATACCGGTGATTTATTGCTCACTTGGCCCACCGGATAAAGCTTAGGTTCAATCTGTAAAGGCTTCTGCGGGTCCGTATAAATATTCTGCCGCAAAGTCAAAAGCGACAAAACCTGCCAAGGCTCTATTCCTTTGAGCAAAACAATGCTAGCATATTTAGCAATATAAGTGGCTGCCTTGATGGCTTCTTCATAGGGATCTGGCTCATCCACAACTACTAAAGTCGGATATCCTAAACTACGGTTAGATTTCTTCAGCGCCTGTCTTCTTATTTGGGTTAAATCCCAGAGCTTCTCTGAAATAGGCCTATTCGCTGTCTCTAAAACTAAATCACCAACGCCCTGATTATTCAATTCCTTAGTAAGACCCGAGAGTGTTTCTAAATCTGGCGCGCAAACCACCAGTGGCACCTTAAACTCTTTGGCTAATTGAGAAATCTCCGCAAGGTTATCTTTAGTAGCAGCGTAAACCAGCGGTTTTTTCTCTTTAGTTAATTCTAAGGCTAATTTTATGGCTGCTAAATCGCTGCTCATTAAGACCAGGGCTAAAGTAGTATTATTTGCCGCTAACTTCGCTACCTCCTGAAACCTCTGGGCATCGCTATTTTGGCGTATGGCCACTAAATTGACATTCAATTCCTGACCGACGCGCTCAAATTTTAATTTATTAATTCTTCCTATCCTCTCTTTTATCTGGTCATCCTCAAGATTATCCTCAATAATAAAGCCGATACCGGTAGGATGATAAAATTTTGCCTCGTGGCGAAACATTACGGTTTCATTGCCTACTTCTAATTTATTTTCCGCTGCGCCAATGGTCACCAATTTTATCGGTGGCAGACTAGATTCCTCCAATGCCTTTTTTGCCTGGAGCGTTAAATAAGGGCACTTATCAATAGTTACGGACTTTTTTGCCAAAGCCATAGCAAATGCAAGACAAGTGACAAAGCCGCATTCACGGCAATTGGTCTTAGGTAATAATTTGTAAATATCTAATCCGGAAAGCGCCATGTTTAGGTTATAGGCGTTAGGTTAAAAAACTTAGAATAATTTGTCTTATATAACTGCCTTGCTAATGATTCTGAACCCTTATGTGTTTTTGCGGCCTCTAATTTTTGAATTAGATTCTTTTTAAATCTTAAACTTATTTTTTTATTATTTATCCGATTCTGAAATTCTATTTTTATTGCTGATCCATCTAATTTTTTGATATTGCCTTTGCCGTAGGTGGCGCCAGTAGACAACTGTAACCCATCTATAAGACAAGACTTTGGTTTTTTATTTATGCCCCAGACTTTAACCTCCAAACCAAAATATTTTTTACATTTTAGTTTTTTAAGGGCTGCCTCTCCTGCTCGCAGGCCCAATACTAAATATGGCCCCAGATGTCCATGGAATTTTTTTGCTTCTTTTAATGAAATCATCTATTTATAAGACTCGCGAAATATCCGGCGCCAAAACCATTATCAATATTCACCACGGCCACGCCCGGTGAGCAACTATTCAACATCGTCAATAATGCCGCCAAGCCCCCAAAATTTGCCCCATAACCACAACTGGTCGGCACGGCAATCACCGGGCAACTCACCAAGCCGCTGACTAAACTGGCTAAGGCCCCTTCCATTCCTGCCACTACTATAATTAGCTTTGCCTTACGGATGACCTCGAGTTTTTGCATAATGCGGTGTACGCCCGCAACACCCACATCATAAAGTTTTATTACCCGATTGCCCATTACCTCTAAAGTCGTGGCTGCTTCTTCGGCTATTGGTATATCACAAGTGCCTGCCGAGATTACCGCCACAGTACCTACCTTAGTGGCTTTGCGTTTCTTAAAAAGGTAACCTAACTGCGCTAATGAGTTATATTTTAAACGGGGGAATGATTTCCTAAGATAGGTATAGGCATCTTTATCTAACTTTGTCAGCAATAAATCCTGTTTATTTTTAATTAATACCTGGGCAATGCCTTTAAGGTGAACCTTGGTCTTACCCGGACAATATATTACTTCGGAAAAACCCCGACGGGTTTTCCTACCTATGTCAACCTTAGCAAACCCCAGCTCGCAGAAACCCGTTTTAGAAACCATTATCTTTTAAAATCCCCGCAATATTATAAATACTATCAAGAGTATAAGCAGGATAGATAATAAGTAAAAGTCGTTAAAATAAAAAAAGTCGCTAACCCTGTCTTTAAATGAGTATGTTGGCGAGGTCTTGGCTTTATATGGAACTGCCCCTTTAGAGGATTTTTTAAACTCCTCTATCTGCTCAGGCTTAAAACGCAAATATACACCGCCAACTTTATAAGCAGGCATCTTGCCACTTTCGGCTAAATCTATAACCTCTTTTTCTGAGATGCCTAAAATTAGCGAAACATCCCGCACAGTCAAAAGTCTCTCTGCCATATTATTTGCCGACCTTACCCGAGGCCACCCAAGAATCTATGGCCTTCCTCTCAAACCTCCATTCATTGCCTTCTTTTGCTGCCGGCACCTTGCCGGAATTAGCCCATTCCATAATCGAATTCAGATCCACCTCTAAATAACGCGCTAATTCTTCGGCATTGAGGAAATCGTGAAGCATAAAACAGCTGCCCTCTAATATTGCGCCTTCTGTAATATTTAATTTTGCCGTATATATATCTCCTTCGACTATGGCTGTAGGTAAAAGGGTTAATCTCTCCTTTGCCGTTATCCTTCCCTTTATCTTACCACCGATAACGATATTATCTCCCACGATATCGGCAATAACCTGCGCTGTCTGGCCAATGGTTAAGTTCCCTCGGGTTTCTAAGTCTCCCTCAAATTTCCCATTGATCCGCAAATTCACCGGGTCTTTAAAAGTTAAACTGCCCTGCATTCTCGCATCCACATCCAGTATTTTCTCTTCTGTTTTCTTTTTAAAAGCCATTACCGATCACCTCCTTCTTCTTTGCCAAAAATCATTTCTTCAAAATATCTTAAGAATATAAGCGCTACCAAGGCTAATACTGTGGTAAACATACCGCCAGTATAGAAACCACCACCGATGGCTAAACCTATACCGGCAACCACCCAAAGACTAGCCGCAGTAGTCAAACCCTTTATGCCCTCTCTATCTCTAATAATCGCGCCTGCGCCTAAAAAGCCAATACCGGTAATTACGCCTGCGGCCAGCCGGGCAGGGTCCAAAGGAACTATATGGTTATATATATCAAAAACATACAGCGATGTCAACATCATAAGACAGGAACCCAGCGAAACCATGATATGCGTACGCAAGCCAGCAGCGCGACGGTGAAATTGACGCTCTAGGCCAATTAGACCGCCTAATACCAGCGATAAAATTAGCCGTATGATAACCTGTGTATCAGTAAGCATATCTTCTCACCCCCTCTTTTTTTCAATGAGCGCATAACTTACGGAAGCACTGAAAGTGCGACGTAAGTTATTGCGCGAATTGACCCCGAAGCGTATCCCAAAAATATCAAAGAGATTTTTGGGATGTTTACGCGAGGGGCAATATTATTCCACGCTTAAATCCAAATTTGATCTATGGCCCTCTTTAAATAATCTATAACCTAAA
>CAYHAI010000077.1:0-3942 GCA_964354585.1 uncultured Planctomycetales bacterium
TCCAGGGCGCGCCGCAGCTTGCGATCCCCTCGAAGATACCGGATCACTCCGTCCCGGGCGCGCAACTGTTGGGTTGCGCACTGGTAGGACTCGCGCCAGAATTCAGCGCGCTCTCGCTGCATTTCGCACTCGCCGCACCACGTCAGCCAGCGCCAGATTTTCAGCAGGGCGTTTCGCATACGCACTCCCCAGTCGAAACATAGCCGGGCTTTCGGCACTGACACGGCTCCTCCGCGGGAGCAGCATAGCGCTTGACCAGCTTCGTCCCGCGCCGCACCATGCCGACGCCGGTCCAGTTGATCTCGTCGTAGTTCGCGCGCCAGCCGGACGAGCGTTCCTTGTCTCCTTTTCCTGGGCCGTGATTGAAAAGGCTGCGATCAGGTTGTGCTGTTGGTAGTGATGCCATTTGTTTCCTTCAGTAGTTCGGGAAGTGCACCTTGCAAATCCTTCATGTCGATGTAAACGTGAGTTTCAACGCGCTCGCTGCGCGCCCACCCCTCACAAGGAGAGAATGGGCGCACGAGCCAGCCGTTTGCCACGCGTTCAATTAGCAGGCTTTTCACTGGACGGCTCCGGTTGCGGGGCACAGCCACCCATATCGGGCGTTGGTTCCGCGCGCTGCTCACGCTTCTGGAGCAGCATCATCGCATTTCCCAGCAGCCCGGAAAACCCTTCGAGCAGCGGGCGATACTGTGTCTGCACGGTGATCCAGCACGCGAGGAGTTCTTCGAGGTGCTCCACTGCTTTTGTCTGAACAAAAGCTTGGGTGCCCCTCTGCTCTGCCGCATCGGTGGACTCCTTGATGGTCTTGGTGTTGAGTTCCTTCAGCCGGTCAAGGGCACCGGCGATTTCATTGACGTCTTTTTGTGTTAGTCGATTCATCGTGTGGGCACCTTACCAGCACCAGCGAAAATACACAACCGCTTTATGCACTTGATTTTCAACTGCCAGCATGAAGCGAAACCAGCCAAGGATCAGCATCGCCGCCACGAACCCGATGATGTTCTTCAGCATACGGTAGTCGGGTTGGGCGGCAGCGGGTCGCCGGTAGCTGGCGCGGGCAGCGGCCAGCCGATTGCGTCTTTCTGCGGTGCGGGTGGGCGAAAATCGATAGCGATCCCGGCTTGCGCGCGTTTGATCTGATCCAAGTCCTGCACCACGCGTGTTAGCACTTTGCCCAAAGACGCGTCCATGCTGTTTACACGCTCTGCCAGTGCTGTGAGCTTGTCGTCAAGCTGCTGGAGCCAAGTGCCGATGCCCTCAAACTTTTCATCGGACTCGTTGGCGCGCGTTTGCAGATCGAGCAGGCCGCGCGTGATGGTTGCCTTCAGGCCGCCCTGCTTGCGCTGCTCCTTCTTTGCCCGCCTCTCCGCGTGTCGCTGCTCGGAGGTCTGGAGAGCCCCAATCTGCAACAGGTAATCCTCGATCTGCCGCAAGAGATTCACGGCGTTGACCTCGTTAGCCATATCGGCCTCCACCCGCTCGGGTGAAAGGTTGAGGTCGAGCCTGGACGGCGGTCTGCCGCGGACGCGATACTTCCAAAAGTATTGCTGCGCCATGTCCGCAAAGCGGAAAGCGTTCTCGACGTTCCTCGCATGGACGATGCCAAGGGTGCGCTGCTCGCCACCCAGATACATCCGGACATTCCAGTGGACACAGCCGGGCAGTGGGTGCACCAGCCTGCGCTTTGGTATTGCAATACCCCCAGGCGCATCGGCGTCCGGGGTGACGGCCATTTTCTCCTGGCACTCCTCCAGTTCTTCGGGGTCCAGTGGGGTTATCCATTCCAGCCTTTTCAGTTGGACGGCCAATTCGTTCAGACTCGGGTCTTTTGCTTGCATACAATACACTAGTCGGTCGATAACTGCGTGGCGTCAAGTAGCGCATTTTCCAAAGGGTAGGCTTGGCGGAAGGCCGGAGAGGCATAACGACCAATCGCCATGCCGCCCAGATGCACTAAGTAACCTCGTTTTATATCGTGAAGGTCCCCGGGGAGGCGGCAAGTCCGTATTTCGGGGGCCGTGGCCGGGCCACGTCCGCCCTTATATCTATATTTATTCTTTTTATAAAAAGAAGGGGGAAGGTCACAATATAAAAAGTTCTATAGCTTTTCATAGGCTTCATTGAGGAAAGGCACGATGGGAAGGTCACGAAATAATTCGGCGGCTAGTTTGTTTAGGCTATTGACAGCGGCGGCCTTTTCGCCGACTGGTGTTATGTGAGCAAATTCACCGGCCCAGCGCACGAGGCCACGGACAAGCGACTTTTCGAAGGTGCGCCCAAGGCGCTAGCGGCGCTTCACCGCCAATCCCGCAAGGAACTGCGGAAGAAAGCTCGTGCCGAATACTGGGATCGGCTCCAGGATGCCACATCAAAGAACAATGGCTAGGAATCGGAACAACGCTCCGGATTTGGATAGGATGCCCGGCATGACCCAGGGCGAGCGAGAGATTACTGCGGAGACCGCCAGAGAGATCGGCTTTGCGATCGGCAAGGTCCCACTGAAGATTGAGCCCGGCAAGGCCGACGCAGAGCAGGTCTTCATGGTGTATGCTGGCGCTTCCGGCGACATCGTTCGAACGGCCAAGGCGTGCGGCATCAAGCCGCAAGAGGTGGCCACGATGGCGGACGAAGGCAACTGGCTGCCGCGCATCAGTGAGTTGCTCGATCTCAAGAAGCTTGACAAATACGATGACGTGGGCCGCGCGCTGAGCCGCGCGTCGAACTTCGTCCAGGCGAACCGCTGGCGCATTTTCCTGGAGCGCGTGGTCCGGCGCTTCGAGGAAATACCGGACGAGGAACTGATCCCGTTTTTCCAGACGTTCAAGGTCACCAAAGATGGCACGCCAGTAATGACTGGCTTCTCGATGCGCGTGCTCGCTGACATTTCATCGGCCTTGGAGAAGTGCCACTGGCTGCTTTACCAGTCGTTGCTCGATGCACCGGCGGACAGGACAGCCCGCAAGGCCGCGGAGAAGCCGGACATCACCGGCGGCGAGTCCGACATCCACGCGCGCATCGCTCGCACGCTGGTCGGCATGGGCATGAAGACCGTCGAGCAGCATGGCGAAGTGGCTCACGATGCGATACTTCCACCAGTTATCCTCAAGCCCACTGTTGATACCCGAGTAAGTTAATTGGGATTCAGTAGTATCAACGTTATCGTTAAAGGTTGAGCAAAAGCACCAACTGTCTCTTTTTGACCACTATGGTCAATTCGAGACAGTAGAAGCGACTCGAACGCGCGCGGCGCTCGCCGCCACAAAGTCCGTTGCTATATCCTCCCAGGCTCACCCTAATAGCGGCCCCGGAGCATACCAATACGCGCCCCGGAGCATATAGCAACGGCTCGAGGCGATGTCCGCTGTAGCGGCTATCGCTGTTGCGCATTCCAAAGAACACCCAACGCCCTAGCACCGACCAAGCTCGGCCTGGGTCGCCAGGGCGGCTGGCGCTGTGCCTGGGCGGCTCACCACGAGGCGATCTCCGCCAGGGCGGCCATAGCCACCCCCGCCGGGCCGGGCACCCCCCTTGGGGGTTTTCGACGCGAAAAATGTCGCTTAGGGGTTCCAACGAGAATTGAAAAATCGGACATCGGGGCCGTTTCCCGTAACCAGCGTTACGCGGCGCGATCCGGCAGCCGCGGAAATGCCGGATTTCGCCGGTGGCGCGCGAGGTGCTGTCAGCCGGGTATGCGTTCTGATGTTCAGCAGTTGAAGGTCGGGCGCTACCACGTTATGCGGGTAGCCTCCGGCGGGTTTCGAGTTGTTCACACTTGGCTCGGCCTCGACATCGGCACTTGGCCGACGGAGGCCCAGGCGATCCGGGAGGCCAGGAAGTCCACCGAGGAGGAATACCTCGTGCGGATGCTCGGGAAGGATGACGCCCTCCGAGTTATCCAGCGCCGAAACGGGTTCCACGGCGGCTAGGCGAATCGGCTCC
>CAYHAI010000078.1:0-5285 GCA_964354585.1 uncultured Planctomycetales bacterium
CTTATATTGATTTTGAATGTCACTCAAAATTTCATCCCATTTTGGTAAATTGTTCAGATGATGAAAGTGAAAATGAGATAATGGAATCAAGGCAGCATTTAGAAAAATTATTAAATAAAAAGGTCGAGCATTTTTCTTATCCTAATGGTGATTACGGTAACAGAGAGCTCAACTATGTGAAAAATTCCGGATATAAAACAGCTAGAACTTTGGATATTGGTTGGAATGGCATCGAAACTAACCCTTATATGCTAAAGGCAATGGTTGCTGAAGATGATGCTTCTATTAACATATTGTGTGCGCAAATGAATGGTTTTTTTGGTTATTTGCGGTATTTTAGTCATGGTAGTTTTAATGGTAAACATCCTTCATGCGAATAGGCACAAAAAAATGAACAAATCAGTCAAGATAATTATTATACATCCGATGGATCCTTTGGGCGATAAGGTGGGGGGAGCGGAGACGTTTATAAAGGGGTTAATTAAATATGCTCCGAAAGATTTTGAGATCGAATTAGTAGGCATAAGCTCGAAGACAAATATTAGGGAAAATAAGAAGTGGGTATTGTTGAGTATCGGAACTAAAGATTTCAAATTTTTACCGCTTTTTTGCGTGAAGAACGAAAATAAAAAAACTGCGATTCCACTGTCCTTACGTTTTACGATGGCATTAAAATTCGCTGCTTTATATTTTAATAAGAAAGTGATATTTTTTAATAGGATAGAGCCCGCAATAGTTTTTAGAAAAAATAAGTATCCTAAGATAGCAGTTATTCATAGCGACACTCAAAAAACGTTACAAAAAGGAAGCGAAGTTTTCTGGCGAAATTTTCCTCAATTGTATTTTATATTCGAAAAGATTATATTTAATTCCTTAGATTATATTTATACAGTAAGTAAGAATACTTTAAAATTCTATCAATTAAAATATTCTAAACAAAAAAATAAATTTTCTCTTTTGCCTACTTGGGTTGATACAGAAATATTTTTCCCGAGTGATAAGCCAAAAGAAAAAATTAGACAGAACTGTCTATTAGCAGGTAAACTGTTGCCTTCAAAGGGTAGATGGATACTTTTTGTGGGAAGGTTACAAGAAGTAAAGGCACCAGTCCGCTTAGTCCAAACCTTTGCCGAATATAATAAGCTAGATAAAGAAAGTTATCTTTTAATTATAGGAAAAGGTGATTTAGAACAACATGTAAAGAACTATGTTCAAAAGTTGGGTCTTGAAAATTTTGTTTATTTCTTAGGTTACAAGACACAATTAGAACTGGCAGAATATTATAGGGTAGCCGATGCATTATTACTTACAAGCAACTTTGAAGGGATGCCGCTATGTGTTTTAGAGGCTTTGGGATGCGGGTTGCCTGTTGTTACTACGGATGTAGGTGAAGTAAAACGGGTGGTAAGAAATAGTTTTTCAGGAGAAGTGATTGAGAGTTTTAGTCCGGAAGATATTGCTAAGGCATTAGAAAAAGTAATTTCTCATCCTTATATTTATAGCAAGGAAAACTGTTCAAGTTGTGTTATTGGCTATACACCCGAGAAGATTCTGGCGCCGGTTTATGAAATGATAAGAACCCTCAGTAACCGATATTACAAATAATGGCCAAAGTAACAATCTGTGGCGCACAGATAGATAACGTTAACTTATCCGAAGCATTGAACTCGATTTTTGCTTATTTTGATAATCGTAAGCCATCTTATATCGTTACTCCTAACGTTGACCATATCATTCAACTTCAGAAAAACCAAGAGTTTAGAAAGATTTATAACGGCGCATCATTGGTACTTCCTGATAGCATGCCTCTGCTTTGGGCTGCTAAATTTCTTGGGACGCCACTTAAAGAAAAAATCTCTGGTTCAGATTTATTCCCTAAGCTCTGTGCGATAGCGGCTGATAGGGGGCATAAATTATTCTTTTTAGGGGGTAGAGAAGGAGCAGCGGAAAAAGCAGCTTTGATTTTACGAGTCAAATACCCAAAGATCCAGATTGTCGGGATCTATTGTCCTCCGTTTGGATTTGAGAATGATGATTTCGAAAACACTAAAATAGTCAAAATGATTAAGGAATCTAATCCGGATATTCTATTTGTCGGATTAGGAGCGCCAAAACAGGAGAAATGGATATACAAATTTAAAGACCAATATCAGGTGCCTGTTTCGATTGGCGTTGGAGTAAGTTTTGAATTTGTCGCTGGAATGGTTAAGCGAGCGCCTTTGTGGATGCAAAGAGCAGGATTGGAATGGCTCTGGCGGTTAGTTATGGAACCGAAGAGACTATGGAAGAGATATTTGATTGATGATATGCAGTTTTTCTGGTTAGTTTTAAAGCAAAAGCTGCACAGATTAGGATGATAGTTGAGAAATATGACTGGGAAAGGATTGCGGAGCAGACGTTGGAAGTATACAAAAGAGCACAAGGGACAAGAGCACAAGAGCACAAGGGACAAGTTAAAAACTCTTGTAGAAGCAGTAGAGCATAGCGCCGGTTTCACTGCGTAGTGATTCAATTTGTTCATACTGTTCTTTTTCAAGGTAGCCAAGCCGGAAACAAAAAGACAATAGATATTCTGTTTCTGCTAACGAGCCGAGCGCAATATTAATAAATTGTCTGAATTCATTTCGATTTTGCCTGCCGGCGCCTTCAACGATGTTGATTGGAATTGAAGCCGCAGCGCGACGAAGCTGAGAAGTCAACCCATAGAGTTCGTCTTTCGGGAAGGATTTGGCAGCAAGGTATACCTGATAAGCCAGTTCGTCTGCTTTTTGCCATATGAGCAGTTTTTTATAGCCCTTTTCCATGATTTGCTCCTTTCTTGTGCCTTATGCGTGAAACCCAATGCGCCGCTTCGGCGTTTCGGGAACAACCATAAGTTGGCGGATGGCCTCAAATATCCCCTGGATTGCTTCATCGTGTTTTTCGATTCTATGCTCTAATTCAACCAATTTATGGGCAAGTTCTTTGTGGGTAGATAGTATTTGCCTTAATTTTACAAAGGCGCGCATGATGGCGATATTGACTTGTATGGCCCTTTTACTGTGTAGCACCGAAGAGAGCATAGCAACGCCTTGTTCAGTGAAAGCGTATACATTAGGCGCATGTTTCAATTTGGAACTTATCACAAATTGTGATAAGTTCAGGATTTCTTCTCTAGTTAAAGTAAACATAAAATCTTCAGGAAATCGCTCAATATTACGCCTTACAGCTTGAATTAAAGCACTGGTATTAACTCCATAGAGCAGAGCAAGGTGTGAACTTAACATAACCTTTTGACTGCGGATCAGGAATATTTTTTGCTCAATTGTTTCCTGAGGCATTATTTTGGTCATTTTTTCTCCTTTCGCTTAACTTGTACCTTGTGCACTTGTGACTCCCTACTACAATAGACGTAAGAGGTGGTGAAATCTAACGGAAAAAAGTTAAAGAAGAATAAATGGAAGAAGAAAAAGGAGGAAGGTAGCTATTTGAAGATTTGTTTTGAGAGGGATTTTGCTTGCAAGAGGAAGAAGTTGCGCCATAGGCCGTGGTCAATTTTTATAAGCATACGGGGTAAATCTTGAATGTCATTTGCCTTTATTAGCTGGGCGCCTAATTGAATAGGGTCAATCTGGGAGTCAAATTTACTTCTTGCCAGTTTGATTAGTTTTGGAAAAGAGAGTTTTTTATAATCCTTTAGGATAAAATAAAGGTCTATAAAATCTCTGGCGCGAGGATTTTGATATACGGTGAACGTTTTATTAGCGGCTATATCGGTTATGCTGTCTACTAATATATTATTTCTAAGGACAGGCCTTTCTATCAGTTCAAAGGGGAAATAAGTAAATTCTACTTTTAAAATATCTTTTTTAGTATGCAAGAAGAACAGGTTCCGGTTAAAACTCTGCTGAAAGTCTATCTTTTGAATCTGAAGTTCTGATTTTGATTGCTTTAAGAAAATATTCAATGCCAGAATATCTATTTGCTTTAGAGAGAAGAAATCCAGGTCTTCTGAATAACGGTGCTGAAAATAGTATGCCGCAAGGGCAGTGCCGCCGGTAAGGTAAAATTGGCGCGTTAAAGTTTTATTTTTTGCTAATAGGCTGATGAATTTTTCTTGGAGGGGAGTTAAGATTTTCTTGGCCATAATATGAATTTTAGGAATTTCTTTCTTGCGGGGTCAATGCAGAGCCTGTTCCAATATTTTCGCGTCAGGCCTATATCCAATTTTTCACCGTTCAGGCCGTAATTAATAGTTTGCTCAAGTTTCCAAACTATTGCTTTTTCGGGGTGTTTTTTTAATTGTTTAATATCAACGCTCCAATTATACATTTTTGTTTCTCCTTAATTATAATTATAGCACTGTTGATTGGATTTGCAAGGATTATTGGGGGGAGGAGGAAGAAGGGAAATTTCTTAATGCAAATTTAACAATTTTGCTTTATAATATAAAGCTATGTTAAGAAGAACGGGGGTTAATATTATTTTAATAGTGGTTTTTATTTTGGTGATAGCTGCGATAATTTTGCAGTTTGCCGCAGATTTAGAATTCAACTCCGCCAAGAAGCTTGAATCTATTTACCTCTGGCAGGAGGCGAGAGGGAAATACCGATTAGCCGTAAAACTCAACCCCTTTAACGCGCAATATCTTGCCGGATACGGGGATTTTTTAAGAGACAAGAGCGTTTATCAAGAGGATAGAATTGCCTGGTTGGAGATGGCAGAAGAATTATACAGCCGCGCTTTAGAGCTAAACCCTTGCTGCGCGGAATATGCTTTATCTTCGGGACAGGTAAAATTAGAATTATTTTTGTCAGATAAGGATAAATTTAAGGGTAAACTCGGTTCTGGGCTGGATGATTTGAAGAAAGCGCTCAAGAATGACCCCAATGGTTTTAATACATCTTATTCTGCGGGTTATGCCGGGATGAAGGTGTGGGATAATCTTAATGCAGTTGAACAGGAATGGGTTTTGGATAGATTTCGCAAAATCAGGCCTGTGGAGTCTAGCCAAGAGAAGAGAGAGAAATTAAAGAGAATAGAAAGAATTAAGCAAGGCAATCTTAGCCAATCCTGGCAAGGTAAGTCCAGGAGTGGAGATGGTGTTTATGAAAACGGAAATATGTATTGGACTGGGACAGTGGATGCGGTGATAAATGTGCCTAAGGGTAAAGCTATGCTTAAAATTCAAGCCATGGGTTCACCGGCAGACGGTATCTGGCCTTATATGCTCGTGGAATTAGACGGCGAGGAGATTACAGAGACATTCGTAAATAGCCCGGAGTGGAAGCAATATAGTTTCCAGA
>CAYHAI010000079.1:0-2644 GCA_964354585.1 uncultured Planctomycetales bacterium
GCCTTAGAAAGGAAAGGGTTAAATTGAATAATAATACTGTAGCCGTTGAAAGCCCAAAAATACAAACCGAAACCATTGCTGCGGTTCGTCCTAGCCGGCGCTCTCTTGACTATCAGCAGATCAGTCTCTTTAAAGATGTCAATCCTTTGGATTGGGAAGATTGGCACTGGCAAATTAAGAATAGAATCTCTGCCAAAGAAGAACTCGCCCAGATTATTAAATTAACCCGCGAAGAAGAAGAAGGAATAAAGAAGGCAAGCGGAAGATTATCTTTGGCAATCACGCCTTATTGGACAACTTTAATTGACCCGGAAGACCCGAATTGTCCTTTAAGGCGCCAGGCAGTTCCGGTGATTTCTGAATCGATTATTTCTCCGCACGAGATGGTTGATCCTTGCGCAGAGGACCGAGATTCGCCTGCAGCGCATTTAGTGCATCGTTATCCGGACAGAGTTTTATTGTTGGCTACCGAACACTGTGCGATGTATTGTCGGCATTGCACCAGAAGAAGATTAGTAGGCGACCATAAGGAAAGTAATTCTCCTGAGAAATTTGATGCGGCAGTTGAATATATAAAACAAAACCGCAAAATAAGAGATGTGCTTATTTCAGGAGGAGATCCTTTTATTTTAGAGGATGAAGAGATAGAGAGTTTAATCCAGAAGATACGTTCCATATCACATGTGGAATTTTTAAGAATCGGCACACGCCTGCCGGTAACCTTACCTCAACGCATCACCCAAAATTTAGTTAACATGCTCAAAAAATATTCGCCGATTTGGATCAGCATCCATTTTAACCATCCTAAAGAGATTACCAAGCGCTGCAAGATTGCCTGCGATATGTTAGCGGAGGCGGGAATGCCCTTAGGCAGCCAGACTGTGCTTTTAAAAGGCATAAACGACCGGCCTTATATTATGAAGAAACTAATGCACGAACTTTTGCAGATAAGAGTAAGGCCCTATTATATTTATCAGTGTGACCCGGTAAGAGGGACGCAGCACTTTAGGACTCCCGTGGCAGTAGGTATAAATATTATGGAAAAACTGCGCGGTCACACCTCAGGTTATGCCGTACCTATCTATGTGATAGATGGGCCGGGTGGCGGAGGCAAAATCCCCGTTGGCCCAAATTATATCCTCTCCCAAGCCAAAGGGAAATACGTCCTGCGTAACTACAAGGGAAAAATCTATACCTATTTGGAATAAGGAGACCTTTTAAGCCCAAAAAAATGTCCAATCTAGCCCTGAATCCCCCTTAATCCTATTCATTAATGTCCAATCTGATAAAATACCTCTAAAGTCAAAATTTGCTCTAATCAGAGAATAGGGAGTATGGTTACGGAAGCAGCTTTTGTTTGCAAAGCTTAATTTTCTTGGGCTTTTGCTACTCTCCAGTTTGCTACTCTCCAAATAGATTATTGGAAAGAAAGTTGGTTTGGGTCAAGAACTAGTAGTAAAAAATCAAGCTTGAGGCCGCTCTAACTGACTAAAAATCAATTAGATTTAATTCGAGAAAAATCTACTTGCAATTTATAGAGTTATGTGTTATATTTTTAGCACATTGGCCACGGAGTAAAGGACGAAAGAAGGCAATGCCACAAAGTAAAAAGATTAAGCCGAATATAATAAAGTTAGTAAGCTTAGTCTTATTTTTTTGTCTGTTTACAAGCCTTGCTTCTGCTGCTGACGCCACCCCACCCACCGGATCAATTAGTATTAACAATAATGCTGCTTATACCAACTCTATCAATGTCACCTTAAATCTCTCTGCCACTGACACCGGCTCAGGTGTAGCTCAAATGAAATTCTCCAACAATAACTCTACTTGGTCAAGCCCTGAGCCTTATGCAACTACCAAAGCCTGGGTTTTAACCTCTGGTAGCGGCATCAAGAGAGTCTACGTTAAATACAAGGATAGCGCAGGTAACTGGTCAAGGGCATATTCTGATAGCATAACTTTAGATACTACTTTACCCACAGGAAGCATTCAAATTAACAAAGGTGCTGCCAAAACCAACTCTACTACCGTTACCTTAAACCTCTCTGCTAGCGATAAGCCTTCAGGGGTCTCCCAGACGCAGCTTTCTAATGATAACTCTACTTGGTCAAGCCCTGAGGCTTACGCCACTACTAAAACCTGGAGCATACCTGCGGGAGACGGCACTAAAACCGTCTATGTTAAATTTCAAGATAGAGCAGGTAACTGGTCAGCTGTTTACTCTGACACCATTACCTTAGATACCACTGCGCCTATAATTTCTAATGTGGGTGCTTCTGAGATTAGCTCTAACAGTGCCAAGGTATTTTGGAACACCGATGAACCTGCTACTGCTCAGGTTGAATATGGGCTAACCGCTGCATATGGCTATAAGAGTTCTGTATCTAAAACGCTTGCTACTTCTCTGGCTGTAACCATCAGCAATCTTAAAGAGTATACACTTTATCATTACCGCGCCATCTCCAAAGACTCTGTGGGTAATCAAGCTGTATCAGATGATTATACCTTTACTACTACAGACGCCACCCCACCCACCGGATCAATTAGTATTAACAATAATGCTGCTTATACCAACTCTATCAATGTCACCTTAAATCTCTCTGCCACTGACACCGGCTCAGGTGTAGCTCAAATGAAATTC
Source organism: uncultured Planctomycetales bacterium (assembly GCA_964354585.1). Lineage (GTDB taxonomy): Bacteria > Omnitrophota > Gorgyraeia > Gygaellales > Profunditerraquicolaceae > CAYHAI01. The sequence goes on from CAYHAI010000079.1 coordinate 2,642, forward strand.
TCC
>CAYHAI010000080.1:0-5379 GCA_964354585.1 uncultured Planctomycetales bacterium
GCTGCCTGCATATTTTATTTTTCTTATATTATTTCCGGATTTTTATCAAAGCCGGCTTGGAATGAGGTTTTAGAGAGCTCAATAAGGCCGGAATTTCATTTTGACAAGACCTATCTTCTTATGCTCATGGGTGTAATTGGCACCACCATTGCTCCCTGGATGCAGTTTTATCAACAGTCATCGGTGGTGGAAAAAAAAATAAAATTAAAAAATTACAAATACAGCAAACTCGATGTAATCGTGGGCGCTTTTGTGGTTAATCTGGTGGCTATATTTATTGTGATTGTCTGCGCAAATACGTTATTTAGGCACGGCATTAGAATAGAAACGGCTAAGGACGCGGCTTTGGCGCTTAAGCCGTTGGCGGGTAAATATTGTTTTTATCTATTCGCCTTTGGCCTGCTGAATGCCTCGGTTTTTTCCGCATGTATATTGCCTTTATCCACGGCATATTCAGTCTGCGAAGGTATGGGTTGGGAGGTAGGGGTAAACCGGCGTTTTCGAGAGGCGCCGCAATTTTATACCCTTTATACTGCGATTATCATTATCGGCGCCGCCATAATATTATTACCCAATGTAAAACTCATCCCGATTATGCTTCTTTCTCAGGCCAGTAATGGCATACTCTTGCCATTTGTCTTAATTTTCATGCTCCTCTTGGTGAACAATAAACGGCTGATGGGCAAATACACTAATTCTAAAATTTATAATTTTTTTACTATAATTACTATTGTCGGAATGATTGGTCTTTCTATCGCTTTATTTATCACCACTTTTCTTAAATAATATGCGCCAAAAAGTTTCCCAACAACCTGTCAAAGAGCGGATAAAAAACTTTTTTGAAGTGGCTTTGGGTTTTTCTAAAAGAGAGGCAGAGGCAGAAGCTAAGCGCTGCCTGCAATGCAAGAATCCGCCTTGTGTTAAAGGCTGCCCGGTAGAAATTGATATTCCGGCTTTTATAAAACTAATCAAAGAAGGAAAACGCAAGGAGGCGCTGGAGAAGATAAAAGAAAAAAATAATCTACCTGCGGTTTGCGGCCGGGTATGTCCGCAAGAAGACCAATGTGAAGTGGCCTGTGTCCTTAATAAAAAAAAGATGCCAATTAATATTGGGGTGCTGGAGAGATATGCGGCGGATTATGAAATAAGTCACCAGGTCACCAGGTCACCAGGTCACCAGGTAAACGCTAAAAATATTAAAATCGCCGTAGTAGGAAGTGGCCCGGCGGGTTTGACCTGTGCAGCGGATTTGGTAAAGATGGGCTATCAGGTTATGCTTTTTGAGTCTTTACATTTGCCCGGCGGTGTGCTGGTGTATGGCATCCCGGAATTCCGTTTACCTAAGCAAATAGTCCATAATGAGGTTGAATATATCAAGAGCCTGGGTGTGGAACTCAAAACGGATGCTCTCATTGGCAATACTTATGCTATAGAGGATTTATTCCAAGATGGTTTTAAGGCCATATTTATTGCTGTAGGCGCGGGCCTGCCGCAGTTTTTAGGCATACCGGGCGAGAATTTAGACCGGGTTTATTCAGCGAATGAGTTTTTGACGCGAGTAAATCTGATGAAGGCCTATAAGTTCCCTGAATACGCTACGCCGATTAATATAGGTAAGAAGGTGGCGGTTATTGGCGGTGGCAATGTTGCCTTAGATTGTGCCAGAGTTGGCTTGAGATTAGGAAGAGAGGTAACCTTGGCTTATCGGCGCACTGAGAAAGAAATGCCCGGACGTATTGAAGAAGTAGAAAATGCTTTGGCCGAAGGCATAGTTTTTAAACTTTTAACCCAGCCGGTAAAAATTTTAGGCGATGAAAAAGGATTTGTCAAAGGCCTGGAATGTATTAAAATGGAATTAGGCGAACCCGATGAATCGGGTAGAAGAAGGCCGATTCCGGTAAAAGACTCTAATTTTATTTTAGATGTAGATACGGTAATTGTGGCCATTGGCCAAAGCCCCAATCCTTTATTGCCTAAGGTTACGCCGAATCTGAAGACTAACGAAGATGGCACAATTGCCGTAGATAAAAATTTTATGACTTCTATCCCCGGAGTTTTTGCTGGCGGTGACATTATCACCGGTGCGGATACAGTGATTTCCGCAATGGGCGCAGGCAAGAAAGCCGCGGTTGAAATAGATAAATATATCAAAATTCAAACCACCCGCACCTACGCGGTGCGATTGGGTTAGGGTTAAGATATGGAAAACAAAATCGCTGTTCAGGATATCTTAGCAATGAAAGGTAAGCGTAAGCTTACAATGCTCACTGCCTATGATTATCCTTTGGCTTCTTTGATTGATAGGGCAGGCATTGATATGATTCTTGTGGGTGATTCGGTAGCCAACGTGGTTTTAGGTTTAGAGTCAACCACGCAGGTGGGCATGACGGAGATGATTCATCATGCCAAGGCAGTAACGCGCGCAGTAAAAAGTGCTTTGGTAATTGGTGATATGCCCTATGAATCATATCAGATAAATCCGCAAGATTCAGTAAAAAATGCCAGAAGATTTATTAATGAGGCAAAATGCGACGCGGTGAAGTTAGAGTGGTTTGATAAATGCTTGGAAGTAACCGGAGAAATTATTCAGGCAGGCATTGCGGTGATGGGGCATATTGGCCTGACGCCGCAGACCGCAGAAAAACAAGGTGGTTTCAAAGTGCAAGGCAAAGACGCTGAAGCAGCTAAACGCCTCATTGAACAGGCCGTTGCCTTGGAGAAATTGGGTTGTTTCTCTCTTGTGCTTGAATGTGTCCCTGACAAAATCGCCGAGTTAATTACTAGAAAACTTAAAATACCCACCATCGGCATTGGCGCAGGCATACATTGCGACGGGCAAGTTCTGGTTACGCCTGACTTATTAGGATTGTTTGAAAGATTTAAGCCCAAGTTTGTCAAGCAATACATTAATTTATCGCCCGAGATTTCCAAGGCAATCGCAGAGTTTAAATTTGAGGTGGTTGAGGGTAAATTTCCGACTAAAGAGCATAGTTTTACCATAAAAGAAGAGGAATTGAGAAAATTATAAGCGATGGGACGAAATAAGTTGACTAAAAATATTGCTATTGCTATTGTTTTATTATTTTGCCTTGCCTTTGTGGCAAAATTTGCCGGACCGGATATTTTAAGGCTCTATGTTCAGTCCGGTATCGGCGACTGCCAAAAAATACCTATATTGTGTATCGCGCCCTTAGAAGAGATAAACAGCCCCGAAATAAACAAAGGGTATCTCCAAGAATTATTGCCCTATAAATCTCCTAAGATGACCATCAAGATACCCAGGGGTTTTTCGGTATATCAGGAGACAATTAAAAAAGTTTATTATAAAAAGATGAAACGGCCACATCAAGAAGCGGTGATTTATCTGCTTTACCAAAGGCCAAATTTCTTTATAGACTTATTTCCCAAAGTAAAGAAGCAAGGCGTGCAAGATAATTATGAATTCATAAAACGCGTAATGTACGCCAAGTTAAAAAATATAGAAAACCTTACTGATGTTTTCTTCGTGGTGATGAAAGGCATATTTATTCCGGACTTAGGCGAGCAGAGAAATGTAATTATGGCGCAGTTTGCCATGGGCGATAAAAGAGGCTTCATTAATTATAACTTGGGCAAACCCGATAATTATTTTGATTGTAATGTCATTAATAAACAGGGCGATTTCTTTAAGGTTTATATCAAAGATAGAGGCGCGAGTTTAAATTTAGATAAGGTGCTGGCGATTATCTCGACAGCGGATAGCACGAAGTGAATTCACTTGACTTCAAAAAAGCGCCTGACCCCTTTTTCGCTTGACTTTTTACCTAATATACGTTAAAAATAAAAGATTATGGATGAGAACTTAATGGATAAAATAGTTTCGTTATGTAAGCGCCGGGGTTTTATCTTTCAGTCCTCGGAGATTTATGGCGGCTTGAGCAATACCTGGGATTATGGCCCTTATGGCGTAGAATTGAAGAATAATCTTAAGCATGCCTGGTGGCAGGCTGTAGTCTATGAGCGCGACGATATCTTAGGTATGGATGCGGCAATCCTAATGCATCCGAAGGTCTGGGAGGCATCCGGGCATTTGAAGAGTTTTTCTGACTTAAAAAGCGATTGTAAATCCTGTAAAAAAAGATTTAAGGCTGCGGATCTAAAAGATAACAAGATTTGCCCGGAATGTGGCGGCCAGTTAACCGAGGCAAGGCCGTTTAACTTAATGTTTCAGACCCATCAAGGCGCAGTTGAGGATGAGGCAAGTTCAATTTACCTTCGTCCGGAGACTGCCCAGGGTATGTTTGTGAATTTCATGAATATTTTAGATTCAAGGCACCCTAAACTTCCTTTTGGCTTAGCGCAAGTTGGCAAGGCCTTCAGAAATGAAATTACGCCGGGAAATTTTACCTTCCGCACCCGCGAATTTGAGCAGATGGAGATAGAATATTTTGTTAACCCCAAAGATGCAGATAAGAAATTAGAAGAGTGGATTGAAGGCCGTTTTACTTGGTATATCAATTTAGGCATAAAAAAAGAAAATTTACGCAAGCGGCCGCATACTAAAGATGAGCTGGCGCACTATGCCTTGGCCTGCACGGATATAGAATATAATTTTCCGTTCGGATGGTCGGAACTTGAGGGCATTGCCAACCGCACGGATTTTGATTTAAAACAACATGCAAAAATAAGCGGCAAGGATTTACAATATTTTGACGATGCGTCAAAAGAGAGATTCTATCCTTACATCATTGAGCCGTCAGGTGGCGTGGATAGAAGTGTATTGGCATTTTTAGTGGATGCCTATCATGAGGAAAAAGTAAAAGATGAAATACGGGTAGTTCTAAAATTACACAAGGATTTAGCGCCGACAAAAGTAGCAGTTTTTCCGCTTTTGCGTAATCGGCCGGAGATTGTAGAATTGGCGAAGAAAATCAGCGTGGATTTAAAGAAATGTTTTGTTACCATTTATGATGATACCGGCGCGATTGGCAAGCTCTACCGTCGCCAGGATGAAGTCGGCACGCCTTATTGTATTACTGTGGATGTGCAGTCCTTGGAGGATAAAAAAGTTACCGTGCGTGATCGCGACACGATGTTGCAGGATCGCATTAGTATTGATAAGTTAAAAGAATATTTAGGGGGGGCTTTTTAGAAAAAGCGCCTGACCCCTTTTTTAAAACTAAAGGGAGGTTTAGAGGTAATGGCAAAAAAATTTGTTTACTTCTTTGGCGGAACAAAGGCAGATGGAAATGAGGGCATGAAAAATCTGCTCGGGGGTAAGGGGGCGAATCTCGCAGAGATGGCCGGGCATAAGAATTTACGGCTTCCTGTTCCGCCGGGCTTTACCATTACCACCGAGGTTTGCGCATATTATTATAAAAATAGAAAAAGTTATCCCAA
>CAYHAI010000081.1:0-12548 GCA_964354585.1 uncultured Planctomycetales bacterium
TTGACTTTCCCGAAGAGGAAATTGGCGCGGTTAATCTAAAACAAATTAGCCAGAGTTTAGACAAGGTAAATAAAGAACTTAAAGATATTTTGGATGCTTCAAGACAGGGCCGGATATTTCGTGAAGGCATACAGGTAGTAATCTGCGGCAAGCCCAATGTCGGTAAGTCATCGCTCTTAAACGCGCTTTTAAAACAGGAACGTTCTATTGTTACGCCGGTTGCTGGTACGACCCGCGACACTATTGAAGAGATTATTGATATAAAAGGTATCCCCATAAGGATTGTGGATACCGCAGGAATTATTGAGCCGCATGATTTAATAGAAAAAAAAGCAGTCTCGCGCTCAAAAAAATATATAGATTTGGCGGATTTAGTAATTCTGGTGTTTGATGGAAGTAAAAGATTGGCTAAAGAAGATGAAACCCTGATTAAGAAGTTAAAGAGAAAAACTGCCCTTGCCGTCATAAATAAGATAGACCTAAAGCAAAAAATTGAGAAAAATAAGATTTTGAAAAGATTTAAAGATATAATTGATATCTCAGCAAAGAAATTAAAAAATATTAATCTCTTAGAAGATGCGATTGCTAATTTGGTATACGCTGGTAAGGTTACCAGTCCTGAAATAACACTAGTCAGTAATCTTCGCCATATCCAAGCCATCCGAGAGGCGCAAAAACTTATTGCGCAAGCCCGAAATTCATTAGATAATAAATTATCTTTGGAGTTTCTTGCCCAGGACATTAAGGATGCCTTAGGATATCTGGACGATATATTAGGCAAAAGATTTTCCGAAGATTTGCTGGATAAGATATTTAGCGAGTTTTGTATTGGTAAATGAGCACATAACTTATGGAGCTTTTATTTGAATTTGGTCCGACATAAGTTATTTGTGCGAACTTATGCCGACGAATGCATAAAAATTTTCTCTGAAAATTTTTATGCATCTTATGAGTCGGCGAAATGAGGACATATGGATAAGAAAAAAATTGAAAAGGCAATCAGGGATATATTGGAGGCAATTGGCGAGGACCCCAAAAGAAAAGACCTGCAGGATACGCCCAGGCGCGTGGCAGAAATGTATGAAGAGATATTTTCCGGGATACAACAAGACCCGCGTAAAGAATTAGAAGTTATTTTAGACCAGAAACACGACGAGATTATTTTGCTTAAAGGAATCCCGCTTTACGGAGTCTGCGAACATCATCTCCTTCCTTTTATGGGAAAGGCGCACATCGCTTATATTCCTAAGGGAGGTCGTGTTACTGGTTTAAGCAAATTAGCAAGGGTCGTCGATATCTTGGCTAAACGTCCACAGGTTCAGGAAAGATTAACCACGCAAATTGCCGAGATTATCATGTCTAAACTAAAGCCCCAGGGTTGTATGGTGGTTATTGAAGCAGAGCATATGTGTATGTCAATGCGGGGAGTAAAAAAGCCAGGTACCCTGACCGTAACTTCTGCAGTCAGAGGCATATTTAAAGAAAACGAAAAGACCCGCGCCGAAACTTTGGCTTTGATTAGGGCATAATTTTGGAAAGGAATGTAAAAATGAAAAAGATTATTAGTTTATTTTTGCTAACCATGCTTTTATCGGGTTGCGCCACTTATAAATTCCGGCGCGGTGAAAAACCGTATGATAAAGGATATGTGGCCTCAAGAGACGATTATGCGATTTTAGAATATACCCTCGGTAAAGATAATAACGTACCAGATAATTTAGCCTTAGCCCAAGAGAGGTTTAAGAGGCGCCGCAGGATTGCCGAGCATTATTATAAAAAAATGGGCTACATTGATAATCACTTTAAGATGGTTTTCTGGAACCCTTGCATTTATACCTTAAAGACGATGAGAGGAATATTTCGCCTTCCTTTTATTGCTATTTCAGATTATAGATACGAACATAACCCTAAATATAGAGAAAAGATTATCAAGATGCAACAAGAGCAAGATGCCAAAGAGGAGGCATGCCTGGAGAAACTGAAAGATAAATTAAACGTATACATCCAGAAGGATATCGCCTCTGAAGTTAAACAATGAATAATTTAGCCCTAAGGCTAAGAAATAATTATCTATTATTTATAATCTTATGGGCAGCAGGGCTATTAATTTTTGCTTATGCCTGGCTTCCCGGCGGCTTGGACTGCGATTCTTGTAATTATGCCGTGGTGGCAAAGGAGATTTTACGCGCCCATAAATGGCTAGGCCTCTACGATCCCGTATACCAAGGGGTCTTTTATTATCATTTTCCCTTATGTATCTGGATTACCGCCGGCTTATTTAAGCTCTTAGGGGTATCCACTTTCAGCGCAAAACTATTTTCTATGCTTAGCGGCGTGGTTTTGGCAGGAGCGATATTTTATTTTGGCAGATTACTCAAAGATAAGTGGGTAGGATTTTTTGGGGGCTTAAGTTTTCTTTTCACCAATCATATTATAAGGCTCGCTCGGCAATGCCGCATGGATATACCGGTGAGCCTATTTATCAGTTTAGCCATACTGAGTTTTATTTTGGCGCAAAGGCGGACCCGCCTATATTACCTTTTATTTGGCCTGTTTACCAGCTTGGCAATATTGACTAAAGATGTCTTTGGATTAGCGCCTTTACTAATTGTGTTTATATATTTAGCCATAAGATTAAAATGGAAAGAATTTTTTCATCCTTGGTTTATCTTAGGATTATTAATCGCTATTGGTCCGGTTTTTGCCTGGATTTGGCTTGACCACGGCAGCTTATTTAATCCCTGGTTTCATTGGAATTTCCTGCATCTTTTAAAATCCCCTGGTTATACCGTGCCCTGGTATTATTATCTTTGGGCAGTGGCTACCAAATATTTTTATTTCTTGCCCTTTGCGCTTTACGGCGGATATCTGGCCATTAAAGAAGCGCGCAAAAATAAAAATTATGAATTTTATATTTTGATTATCTGGGCGCTTATTTTTCCTTTTGTGTTTTCCTTTGGCAGACAAAAAATACACTATTTTATTCTGCCGATGTATCCGGCAACCTCATTATTAGTCGGTATGGCATTTGAGAATATATTTAAAGAGCCGGTTAAACTTAAGATAGCCGCCGCTATTAAATATATTTTAATTATCGCCGGTATCGTGATGTTGTGTTTTCCTTTGCCAGTTCAGAGTAAACGCTTTATTGAGACTATCCGCCTGGCCCCGGCCATAGACCAATTATTAAAGCAGTTACCCGAATATGAATTTATGGTATATCATCAAGATAAGGCATCCCTTTTATTCTATTCACAGGAATTAAAACGAGTTAAATCGGTCAACGATAAACCATCCTTAGAAGAAGCATTAACCCTATCCGGCACTAAACCCTGCTTGTGTTATCTGTTTGAGTCAGATTTTCTAAAACTTGCGCCTTCCCTAAGGCAAAATTGCCGCGTTATTTTAAAATATCAGGATAGAATAATTATTGTAAATCAAAAAAATCCTGATTTCATCATTACGCTACCTTAATTATCCCCTCTCAATAATCTTGACCGGATACCATTAATGTTATATAATTATAAAAATACAGGATGATAAAGACAATTTAGGGAGTATATTGATGCCTGAGGGCAATAGGCTGGGAGACATATTAATCTCTTGGAATCTCATCGCTGCCGAAGACCTAGAAGCCGCCTTAAAGGAGCAGAAAGAAAAGGGCGGCTACCTCGGCCAAATTTTAATCAATAAAGGCCTGGCAAGCTCCGCCGATATATCGCGCGCTTTACAGCAGGCCTCAGCAAAAATAAAAGAAAAGACCGAATTGGGCCAGATGCTGCTGGCGGATAAGATAATTACCGAAGAGCAACTAAAGGCAGCTTTAGAGAGACAGAAAATCACCAAAAAGAGCGTAGACGATATATTATTAGAACTTGGTTTTGTCACTTCCGAACAGATTGCCCAAACTTTTAGCCGTAATTTAGGCCTTCCTTTTATCAGGCTTTCTGATTACGATATTAAGTTAGAAACCTTGCAAGTCCTGCCCGAGAATTTTATTCGCAATTATCAGGTCATTCCTATAAAATTAGAACAAAATACGCTTTCTCTGGCGATGAGCGACCCTTTAAATCTTATTGCCTTAGATGAAATAAAGTCGCTCTCTAAATACCAGATAGAGCCGATGATTGCCGCTAAAAAAGAGATCCAGGGCATAATCGACCGCTATTTTAATCTGCAGCAGATGACCAAACAGATACTCTCTGATATACGCCTGGATAGAGGAGTTGATGATACCTCTATTTCCCGATTGGTTGACCGGTTAATCCACGCCGGGATTAATTCTCGCGCCAGCGATATTCATCTGGAGCCGCGCTATCCTGAGATGCGCGTGCGCCTGCGTATCGACGGGATCCTCCACGATATCGCCACTATTCCTAAACCCATAGAGCCATCTTTAGTTTCTCGCATAAAAGTCTTAGCCGAGATGGACATCGCTGAACACCGCAGGCCTCAGGATGGGCATATGTCTTTAAAGTTTAATGAAAGAGATTACGATTTAAGAATAGCCTCTACTTCTACCGTTGCCGGCGAAAAAGTGGTCATCAGAATCCTAGATAAGACCGGGATGCTTTTAGGGTTAAATGAATTGGGCATCTCTCGTAACGACCAAGAAATATTTAGCTCGCTGATTGCAAAACCTTACGGGATTATTCTGGTTACCGGCCCTACCGGTTCAGGTAAGACCACTACCTTATATGCGGTATTGAGCAAGGTAGATACTTTAAGCAAGAATGTCGTGACTATTGAGGATCCCGTAGAATATAAATTAGAAGGAATAAATCAAACACAGGTCAACCCTGCGGCTAACATTACCTTTGCTACGGGCCTGCGTTCAATACTCAGGCAAGACCCGGATATAATTATGGTGGGCGAGATAAGAGATTTGGAGACCGCTACCATTGCCATACAGGCGGCGCTGACCGGCCACCTGGTTTTTTCTACCCTGCACACCAATGATGCGCCTTCAGCCATAACCCGGCTTATTGATATGGGGGTGGAGCCTTTTTTGGTCTCTTCTGCGCTGGCAGGTATAGTGGCGCAGAGATTATTACGGACTGTCTGCTCTGAATGTAAAGAGGAATACGAACCTACTCCAGAGATGCTTAAAGAGTTAGGTTTAGAGGGCCGCCAGGAAAAGGTTATCTTCTCTCGGGGTAGAGGATGTCAGCATTGCATGCAAACTACTTATCGCGGCAGAACGGGTGTCTTTCAGGTAATGAAGATTTCCGATAAAATACGCGAACTTATTCTGGAAAAACAGCCGGCAATTAAGATTAAAGAGGTTGCTATGCAAGAAGGCATGACTACGCTCAAACAAGCAGCCCTGGAGAAAGTCGTCTTGGGTATTTCTACGCCCGAAGAAATTAAGCGCGTAATCTTTACTACGGAAAGTTAAGATGGCACATTTTAGTTACCTGGCCCAGGATGGCCAGGATAAACAGACAAAAGGCATCTTAGAGGCCAAGGATATCGCCGAGGCCAAAGCAAAACTGAGGCAGATGGGCCTTTATATCATCTGGATCCGCCCGGAAGTTCGTTTTCTCAAAGGACTGGATCTCGGCCGCATAAAGAATATGGAATTGGCGATATTTAGCCACCAGTTTAGCGTGATGATTTCCAGCGGTATCCCCCTGATTAGGGCATTGAAGGCACTGGCGGATGAGGCCGAGAACAAAAAATTTCGCAGCATCATTGATAAGATTAGGTTTGACGTAGAAAACGGCGCCAGTTTAAGCAAGGCATTCTCAGAACACCCTAAGGCCTTCTCTAATTTTTTTATCAACCTGATTAAAACCGGCGAGGCAGCCGGGGCATTGCCTGCGGTATTAAATAGATTAGCCGATTATCTGGAGAAAGAAGAGGATTTAAGAAGGAAGGTCACCTCTAGTTTTGCCTATCCCACTATCGTCGCTATCGTGGCCATAGCAGCGGTAGTTTTTTTATTGATCGCTGTTGTGCCGGTGTTTCGTTCTGTGTATAAGACGTTAAATATCAGTTTGCCTGGCCCGACCATTGCGCTGATTACCTTAAGCAATATCCTGATTAAATTCTGGTGGCTCCTCTTGCTCTGCATCGGCCTGGTTTATTATCTCTTAAGCCTATCCCAGCGAAATGAAACGCTTAGTTTAGCTTTAGATAAGTTTAAATTAAGGCTTCCGCTATTTGGCCAACTTAACCGCAAGGTTGCAATATCGCGTTTTGTGCGCACGCTTTCTACCTTAATTGGCAGCGGCCTGACCTTAAATCCTGCTTTAACGATTATCAAAGAAGTGGTCGGCAATAGAGCGGTTGCCGGTGTCATAGAGTCAATACAAAACGATATTAATCAGGGAAAACAACTCTCTGATGCTTTAAAGCAGGCGAAGTACTTCCCGGCGATTGCAGTGCAGATGATTTCTGTGGGAGAAGAAAGCGGAAATTTAAACGCGCTCTTGGATAAGTGCGCGGATTTTTTGGATGAAGATATTGATATGCTCATCAAGAATTTAGTGGTAAAATTAGAACCAACCTTAACCTTTTTTTTAGCGGTTTTAGTGGGCTTTATTGCCTTGGCAATATATCTACCGATGTTTGACCTGATGCATCAGATATCCAAATAGGAAAGGGGGTGAAAAAAGAATGTTTAAAAAAAGAGGTTTTACTTTAATAGAGGTGATTTTGGTAGTTATCATTGTGGGTATTTTGGCTGCGATTGTCATCCCGCGCATAACTTATACCAGAACCGAAGCGCAAAGAGTAGCTTGTAATGCCAATGTGGCCGCCTTGAATTCTCAAATCGAGCTTTACTATGTACGGCTGGGAGTTTATCCATTAACTTTAGCTACGCTGCAGACAGCAGACTATATTGATGCGCTTCCCCTATGTCCTTTTAACAGTTCGAGCAACTATAGTGGTAATTATAATACTACTTCACACCGCGTAGCCAGACATATCCATCCTTAATTTTTAATTTAGGCAGGGTTATTTCCTGCCTAAGGCTTTATCAATTATTCTATGCAGAGCCGCCGGAGGTCTTTTTCTTTAGTTGAGGCAATATTGACGATTATCATTATGGGAATTTTAGCCGCAGTGGTATTGCCTCGTTTTGGAGGAGGTTTTGTTGAGAATTTAACCTTACGCACTGCCACTTCTGGAATTACCTCAGATATCAGATATACCCGGCAATTAGCCATTACTAATGCTGGCCATTACCTTATCGGATTCGATTTTAGCCAAAAAGAATATAAAATATATCGAGATAGTATCTTGCCTGCAAATCAAGTGGGAGAGACCAAAAAAATTCCCGCAGGCGTAAATTGCTCAGGCACTAACCAATTTGATTTCTATTCCTTGGGAAACGCGGGTTTTAATGGTTCAGGGTTAAATCTTTCCGTAGCCACGCGTCAGCATAGGATACGGGTTGAGCCGTCATCAGGAGCAGTAGTAATTGAGTAAGTATCTTAAACTTAAGAGGGGGTTTACCTTTTTAGAGGTCTTGGCAGCCTTAATCATCCTATCCGTAGCCCTTATCCCCATCATCAGCTGGGTGCCGCTCTCTCTGCAGACCAAACGCAGCGCAGAACACAAGACCACAGCCATATTTTTGGCCCAAAGTAAAACCGAAGAACTGCGCTATCGCATCATCGCTAATTTTACACCTAATTATACAAATTCTTCTGCCTTTCCTTCTCCCTATCAAGATTTCCGTTATAATGTAACTGATAATTTAGACGCTAACCTAAAAACGATTTCGGTCAAGGTATGGCATATAGAAAAACCCCAAGATGAAACTATTTTTTATACCCAAGTTGCCCGAAGATAAGGGGTTTACTTTAGTTGAGGTAATATTTACCATCAGCATTCTTGCCCTGGTGTTGGTGGCGATGACGCCTTTTATCCGCACGGTTTATATGGCCTGGAACTTGGGTGATAGAAAAACCGAAATGCAACAGAATGGCCGGGTGGGTTTAGAGATGATGTCGCGTTGTCTTCGGCAGGCAAAGAGAATAACCGGGATTCCCGCTTCAGGTAGTGGCAACTTTATCAGGTTTAGAAATACCGATGATACCCAGACCATTATCTTTTACCACAATATACCTACATCTATCTATTATTATAACAACATCACCAGCTTAATTAGAGATAATGACTTAGTAATGCGCAACATCACTACTACTACCACAACTAATGCGCTCTTGGCTAGATCTCTCACTAATTTTAAGATAGATTGTAAAAATAGCAGCGGTGCAGTAGTAACAAGGCCTTATGATGTGAGTTATATGGATATAACCATGAATCTTTCTGACCCCCAAGGCCTTATCCCCGATACCATAAATATTTTTTCCAGTATTTCGCTAAGGCCAGTTGTAAGAATAAATAGGCCGGTCTGGGTAGGCGCAGGTAGTTATGCAGTGGAACTATCTACCGATATTTGGATTAGCGGATTTAATAATCCTAGTTCTATATCCATAAATTCCTCTGATGGCTCTGTCTGGGTCGCGGATACCAACAACGACTGCATAAAAAAATATTCTTCCACCGGCGCACGCTTATTTACTTTACCCGGCTTTAGGAGGCCAGCTTCAGTTTCTGTTAATCCTAATGGCGAATGCTGGGTCGCAGATACCAACAACGACTGCATAAAAAAATATTCTTCCACAGGCGCACTCGTATTTACTTTAACTGGATTTAAGAAACCAGCCTCGGTTTCAGTAAATTTTCAAGATGGCTCTGTCTGGGTCGCAGATACCAATAACAACCGCGTCAAAAAACTCTCCTCAAGCGGAGCGCTTTCAGTGAATGTAGCGGGTTTTAACCGGCCAGGCTCTGTCTCAGCCGACCCTACTAACGGCGGATGCTGGGTTGCCGATACCAATAACAACCGCGTCAAAAAACTCTCCTTAAGCGGAGCGCTTTCAGTGAATGTAGCGGGTTTTAACCGGCCAGGCGCTGTCTCAGCCGACTACGCTACCGGCGAATGTTGGGTCGCGGATACAGGCAATAACCAGGTAGTAAAATTAGACGCAGCAGGTAATGAAGAATTTAGAATCAGTGGTTTTACCAACCTTGCATCTGTAGCCAGTTCGCCCTGATGAAACAAAAAGGCGTAGCCTTATTATTGGCCCTATTTACCTTAATAATTATTTCTCTATTGGTAGTTGCCTTTTTTGAGCTTACTACCATTGATTTACAAATTGTCAGCAATCACTTTCGTAGAAATCAGGCGCTCTATATTGCCGAGGCAGGGGTGGAATACGCGGTATCAAGATTAAGAAATAGTAATAGTAGTTTTCCGTGGACTACTATTTACTTTACTCCTGGTTCAGGTAATACTTATAACGTGACTTATGCCTCGATTCCTGCTAATATTACCTCTATCGGAACGTTAACCTCAGACCAAAGAGTTAATTTAGAAGCCAAGGTTTCTGTACGGGGAACAAGTCCTCCTTATAATGTGACGATAATATCTTGGAGAGAGCATTAATGGAAAGCATATTGGGTTTAGAAATTACGCAAGATAAGATAAAAATTTTAGAAATACAGGCTACGGAAAAAGGTCTGAAGGTTGCCCATCTAAATAAAATAGATTTACCCCCTGACAGCACAAAAGAAGGCGTGATTATAGAACCCAAACTTGTCGCGGAGAGAATAGCCGCATTTTTAAGAGAAAAGAATATCTCGACTAGAAAAATAATTGCCCTGGTTAACCCCGCCTACGCCTTTACCAAGATGGTTCGTTTCCCCCATAATCTTTCTGACGAGCAGATACGCCTTAACTTAGAAGCAGAGCTTAACCAGTACCAGGCATTTACAGGTAAGGAGGCAGTAGTTGATTTTAATAAATTAGAAGAAATAAGCGAAGAGGGGGTAAAAAAAATAAACGTTCTCTTTAGCGCTACTTTTAAGGCGCTAAGTGAGTCTTATTTAAAGACATTAGAATTGGCGGGTTTGGATTTAGTGGATATAGATGTGCCGATATTGTCTCTTTTACGGGCCTTAGACGGCGTAGATTTAAACCCTTCAACTTTGGATGTTACCTTGTTGATGTTGGTTGGCCAGAAGTATTTAGAGATATGCATACTCAAGGGAAACCGGCCGCGTTTTTTGCATTCCGTAGAAATAGATATATTGGATTTTGAGAAAGACAGGGCCAATTTTATTGACCGTTTAGTATCGACGATAAAATTAGTGGTGAATTTTTATCAGGCAAGATTTATGCAAGGCGAGGAGATTGCGCGCATCGTCGTTAATCCATTGGATGTAAAGTATAATCAAATACATACATTACTGCAGGAAAAGTTACCCGATATCCCCATACAGCTTTCCCGGCCTTTAACCAAAGTTTATCTGGACAAAGAAAAATCTATAGATTGCGATGAACTAAGGTTTTCCTTTTCCTGTCTTTTAGGGGCCGCCTTAAGGCTCCAGGATAAAGGAGGGCCCCGGCCTTTTAATTTAAATCTCTTGCTCAAAGAAAGAACGCAAAGAGAATACCGCTCAAACCAGATTTATCTATTAGTTATTGCCTTAGCTTTCGTATTCAGCACTATGGTTATTTCCCTGGGATGGATTCTCCTGAAAGAAAATATTTTGCAGGGCAGGATATCGCGGCTTACGCGCCAACTTAAAGAGCCATCGCTCCAGTTGCGCCAGGCCATTTCGCTTAAAGAAAAAAGCGATATTTTAAAGAAACAGGCTGATGAGGCAGCGCTGATTATGCGCAGCCTAAAACCCCCTTCTTATTTTAAAGATATAGCTAAGGCAATGGTCTTGGTGGTGCAGAATTTATGGTTAACGGATATCTCTTTAGATAACCAGAATAAAAATTTAGTTTTAAACGGAGAATCTGTGACGGAAAAGCCCATCTTTGATTATATCTCCAGCCTTTCAGGCAGCGGATATTTTAGTTCTGTGGAACTGGTCTCTTCTAAGGGGGATGCCGAAAGTATAAAATTTACTATTCAATGCGCGATAAAATAATAATTTTAAAAGATAAGCTCAAAGTTGCCTGGCCCTTATTCCAGAGGCTGCCCCTGGAAAGAAGAATTTTAGGCGTCCTTTTAATATTATTCATCGGGTTTATGTTATATCAATTCCTCATCCCAGCCCATCTGTCTAAGCTAAAGGCAGTAGATTTTCAATTTGTATCTCAAAAAAAATTAATAGATTTTTATAGCCAGATTATACAACGCACAGATATTTTTAAAAAAGAACTAAAAGAGAAAGAAAATAGCCTCCAACTAATAAAGCAAAAGTTTGTAGCTGATGATGGACTTTCTGATTATTTCGCCAATTTTAGGGAGTTGGCAAAGTCGCATAATCTAAAGGTTGCAGCCTTAGATTTCAAACCCCAAGAAGTTATTGCGGGCTTAGATACGCAACCGCTTAGTTATTATCAGAAAATAAATTTTAATGTTTCTTTAAAAGGGGGTTATTTTGATACGATGTCCTTGGTTTATAAATTAGAATACGCGACCCCTGAAATATTTAACATCCAGTCTATGCATATAAAACAAGAAGGCCTTGAATCCCAGGGAGTGGTTACCGATATGGAAGCGACTATTTATATATTTATAAAAAAAATTTAAGATGAGAATACACAAGCCAATATTGTTATGCGCTATAGTAGCTATTTTATTTTTGGCAGGCTGTAATAAGCCTGCGGCGCCAGAAGTTTCCCGGGCATCAGCCCACAAAAAAATAGACACAGGACAAACAGAACAACTAGAGAAGCAAAAAATTGAGCCTTTGCTCAAGGAATTAAGACGGAAAAACCCTTTTAGTCCAGATCATTCCGGCGGCCTAAGCATGGCAACAACAGGAGGCACTGACCTAAAAGGAATAATCTGGGATATTAAAAGACCCTTTGCCCTTGTTGGCAATAAGGTGGTTGCGGAAGGAGATACCGTGGATGGCAAGAAGGTCATAAAGATAAATAAAGACTCGGTGGTCTTGGATAATCAGGGCAAAGAAGAGATTCTTAAACTTGAATTAACGCCACAATAAAATAAATTTAAGGAGCGCCATTAATGGATAGAAAAATAATCGAAGAAGAAAGACGCAGAGATTTGCGTATCTTTATGAAAAAACCCTTTATACTCAGGTTTCAAATTAAAAAACAGAAAGAAATATTAAAGTTACGGCCCAAAAAATTATCTCAGGCAGAGGATATGAGCGTAGGCGGTATGTCTATAGAGTTGCCGGCGTTAGATCAAGGCCAGATGGATAGAATCATTAAAGGCCAAGATAAATTAATCTTAGAATTAAATATCCCATCAATTAAGAAACCGCTTAAGGTTGCCGGAAAAATTGTCTGGTTGAAAAAAAGAGACAAAAGAGGCAGGACTGTATATGTAACAGGTATTTCCTTCCAAGATTTAAAAGGAAAAGACAGGGAAAAAGTCCTATTGCAGTTGGTTAACCTTTGTTTGAAAAGTATAGCCAATATTTAAACAAAGAAATCCCTATCGAGAGACCTGTACTGAATTGCCTCTGAAAGATGCTCTGTTTTTATCTGTTCTGAAGCTGTAAGGTCTGCGATAGTCCTCGATACTTTCAATATTTTA
>CAYHAI010000082.1:0-7800 GCA_964354585.1 uncultured Planctomycetales bacterium
GCGCTGATGTACATCCCGGCGGAGAACGTCTATTATGAGATAATTATTAAGGAAGACCTCTTCTCTTACTGTATATCCAAGAAGGTTATCCCGGTTTCACCCAATACTTTTTATGCCTACCTGCAGGTAATTTGTTTGGGCCTGAAGGGCCTAAAAGTAGAAGAGAACGCCAAGGAGATATTAAAAAATTTAAATATGTTATCCCACGAGATTAATAAATTCAAAGAAGATTTTGAACTTTTAGGCACGCATCTTGCCAATGCCGGCCGTAAGTATGAAGATAGCCAAAAAAGGATGGATAGATTTTCCGACAGGTTGACAAATATCCAAGATACTAAGCAAATAGAGAAAAAATAATCGTTTAAATAGGATGAATCAAGACACCAAAAATCCAGGGGCGGCTGCAGTTCTTTCTTTTCTATTTAACGGCCTCGGACAACTCTACAATGGCCAGATTAAAAAAGGATTACTGATTATTTTTATTTCTTCTCTGGGCATGCTGGTTTTAATCTTCGGCAGTATATTAATCGGATTTTGGTTATTAGGAAAAATTATATCCCTCAAAGTGTTAATTTTGGGCCTAGCGTTATTTTTGGCCGGATTAATCTGTATCTGTATTTTAGGCATATACAGCATATTTGATGCTTATCAGGTTGCTGCAAAGAAATGATTCTGAATGTCCGCGTAATACCCAAAGCCAGCAGGAATTTAGTCCAGAAAGAAAAAGGTTTTTTAAAGGTATATTTAACCAAACCTGCCCAAGATAACCTTGCCAATATGCAGTTAATAGAATTATTGTCCGAGTATCTAAAAATAAAAAAGTATCAGCTTAAGATTATTAAAGGTGAGAAGTCCCGCGATAAACTGGTTGAAATTAATGCCGCAACAGCAGACTGATCTTGTTCGCGCCACAAGCAGCCGCCATCAAGGAAATATGTCTCTATTTTATGGCGAGACCAAAGATGCCTTAAAGAATCGCGAAGATTTCTTGAAAGAATTAGGTATTGATTATCAAGATTTAGTCTGCGCACAGCAAGTTCATCGCAGTTGCGTAAGATACGTCAAAGAAGAAGACAAGGGCAAAGGCGCTTTATCTTACGATACCGCCATCGCTAAGACCGATGCCTTAGTGACGGATAAAAGGAATTTACCCTTGGCAGTATTTACTGCTGATTGCCTATCCATATTCTTATATGACCCTAAAACGCCTGCGGTAGGCTTAGTTCATGCCGGTTGGCGAAGCACTAAAGAAAATATCGCAGCCAAGACGATAAAATTAATGCAAAAAGAGTTTAATATCCGTAGCCCAGATTTATCGGTGAGTTTTGGTCTAGCCATAAGAAGTTGCTGTTACGAGGTAAGCAGAGATTTTGGTAATTTTTTTTCAGATAGCGTAATCGAAAAGAATAGCCGTTATTACTTGGACTTGGCCCAAACAAATAAAAAACAGATTTTAGATTTAGGGATTAAGGAAGCAAATATATTTGATGTTGGGCATTGCACGTCTTGCCAGAACGAAGATTTTTTTTCTTACCGCAAAGAAGGAAAAGGCTGTGGCCGGATGATGTCGGTGATCATGTTGACCGGGCCTTGAAAATATATTATGTCGAGGTACTATTTAGAATTTATCCTTTGTATTAACGATGCATCGCCTGAGATGATTAAGAATTCCATAGTGGAATTTGGGAATAATCTAAAAATTACTGATTGCGACGACGTTCTTCATAAAGGCAAAAATTTTAAAATCAATATAGATACAGAGGACCCGACAATTATATTTGATGCCTGCGCGCAGTTTGGTAGGATAAAGTCAGTAAAAGTAGAGGAGGCGGGGTAGTTATGGCAAAGATATTAGTGATTTATTATTCCCAGACCGGTAACACCAAGAAAATGGCAGAGTTAGTGGCTGAAGGGATAACAAAAGAAGGCGTGGAGGTAATTCTAAAAGATGTTAAGTCTGTGGATGTCGATGAATTATTAAAATACGAAGGGATAATAATTGGTTCACCCACCTATTATGGGTCAATGGCAGCAGAAATTAAAAAGTTATTTGATGAATCGGTAAAATTTCATGGCAAATTAGAAGGTAAGGTAGGCGCGGCATTTTCTTCCAGCGCCAATGTGGGCGGCGGCAATGAGACCACGGTTTTGGATATCTTGAATGCCATGCTCATCCATGGTATGATTATCCAGGGTGATTCCCAAGGCGACCATTATGGCGCAGTGGCTATTGGCGCGCCGGATAACCGCGCCACCAAACAATGCATAAGGTTGGGTTCGCGGGTAGCCAAGCTGGTCAAAAAAATTTACGGATAGCAGAATGTACGTGGTAATCTTTATAACCTGTGCAAATAAAAATGAGGCAAGGCGTATTGCCAAGGCGTTAGTGAAAGATAAACTCGCTGCCTGCGTCAATATTTTAGATAAAATAGAGTCTATATTTTGGTGGCAGTCCAAGGTAGATCAGGCCAAAGAGACACTGTTGATAATTAAGACAAAGAAATCAGCGTTGAGTAAATTGATAAAAAAAGTAAAATCCTTGCATAGTTATACCGTGCCCGAGATAATCGCCTTACCGATAATCGCGGGCAACAAAAAATATTTAGATTGGATAGATGATTCTGTCAGGAAGCGCGTTTGATTACCTGAAGGCATTCTTGGGAGGCGTGGTCTTAAGTTTTACTCCCTGTGTCTACCCGCTTATACCGATAACCGCCGGCTATATAGGGGTAACCGCCGCCGGCTCAAAACGTAAAGGTTTTGTTTTAAGTTTAACTTATGTTACGGGCATTGCCCTGACATATTCCGTATTGGGGCTGGTTGCTTCTTTAACGGGGACGGTCTTTGGTAGAGTCAGCACGCATCCTTTAACCTATTTCTTGGTCGGCGGCATAATTATTCTCTTTGGAGTTTCGATGCTGGATTTATTTACTATACCTTTACCGCAGTTCATTAAATTGCCCGGCCCTAAAAAACAAAATTACCTTTCCGCATTTTTCTTCGGTTTAAGTTCTGGTTTAGTTGTCTCGCCGTGCTTAACCCCGGCCCTGTTTTCAATTTTACTTTATTTAACTACAAAAAAGAATATGTTATATGGAGTGACGCTATTGCTTAGTTTTGCCTATGGCATAGGATTAATTTTGATTCTGACGGGTACTTTTAGCACGATTTTGTTGAGTCTTCCCAAGTCAGGCAAGTGGATGGTTTATCTAAAGAAGCTCAGCGCGTTGGTATTAATAGGCATGGGGGTATATTTTATAACCCTGAGCATAAGGAGGCTATAAAGATGAGAAGATATCTAAGGTTGATATTTATGGTTGTTTTCTTTATTTCTTTTTTGGCGCCGCATGGCTTAAGTAAAGAACTTAAAACAGCGCGAGATTTTGTATTGCAAGATTTATATCAGGATACATGCGTCTTAAGCAGTTATAAAGATAAACAGCCGGTGCTTTTATTTTTCTGGACAACCTGGTGCCCTTATTGTCAGAAGGAATTAAGGTCGCTAAATCAGAGTTATGCCGGGTTAGTAGAAGACGGTTTGGAGGTATTGTCTATAAATGTAGGAGAACTTCCTGATGTGGTAGAAGATTTCACTAAAAGTTATTATTTAGCTTACCGCGTCCTTTTGGATAAAGATACCACGGTAGCGCAGTCTTACGGTGTTTTAGGCGTACCTGTCTATATTATCGTGGATAAAAATGGATACATTGTTTTTCAGGACAGCTATTTTCCTTACCGGGAATATAAAGATTTAATTGCAAATGACAAAGCCCAAAATCCAAAATAGATTATAAAAATATGAACAATAATCTTTCTTTGCTACTGGATTTATACGAGTTAACTATGGCCCAAAGCTATTTTGTTTATAAAATAAATACCTTGGCTACCTTTGATTTGTTTGTCAGAGACCTGCCTCTAAATCGCTCTTACTTAGTTGCAGCGGGATTAGAAGATATATTGGATTATATAAAGAATTTAAGATTCAACGATAAAGATATAGCTTATTTAAAAAAACAAGGACTTTTTTCCGACGATTTTCTTAAATATTTAAATAACTTTAGATTCAAAGGCGATATCTGGGCAATGCCTGAAGGCGCGATTTTTTTCCCCAATGAACCGGTTATCCGCGTTACCGCTTGTATTATTGAAGCCCAGATTATTGAGAGTTTCTTACTGAACACCGTAAACTTACAGACGATGATTGCCAGCAAGGCCAGCCGTGTGGTCTCTGCCGCAGACGGTAGAGGCGTTTATGATTTTGCTTTGCGCAGGACGCACGGCGCGGAGGCAGGGATAAAAGTAGGGCGTTCGTCTTATCTTGCCGGATTCAATGGCACCTCTTGTGTGTTGGCCGGTAAATTATATAAAATTCCGGCGGTGGGGACAATGGCGCATTCGTTTGTGATGTCCTTTAAGCAGGAGATGGATAGTTTCTTGGCTTACAGCAGCACTTTTCCTAAAAACACAACTTTACTGGTAGATACTTATGATACTAGAAAGGGCATTAAAAATGCGGTTACCATCGGGCTCTATCTTAGAGAGAGAGGGTGTCGCTTACAGGGCATAAGGTTAGATAGCGGCGACATTGTTTCCTTGTCTAAATTAGCCAGAAAGATGCTGGATAAGGCCGGGCTGAAGTATGTAAAAATTTTTGCCAGCGGTAATTTAGATGAATTTAAAATCAGAGATTTACTCCAACGCGCTGCAATGGTAGATAATTTTGGCGTGGGCACGAATATGGGAACCAGTATTGATGCGCCTTGCTTAGACGTAATTTATAAGCTCAGCGAAGTTACAAACGAAGACGGTAGATTTTTACCGACGATGAAATTAAGCAAGGGTAAGGTTACCTATCCGGGCAGGAAACAAGTCTATAGGATGCAGGATAAAAAAGGCAGATTCATAAAAGATATTTTAGGGTTAGACAAAGAGAGAATAAAGGGCAAGCCTTTATTAATGAAAGTGGTGGATAAAGGCAGAATAATTTATAAGTTACCCTCTTTAGATAAGATAAGATTGTTTGCCAAAAGTAATCTTGCGCGGTTTCCTCAAAGATTGAAAGAAGTATACCCCAGGTATAAATATCCGGTTATTGTCAGTCCCCAACTGAAGAAACTTAAAGATAGCTTAGCGCGTCAATTAGAGAAGAGACAATAGAATGGAACAGAGAATTGATCACCTCATTAAAAACTGGCAAAGAAGAAACATCACGGGATTGTATTGCGAGAACAAGGCGCAGGCAGCAGATAAGATTTTAGAAATTATTCCGCAAACTGCTAGCATCGGTATTTCTGGCTCGGTAACCTTAGACCAATTAGGCATTGTCAAACGCTTAGAAGGCAGGGGTAATCAGGTGTTTAATCAATATAAACCCGGAATAAGTCGCGAAGAAAATTTAGAATTAAGAAAAAAAGGAAGCCTTGCAGATTATTATTTGACTAGCGCCAATGCCCTTTCGGAAAAAGGCGAACTGGTATTTTTTAGCGGTTATGGCAATCGGCCGGCTGGGATATCTTATGCCAAAAATGTGATTGTGGTCTGCGGAATAAATAAAATTACGCCAAATTTAGAGGAGGCGATAAAGCGCGCCAGGGAATACGCCACGCCTTTAAATTGTAAGCGGCTGAATTGGAATACGCCTTGTTTTAAGGACGGTATCTGCCGCAAAGAGATTTGCCTTTTCCCCGAATACAAAAGAATGTGCTGCCAGATTCTGATTATTGAGGCAGAAGTTACAGCGGATAGATTGAAAGTGATTTTGGTCGGTGAGAATTTAGGGTTTTAATGAAAAAGGGGTCAGGCGCTTTTTTTAGCAAGTATTAATTTTGCTGCGGGTATTTGTTCGCGCGCTGAAAATTTTCGCCGTGCACTTCGGTTTACGGCTTTCTCTCGGAGAGGCTTACGCTTTAAAGATATCCTCCGTTCGCCGTAATTCCTCGTGCACCAAGCGAAGCGAAGTGCCGAAAATTTTCTAATGCGCGCTCACAAATCCCTCCGCAAAATACATCGAGGTTCAAAGTGCGCCTCGTCACCCGCAAAAAAGCGCAAAAATGGAGGAATGATGGAGAAGAAAAAGTCAGTTGGGGTTACAGCGTTTATGATAACAGTATTATTTGTATGTTTATTCATAGCTCATAATTCAGATTTATATTCACAAACGCCACCATTTGGTTATGTGGTAGAAGGCAATCCAGAATTTAGAGCTAAATTAGAGAATGAAATCAAAAATATTTTGGAAAGCAGAGAACTTAATGTTCATTCAGTTACACTGTCAACTAAAGAAGAAGAAAGATTAGATAAAACAGTAATCGTAAATATCAATATAGTTTTATTAGAAAAAGACGCTGATAAAACTGCACAATATCTCACTGATATTAAAGAAGTAATAAGTAAGGAAATACCCGACATTGATATCTATAAAATTTCTTTTACTTTTGAAACTTTATTTTCACCCGCCCCAAAATAAAGGAGCAATTTAAATAATTACATTAGTGGGTGGCTTGGGTGTTTTTGACTGGCCCGCTAAAATATACCAGAGGTTAGACAAATGGTAGAATTAAAAGGATTAGCGACGGGAATTGGGAGCCTGCCGCATCAGGATGCGGAGGCAGCGTTAGATTTGATTTTTAAATATACGCCTCAGATTCCTTTTTGGCCGCAACTGCCTAAGCGGGATGCCCGCGAAGGGATGGTGGAGCAGTTTAGTGAAGGCCTAGTTTTTAAGCCCGAAGAAAAGGAATTAGAAAAATTTTATGAGCGCATCATTGCTAATGACATAGACTATTTTAAAATAAGTACGGATTTTGCCGTGGGCTTGCATAAATTTTATCAAAGATTAGAAAAAACAAATCTAAAGGGAATAGAATTTATCAAATGCCAGATTACTGGGCCATTTACCTTTGCTGCCAGCATTAATGACGAAAAGGGTGTTGCGCTTTTACATGATGCGGTATTTTTGCAGGCAATTTTAAAAGGCCTGACGATGAAGGCGCTCTGGCAGATTAATTTTTTTAAGAAATTTGGCAAAAAGATAATCATGTTTATAGATGAGCCATATTTAGGCTGTTTTGGCTCTGCCTACACTCCTATTAATCGGGAGGATGTCGTGAAGGGCTTGGCTGAGATTACCACGGCGATTAAGTCTGATAAGGTATTAGCCGGAGTACACTGCTGTGGTAATACTGACTGGTCAATATTTACCGAGGTCAAGACTATAGATATCATTAACTTTGACGCCTTTGGTTTTTTAGAGAGGTTGGTTCTCTATGCGGATAATCTTAAGGCATTTTTTGAGCGCGGAGGAGTTCTTTGCTGGGGTATTGTGCCGACTCAAGAATTTTCAGGTAAGGAGTCAGCTGAATTATTGGTTGAGAAGTTAAAAGAAGGCATAAATATCTTGGTAAAAAAAGGCCTGGATAAAAATTTATTATTAGATAATCTGATTATAAGCCCGAGCTGCGGCCTGGGTACGTTGGATACGGAAAAATCGGATAAGATATTTAAGCTGCTTTCGGGAGTCTCCGCTTTACTCCAGAAAAAAGCGCCTGACCCCTTTTTATAGCAGAAAAAAGCGCCTGACCCCTTTTTATAGAAATTATTTGACAACTTTGCCAAAAAGTTATAATATAGTCAAATCTTTATTAATTAAACTATTAAGATGAAAGAAATCCGCATTCACGCCCGCGCCGGCCAAGGCGCAATTACTACCGCCACATTATTAGGGCATGCCTATTTTAAAGAAGGAAAATTCCCTTATGCCTTTCCTAATTTTGGCGCAGCCAGGATGGGCGCGCCGATGAA
>CAYHAI010000083.1:0-9075 GCA_964354585.1 uncultured Planctomycetales bacterium
TACGATAATAAATGTATTGCCTGCGAACTCTGCGTTAAAGTCTGTCCCACCCGCGCCATGGAAGTGCATTTCTAAGTGAGGCCATAATTTATGGAGCGCTCGTTTTCGCTCGCAGCGACATAAATTATCTGGCCGAACTTATCCCGCCGAATGCGTTAAAATTATGGAACATAATTTTAACGCGGTTTATGAGGCGGGAGTGGAGTAATATGATGGATAAGTTAAAAAAATTAAAATTAATCCTCGGGGAAATGGGTTCGGTATTGGTGGCTTATTCCGGCGGCGTGGATAGCACTTTTCTTTTAAAAGTTGCTGGTGAGGCTTTAGGGCATAAAGTTTTAGCCGTAACCGCAGATGCGTCTACTTATCCGGCGCAGGAGTTAGCCTTTGCTAAAAAGATGGCAAAGAGTTTAGGCATCAGGCATACGGTGATTAAGACCAGCGAATTACAGGATAAAAATTTTACTGCTAATCCGCTAAATCGTTGTTATTTTTGTAAAAAAGAGTTATTTAACAAGTTAAAGGATTTGGCTTTAAAATTTAAATTAAATTTTGTCGTAGATGCAAGTAATGTATCGGATAAATTAGATTTTCGACCGGGCAATATTGCTAAAAGAGAGTTAGGAATACGTTCCCCACTTCAAGAAGTAGGTTTTACGAAAGTTGACATCCGCAAGGCAAGTAAAAGATTAGGACTTATTACTTGGGATAAGCCGACACTTGCTTGCCTTGCTTCCCGCATTCCTTATGGAATAAAGGTTACTGCTGAATTATTAGGCCGGATAAATAAGGCAGAGATGTATCTAAGGAATTTAGGATTTAAACAGGTAAGACTAAGGCATTATAATGGCCTCTGCCGTATAGAGGTGCTAAAGAAAGATATTCCCCTGCTGATGAATAAGCGCAGTTTGATTGTAGAAAAATTAAAAAGATTGGGTTATAATTATGTTACGGTGGATTTGGAAGGTTATCGTAGCGGAAGCGTAAATGAGGTAATTAAGCGATGAAGAGAATATATTTAGATTATGCGGCAACTACGCCCACTGACCCGCAAGTGGTTAAGGCGATGGAGCCGTATTTTTTTGATAAATTCGGCAACCCTTCCAGTATTCATCACTTTGGTCAAGAGGGAAAATTGGCAATAGAGGATAGCCGAGAGGCCCTGGCTAAATTTTTAGGTGCAAAACCCGAGGAGATTGTTTTTACCTCGGGCGGGACAGAATCTGATAATTTCGCCATTTTTGGCGTTGCCTATGCCTTAGAGAAAAAAGGCAATCATATTATTACTAGCGCCATCGAGCACCACGCAGTGACTGAACCTTGTAAATTCTTAGAGAAAAAAGGCTTTAAAGTTACTTATGTGGGTGTAGATAAATACGGTTTGGTTTCTCCAGGCGATATTAAAAAAGCAATCACTGATAAAACTATCCTTATCAGTATCATGCACGCCAATAATGAGATTGGCACTATCCAGCCTATTGCGGAAATTGGAAAAATTGCCAAAGAGAAGGAAATTTATTTTCATAGCGATGCCGTGCAAACCATAGGGCATATTCCGGTAAATGCGGATAATTTAAATGTTGGCCTTTTGTCAGTTTCCGCGCATAAATTTTATGGCCCCAAAGGCGTAGGCGCTTTGTATATCCGAAAAGGAACGCGTATTGAAAGATTTTTACACGGCGGAGACCAGGAAAGAGGTAGGCGCGCCTCTACTCATAATAGCCCGGGCATTGTGGGGTTAGGAGAGGCTATAAACTTGTGTCAGCAAAAGATGGATGAAGAGGTAAAACACCAGACGACCTTGCGCGATAGATTAATTAAAGAAATTCCCGATAGAATCTCAGAGGTTTATCTTAACGGCCATCCTACTAAAAGGCTTCCTAATAACGTTAACTTCTCAATAAGGTATATTGAGGGTGAATCTATTTTGCTTAATTTAGATATGCTGGGAATCGCTGCCTCCACTGGCTCTGCCTGTACCTCAACTTCTTTAGAGCCCTCACATGTATTATTAGCTATTGGTCTTTCGCCAGAAATTGCCCACGGTTCATTAAGGATTACCTTAGGCAGATGGACAAAAGAGGAAGATATTGACTACTTATTAGAACACCTTCCTAAGATCGTCGACAAACTACGCTCTATGTCCCCGCTTTATAATAAATAGACATGCAAGAGAAGATCCTAGATTTTTTAAGAAGAAAACTTGACTATGTCTCTGGCGAAGAAGTCAGTCACCGTTTAGGAGTCAGCCGCCAGGCATTATGGAAGCATATCCAGGAACTCAAAGATACGGGTTATGATATTGTAGCCGTACCGCATTTAGGTTATCGGTTGGTATCTATTCCGGATAGATTATTGCCTTGCGAAATATCCCGTCACCTTAATACCAAGTTTATGGGGAAAAAGATTTATTACTTTGATGAAATTTCCTCAACCATGGATATGGCCACAGAATTAGGAATAAAAGGTTCGCCTGAAGGCACGCTGGTTTTAGCAGAAACACAGACCAAGGGCAGGGGTAGGCTAGGAAGAAACTGGTTCTCGCCCAAATATAAAGGTATATATTTATCTTTAATCTTAAGGCCCGAAATTCTGCCACATCAGGCATCCCTGCTTACGCTTTTTTCCGCGGTCAGTATCTGCGAGGCGATAAAAGAGGCAACCGGATTAGATGCGCAAATAAAATGGCCAAATGATATACTAATCCACCATAAGAAATCAGCTGGTATATTAACCGAGTTGAATGCCGAAATGGATGAAATTCGTTTTGTAGTTATTGGTATCGGCCTAAATGTAAATAATGACAAAAAGACCTTAACCAGTGGCGCCACATCCCTAAAAGAACAAAAAAAAGAAAACGTAAGCCGTATAGAACTACTTAAGGAGATATTGCGAAAAATAGAAGTAAACTATTTAATCTTTAAAGCAGAAGGAGGCCGCCCTATACTAGAGAAATGGCGTGATTATAGTATTACCCTAGGAAAGAGAGTAAAAATATTTTCTCACCGCAAACATATTGAAGGTGTAGCTGCGGATATCGATATAGATGGAGGGCTTTTAGTCAGAAATGACTCTGGCCTGACCCAGAAAGTTACTGCCGGAGATGTAGTGCATTGCAGATAATGTAAACTAAGAATTAATCTTGAGTTGACAATTACCCGCTACGTTTTATAATAGGCCTATGCGAGATATAAAACGTTGCGGGTTAATTTTTATAACCATAGTGTTTGGCTGTTTTAATTTTACCTTTGGTAAAGACCAACCGCCTTTAGATTTAGACACAATAGTTATTACTAAAAACAAAATTCACCTGCTTCATTCTTATTCTATAGAATCTGCTACCTTAAAAAATTTTTCCTTTAGTTCGCCCATTGAAGCATTGGGCGCCTTGCCTTTAGACTTACAGAGCCGTTCTTTAAAAGGCGGTATACAGAGCGATTTTTCCTTGCGCGGCTCAACCTACCAAGGTGTTTTGGTTCTAATCGATGGTCAGCGCGTCAATGACCCAAAGCTTGGACATTACAATTGCGACCTTGCTTTAACCCGAGAGGATATCCAGAGAATAGAAGTAATTCCTGGCGTAGGTTCTTCTATATTTGGTCCAGATGCAATAGGAGGGGCAATAAATATAATACTTAAGAAACCTAAAGAAAAAAAGAGGATCTTGGAATCTAGTTTCGGCTCACATCAAACGAAGTCCGGTACCTTTAGCATTACAGAAAAAAGAGATAACTTGGGAGCGAGGTTCTCTCTGGAAAGACAAGAATCCAAGGGGTTTTATTATGATACAGACTTTAAGAGATTCGCTGCCACTCTAAATTCCTGTTTAGATATCCCAGATGGCCAATTTGATATTAATTTAGGCTATCTGGAAAAAGAATTCGGCGCCTATGATTTTTATACGCCTGGCTTGGGTTATCCTTCTAAGGAATGGATTAAGGCTTATCTATTAAATACAGGTTTTTGTTTGGATAAAGAAGGTTTCATTATCAAGCCGAATTTTTTATGGCGTCGGCATTACGATAAGTTTGTGTTGGATAAGACAGGGACAAAACCCAAGCAAGCCCTTAATTATCATCGTAGCGATGTATATACCCCAAATATTTATTTTCAAAAGGAAACTAAAAATTTGGGCAGAATTGGCTTGGGTTTAGAATATGGCGAAGAACGAATTAACTCTACAGTTTTAGGTAAACACAATCGTAAGCATAAGAGTATATTTATAGATAGCAGTAAAGAATTAACTCCTAAACTATCTTTAGGTTTATCTACCCGGATTGATGATTATGATGACTTTGGACAAGCTTACGCCGGCTCATTAAACTTTAGATATAAAATTTTTGGCGGATATTCGTTACATTCTGGCATATCTAGAAGTATACGTATCCCAACCTTTCACGAACTTTATTATGACGACCCTTTTACCACCGGAGATGCCGGGTTATCTTGCGAAAAATCATTAAATTATGAATCAGGCCTTGATTATAAAAAAGAAGAATTTTCGGCTGGGGCAACATTTTTCTTAAGGCAGGAGGAAGATTTTATTGATTGGATAAGGCGCACTCCAGCAGAAAAATGGAAAGCGGAAAATATTACTGAGGCACAGGTAAAGGGAGCAGAGGCCTATTTGAGATTAAAATTAAATCAAAACCTCACCATAGATTCTAATTATACTTATATTGATAAATGCGCTAAAGGCTCAGGATATCTTTATAAATATGGTCCAAATTATATTAAACACTTATTTAATAATACGTTTAGTTTTAATCTTCCCCTTGGCATCCAGTCTATAGGATTTACCTATAAAAGAAAACCTCACCGTGATGGCTGGTTCCTCTTGAATACAAGTTTCTCTTGCCGCCTTAATAAAGCTTCCCAGGTCTTCTTAGAAATTAGTAACCTTCTTAATGTCGAATATCAAGAGATAGAAGGTATCCCCCAGCCCGGTAGATGGGTTGAAGCAGGCCTGCGAATTACTTGGTAAAAAAGCAGGGACGTCTTTGGAAAGACGTCCCTTAAAAATTATGGTATAATCACTATCTATGAAAAAGCGCGTGGTGGTAGCAATGAGTGGTGGAGTAGATTCTTCGGTAGCAGCCGCCTTGTTAAAAGAGGAGGGTTACGAAGTTATCGGAATAACTATGTGCTTTGGTTTAGCTGATTCTCTGAGGAAGAAACCGGCCTGTTGCGGGCTACAAGGAATAGAAGATGCCCGTCGGGTTTGTCATAAATTAGGGATAAGGCACTATGCGATAAATATGCAAAAACATCTCGAGAATTATGTGATTAAAGATTTCTGTCAGGAATATCTTAAAGGTAGGACCCCTAATCCTTGCGTAAGATGCAATCAATATTTGAAATTTGGTGTTTTATTAAAAAAGGCACTTTCTTTGGATGCAGATTATTTGGCTACTGGCCACTATGCCCGCATTGAGAAGGCGCAATACGCAATACGCAATACGCAATACTATCTATTAAAGAAGGCCAAAGATAAAGTAAAAGATCAATCTTATTTTTTATATCGTTTAAACCAAAGCCAACTTAAGCATATATTATTTCCTTTGGCTAATTATACCAAAGATGAGGTGAGAACATTAGCCAAAGAATTTGGTTTAGCCGTGGCAGATAAATTAGCCAGCCAGGAAATCTGTTTTTTGCCCGGCGTAGATTATCGCGGATTTTTGAAAATGCGGATTGACGCGGATATAAGACCTGGCTTAGTTGTAGATAAGCACGGTAATATATTAGGCAAACATAAAGGAATTGCGTATTATACGATTGGCCAGCGGGAGGGCTTAGGTATTGCTTTAGGGTATCCAGTATATATTATCAAAATAGACCCCAAAAAAAATCAGATAACTGTAGGTGAAAAAGAAGATGCCTATAATACTGAGTTTTTGGTTAAAGAACCGCATTTTATCGGGGAGCGTCTAAAAAAGAAAGTTGTCCTAAGGGTAAGAATAAGGTATAATCATACGGAAACTCTTGCAGAAATTATACCTCAGAAAAATAAAATTAAGATTCATTTTAGAAAACCGCAGTTCGCCATAACTTGCGGCCAATCCGCAGTATTTTATGATAAAGATATAGCCCTAGGCGGCGGCATTATTGAGGGGGTATTCTAGTTAAGATGACTAAAGGAAAATTTAAAAATTTAGAAGAGAAGATTAAAGAACTAAAAACGAAGCGCGAGGCCATAATCTTGGCGCACAACTATCAACTCCCTGAGGTTCAGGATGTAGCGGAGTACCGAGGAGATTCTCTGGAATTAAGCCGGATTGCTGCCAAGGCCGATGCCGAGGTAATTATTTTCTGTGGCGTACATTTTATGGCCGAAACAGCCTCTATCCTTTGTCCGGATAAAAAAGTAATTATGCCCGATATAAATTCCGGTTGCCCGATGGCCAATATGATTACCGCCGCAGACCTAAGGAAGTTAAAAAAAGAGCATCCCCGGGCAGCAGTTGTAGGTTATGTCAATACCTCGGCGCAAGTAAAAGCAGAGTTAGATGTTTGTTGTACCTCTACCAATGCCGTAGCCGTAGTTAATGCTTTAAAGGATAAGGAGGAGATTATCTTTGTACCGGATAAATATCTGGCAGATTTTGTCGCAAAAAGAACCGGCAGGAAACTTATTTCTTGGAACGGTTTTTGCCCGACGCACGTAAAGATATTACCCGAAGACGTAAAAAGAGAGAAGAAGTTTCACCCCAATGCCTTGGTGATGGTGCATCCTGAGTGCCTGCCGCAAGTCGTCGTTTTAGCGGATGCAGCGCTTTCTACCAGTCAGATGGCAAAGTTTTCCCGCGAAAGCGAAGCCAAAGAATTTATCGTAGGCACAGAAGTCGGCCTTATCTATCGGCTTAAAAAGGATAATCCAACCAAAGAATTCTATCCGGCATCCGAGGCAGCAGTCTGTCCGAATATGAAACGTACTACCCAGGAAAAAATCCTCTGGGCATTAGAAGAACTAAAAGAAGAAGTAAGAGTTTCGCAAGAAATTCGCCGGCGCGCCAAAAAGGCAATAGAGCGGATGCTCGAGATAGTTTGAACTATGAATATTCCAATCATTTACGAAGATGATTGGTTATTAGTGGTAAATAAACCCCCGGGCTTACTTACCATACCCACCCCCCGTAATGAATCACGCACCTTAACCAGTATTCTCAATGAAGATTTAGCCAAAAGAGGCCTATTATACCGTCTGCACCCCTGCCATCGTTTAGACAGAGAGACCTCGGGCTTAATTATTTACGCTAAAGGAAAGTCCATTCAGAAAAGGATGATGGATGAGTTTAAACAGAAAAAAGTTAAAAAGATATATGTTGCTTTTGTGCAAGGAAATTTAGCTAAAAATCAAGGCGAAATAAAGATACCCATCGAAGACCAAAGCGCAATTACGCAATATAAAGTTATCCAAAAAAGAAAAGATTTTACGGTTGTAGAAACCAAGCCCTTAACCGGCCGCACTAACCAGATTAGAATACATTTTAAGAATATGGGGCATCCGATATTGGGCGATACCAAGTATGCCTTTCGCCGGGATTTCAAGATTAAGGCCAAACGCCTCTGCCTGCATGCCCGGTTTCTAGAATTTATCCATCCCCAAACCCAAGAGAAGATTTGCCTCAACATAGAAATAGCAAAAGACTTAGAGGATTTTTTAGAAAAACATTAGATGAAACTAAATAAAGAAAAGATAAAAAGTTCCTTTCTTATTCTATCTTGGGCGATGTATGATTTGTCTAACCAGTTCTTCGCTTTAAATATAGTATCGCTGTATTTTGTGCGCTGGTTAACTTTAGAAAAACATAAACCGGAGATTTTTTATAGTTTAACCTTTGGCATCTCTACCTTTTTTGTGGCCATTTTTGGAGTAATCCTGGGCGCTATTTCTGATATCACGCAAAGGCGCAGGCCATTTTTGGTATATCTGACCTTAATTTCTATTATCTTTACCGTGCTTTTAGGCAGAGATAATATTTTTTTAGGGCTCTTATTTTTTGCTATTGCTAATTTTGGTTGTCAGACCGCCATTGTTTTTTATAACGCCATGATGGTAAATATTAGTCCCGGGAATAAAATTGGCTTGGTCTCAGGAATTGGAAAGATGTTTGGCTACAGCGGCGCTATTTTGGCGTTATATATTTTTAAACCCATAGTCTTAAAAAGCGGTTAGCAGGCTACCTTTTTGCCTACCGGGCTTTTATTCTTGATTTTTTCCCTGCCTTGCATGTTCTTCATCAAAGATAAATCACCTAAAATTAAGATAGATTTAATCGGTTTTTTAAAAAAGGATAAAATAAAGGGAATCTTTAACACTCTAAAGGCCAGCGCTTTTGGTGCGCAGAGTTTTCCCGGGCTATTAGATTTTTTAAAAGCGGCATTCTTTGGTTTATGCGCAGTTAATGCCATTATCCTGTTTATGTCGGTATATGCCACGCGGGTTTTTGGATTGGATGAGGCGCAGGTAATCGATCTGATTACCTTCTCCACCTTCTTTGCCATGGCCGGCAGTATCTTTTCGGGCTTTATTAGCGATTACCTGGGGCATAAACGTTGCCTTGTGGCTGTTTTTATGCTTTGGGTAATTTGTTTTTTGGGCGGAACATTTGCTAAAGATATTTATTTCTATTGGTTCATCGGTGCAGTGACAGGAGTGGCTTTGGGTTCAACCTGGGTAGTAGGCCGCGCCTTGGTGATAAGGCTTGTTCCGCAGGAAAAGATAGGCGAGATATTCGGCTTATATAATCTTGTCGGATATATTTCTGCGATAGCAGGAGCCATTTTTTGGGGATTGATATTATTAATCCTTGCCCCATATGGTGAATGGGGATACCGCGTGGCGCTATTGAGTTTAATTTTATTTATGGGCTTAGGCCTAATTTTTCTTTTGCGCCTGCCCGATAAGAAAAAGAAAATATCATGAGCGAAGAAAGTTTAGTCATCCATAAAATATTTACCCAGACCGTTTCCCGGATTCCCGGGCAAGTGGCCTTGCGGGTTAAAAAAGATAGTCAGTGGCGAAAGATTAGTTACCAAGATTTAGCCGCATCCAGCCAAAAGGTGGCCACC
>CAYHAI010000084.1:0-11112 GCA_964354585.1 uncultured Planctomycetales bacterium
AGAAGAGGCTACATCCACGCTAAACAAACAACTCGCTGAGCTTAGCAAATCCAAACAGGACTTAGAAAAGAACCTCAAAGACCAGCTCGCTTCCTTAACCCAGCAACTCGCTAACTTAGATAAGGCTAAGCAAGATACTGAGCTAAAACTCAATACTGATATTTCATCCCTAATGAGTACCGAAGCCAAACTTAGAGAAGAAACCAACCTTTTAGATAAAAATAAAAAAGAGACAGAAACAGAACTTTACGATAAAATAGCAACTTCAGAAAAGGAAAAATCATCTTTGCAGACAAGAATTAGTACCTTTGATTATATAAAATCGGGTTTAGAATCTAAAATAGTAGCTCTTGAAATCAATCTCGCTGCCCTAGGGGAATCCAAAAAGGCAATAGAAACTCAACTAAATAATGAAATGGAATCTGTAAAAGATAAAGAAGTTAAGCTAAAGAATGCGGAATCTAAATTGGCAAGCTTAGAACAGGAAAAGAAAGAGATGGAAGTAAGATTAAGAAATGAATTAGTAAGGTTTAAAAAATACAAGGAGGAAATGGAAAAACAATTGAATAACCGACTCGCTGATTTAGAGATAAAGTTAAAGAAAGAGGCAGAGTCAAAAAGAAGCATTGAGGCAGAATTAAATAAGAGACTCCCCTCCGAATTTGAAGAAAAAGAGATGATTAAGATTGAACCAAGAGAAGGGTTAACTGCACCGATAAAGAGACCCGAAGAGGAACAAAAGGAAAGTCCTGAAATGGAGCCCACAAAAACAAAAGAAGATTTAGGAAAGGTAATTGAGGAAAAGACATTTGGCTCTATAATTGGGAAAGATTCAGAAAATAGAGAGATTTGGATTGATTTTGGAGGAGTCAATGGTGTTGTAGAAGGTCAGTCTTTTGATGTATACCGCAAAGATGTAAAAATCAATGAATTAAAAGCAGTCAAGGTTTTCGACGGTTTTACAGTAACAAAGACCTTGTCTGATAAGGATTTTGATAGCGTAGGAGAGCTTGATGAGGTAAGAATAACCTCTATTGATAGCAGCAGATAGCATCGTCTTAAGAAATAGCCCAAAAATATCTTTTAATAAAATCCATCCCTATAAAAAAAGGATGGATTTTTTTGTTGACAAAATTAAATTCTATGGTATATATGAGAATTACGGTAATTAGGATAAGTTTAATATTTTTACAGAGTTCTCTAACGGGGTTGATTGAAAAGAGAATAAGAGAATGGCAAAGAAAAATAATAGACAGAATAAAATGCTGGCAGCAAGAGAGATTATGAAGGAACACAATCTAACTTATCAAACGATAAATCACTATACGGATTTTGGATTATTGCCTGTAGCGTTAAAAAAAGGAAATGTGAGGTTTTATGACAAGAATATAGTAGGAGAGCGCCTGAAGAAGATAAAAAAATTGACAGAAGAGGGGTATTCTTTGCGTTTGATTCGCAGACAAATAATCGGAATTTAAAATAAGGACTAAGCTTATTGAAATATAAGAAGATATGGTATAATATGCTTGAAACCTTTAGAGTAAGGGAGATTAAAATAGGAGGCTTGATTTCAGATAGGAAATCAGGCCTTTTTTATAATTATTTTAGGGATAAAAGATGAGTTATTTCAAGCTGTTAGGATTCCAAAAGGAGCCTTTTTCCACCAGCCCTGACCCCGAATTTTTCTATTTATCTAAAGAACACGAGACCGCTTTAACCAATGTCCTCATAGAGCTTAGGTTGAAAAGGGGACTTTCGGTAGTCCTGGGAGACGTAGGCACAGGCAAGACCACTCTTTCGCGAAAACTTATTCAGGAATTAAGGCAAAGAGATGATTTCGTATTCCATATCATCTTAGACCCTTCTTTTGAAAACGAAGATTTGTTTCTTGCTTCATTAGCGAAAAATTTTGAAATCGAGATAGAAAGCAATGCCCCTCCCACAATTTTAGACATCAGAGAATCCTTGGAGAGATTTCTTTTTCAAAAAGGCGTAACCGAAGATAAAACCATTGTGTTAATTATTGATGAAGCGCAGAAATTAAACGAAAGTTCATTAGAAATTTTGCGTGTGCTCCTTAATTATGAAACCAATGAGTTTAAACTCCTTCAACTTGTTTTATTGGGTCAATTGGAACTGCACTCTAAGATAATGAGTATTTCTAATTTCTTCGACCGCATCAGTTTTAAATACACTTTGAATCCATTAGATTTTGATGAGACAAAAGAGATGATTGAATTTCGCATAAAACAGGCAGGCTACAGCGCAAATATACGTCTATTTTTAGATGATGCGGCAAAAGAGATTTATCAATACAGCCGTGGTTACCCTCGGCAGATAACTATGCTTTGTCATCGGGCATTAAAGAACTTGGTATTAAAGAATAAATTTGTCGTGGATGCCGCCTTAATTAAAGAAATTATTGATGAGGAAATAAGGGCAGGATGGCACAGGAAAGATTTGTTACTCCAGAAAAACAGTTATTAAAATTAATTGAAGAGCCAACGTCAAAAGGCACGAGTTATGCCCAGGCAATTAAACATCAAGGTTTGAGTTTATTTTCTTTTAGTGCTTGGATAGGTAGGATTTCTTTTTTAAAAGATTGGTTTAAAAGGCGGCTTAAGAGACCAAAATACTATGAGTTTAATCTCAAAATAATAAGCAAGGTCCTAGGGATTTGTATCTTTGTCTTAGCATTTTATTTTATAAGTAATCTTTTTACCTCTCTTATTAATTTAAAAAAGATGCCCAATTTATTATTGGAAGTTAAAAAAGAGGATTTAAAGCCGGTGAGTTTTCAAGAAGCCTCTGTTTCAAAAAAAGCAGTTTCTTATTTCTTAGAGAAGGTAAGAGCAAGGGATATCTTCAAAATGCCCGTAGACAAAATACCAAAGGCCGTCATCAAAGGTCCTTCCTCAGGAATAATTGAGGCAACCCAGCATTTAAAACTGGTAGGGATTTCATGGTCTGATGACCCGGATGCGATGGTTGAGGATACAAAGGCATTAAGGACTTTTTTTATAAAAAGAGGACAGCTGATTGGCGAGATAAAAGTTCAGGCAATTTTTAAGGATAAGGTTGTTTTAAGTTATGCTGGAGAAGAGATTGAGTTAAGATGAAGTCTAGAAGAAACATATTTTTATTGAGTATTCTTATCTTTCATTATATGGCTTATAATTTGTGGCCTGAAGAGGCGCCCGTTCAATTAGTCCAGGTCCCCTCAGACCAGGTCCAGGCTGCAGTTTCGCCTATACCTGGCAGTATACTGGTAAGGATTTCTTTAGACCTGCGTAATATTGATGTAATAGATGCGCTCAAGTTTTTAGCGATGAAAGCAGGATTAAATATCATTGCCACAAAGAATGTTTCCGGCAGAATTACGCTTATGGTTCAAGATGTGCCGGTTAAGGATATATTTGATATTATGCTACGCTCAAATGGTCTGGCTTATACAAAAGAAGGCGATATTTATAATGTAATGACTGAGGATGAATATAAGGCTCTTTTTGGGAAAAAATTTGCGGATATACGCCGGGTTAAGGTATTTAGACTTAAATATGCGATACCTGAACAGGCATTCAGTCTTTTGGATACTTTAAAGAGCGAGGTAGGAAGGGTTTTGGTTGAGCCGGATTCAGGCACTGCTCTTATAATGGATACACCAGAGAAGATCGGTGAAATTGAAAAGGCTTTAGCCACCTTGGAAGAGAGAAATTTGGTGCAGGTCTTTCAATTAAAGTATGCAAAAGCCAAAGATGTAGAAGAGCAACTTAAGACACAACTAGATGCTAAGAAGGTGGGTTCAATTAAAGCGGATGAACGTTCTAATCAGCTGATTATTCAGACATTACCAGAAAGGATGCAGGGTATTGAGAGATTGATTGCGGCTTTAGATAAAAAGACAAAAGAGGTTTTGATTGATACAAAAATCGTCAAGGTAAAACTCTCAGATGAACTTTCTTCGGGAATTGAGTGGGAGGGTTTATTTAGTTTGGGCCAAAAAGTTGGCACGACGTATCTGGGTTCTTATCCCTTTAGCGTGTTACAGAGTGCCACCAGTGGCTGGAAATCAAGAGCAGCATTCCTGAAGGAACAAGGTGGTAGTGTAGGAGGCTTCGCTTTAGGCGCGAATGAGGAAGCCGCTGACTTGTAGAGAAGAGTAGCGCCCGGAGAGAATATCCATATCGGTATGATTAACAACAAACAGGATTTTGATATCCTGATTAAATATTTACAAACTTTAGGCAGGACACAGATTCTTTCCAATCCACAACTGGCAGTAATTAATAATCAGGAAGCAAGAATACATGTTGGCGAGAAACAAGCCTATGTAACTACCACTACCACCACCGGCCAGACCACGACCACAGTATCTGAAGAGGTAACCTTTGTGGATGTAGGAATTCAGTTATCCGTCACCCCTACTATCAATGATGACGGATATGTAACAATGAAAGTAAAGCCAGAGGTTTCCAGTGTTGTTTCAACCCTTACCACGCCTTCGGGCAATAAAATTCCCATAATTGATAGCTCAATGGCAGAAACAACGGTGATGGTAAAAGACGGCGCCACCATTATTATCGGC
Organism: uncultured Planctomycetales bacterium; assembly: GCA_964354585.1. Taxonomy (GTDB): domain Bacteria; phylum Omnitrophota; class Gorgyraeia; order Gygaellales; family Profunditerraquicolaceae; genus CAYHAI01. Next base: position 4,586 of record CAYHAI010000084.1, read on the forward strand.
GGCTTGCGCAAAGAAGAAAAGACCTCTAGTTCTGAACAGCTCCCCTTTTTAGGCAAGATACCCCTGTTGGGGTTTTTATTTAGGTCAGGCAGTAACAAGACAGAAAGAACCGAGTTACTGGTAATGTTAACCCCGCATATTATCAGCGGAGATGTCTTGACTACCGGCGATGAAAGGGAGTTTGGAACAAAGCCGGGTAAAGAATATAAAGAGTATCCATCTTTTACTGAGAAAGCAGAATTTAAGCCCCCTAAAAAATTACCAGAACAGGAGATAAGACCTAAGGAAGCGCCAGAAGAAGAAATAAAACCTTATCGGGAATACCCCGCCCTAAATGAGAAAGAAGAAGAGGGGCCAAAAATAAAAGGAGATGTGGAAAATGAATAAAATCAAGTTGCTGGCAGTAATGTTTGTGGTTTTAATTTTTGGTGCAAGTACCGGCCTTATATATTTTGCCAGTAAGTCAGGAGATTTATCTAAAAAATTAGAAACCATAAAGCCAGTTTATCAAAAACTTAGCCAAGAAGAACAGGAGTTAAGGGGTAAATATACAGGGCTCTTTAAGGAAAACGAAGCAATCAAGGAAGACCGCAATAATCTTATAGCCCAGTCTAAGAGTCTGTTGGGTGAGGGAACAAGAGCGAATGAATTAGCAGCTTCTTTAGAGAAAGCTAACTTAGGGATAAGCCAGTTTCAAAAGGAAAAAGAGGAGATACGAAATCAGAATCAGAAATTACAGGAAGCAATCAAGCAACTCATGGGTGCGCAGGATCAGATAGTTCAGGAGAGAGACCGCTTTAAGGTTGCCTATGAGAAAGCCAGAAATGATATTCAAATAAAAGAACTTAAGAAAGAGATTTCTAATTTACAAAAAGAAAAGAGTAATTTAGAAAATAAATCAAGGCAATCCCAGAAAGACATCGGCAACTTAAGCGATAAAAAATCCAAATTAGAAACAGAGGTAGAAAAATTAAGCGGGCAATTAAAGGATTACCGAATAAATTACTCTGATGCACTAAAGAAAAATAAAAAACTAGAACAAGAAGCAAGGAATATCCCTGCCAAGTTTTCTGAAATTGCACGCCAAAATAAAGTACTCATTAGGCAGACTGCAGAAATGCATTATAATTTAGGCGTATTCTATACAAAGAATAAAGAATACGAGAGGGCAATCGCCGAGTTTGAAAAAGTGGTGGAGATAACACCGGATGATGCCTATGCGCACTTTAATTTGGGTTATATTTATGCGGAGTATTTGGTAAACCGCAAAAAAGCCATTGAGCATTTTAGGTATTTCCTGCGTTTGGCGAAAAGCGATGACAAGGATGTGGATTGGGTGAAAAAATATTTACTAACCTGGGAGACCTACGAAGGTAAGAGGGTAATGCAATAAAAGGAGGTAGCGACTTTAATTTTTTTTACTTCCTATCTTGATATTCTTTATATTGTTGGAAATATTGCTCTGCTTGTTCTTGTTTCTGGTCAAGCTGGCTTAATATTCCCAATTTTTTATATACATCAGCACTATGGGAAGGCAACTTAAGACAATCATTTAAGGCGTCAAAAGATTCATCGTATCGGCCTTGATAATATAGAACATCTGCTAATAATTCTGATATTTTAGCGCTTAGAGGCTCTGTGACAAGATCGTCGCGGAGCTTTAGGAGATTTAGGTAATCCTTCAATAGCTTTTCTGCTTTTTCATATTGCTTAAGCTGGACATAAGCCTGGCCTAACACAAAAATACCTTCACTCCCTCTCGGGATTTTTTTGACCACCGGTTCCAAAATATCAACAACTATGAATGCTTCTTGGCTATTCAGTAAAAAAGAAGAGTGATTAACCTTTTCTGCATAGGGAATAATTAATTCGTCGTAAGTCTGGCGGGTATGCTTATAGAATCCGTTTTCCTTGGTGTAGAGGGCGTGGTCATATATGGGGGAGTAAGGCATTTTTTTGATTTCAGAATCCGCATTTTCCACAACTCCATAAATTATAAAGGCACTGTTTCTAAATAAGGGTTTAAAATGTTTAAGTTCCGGGCTACTGAAATGAAGACGCGCCGCCATCGCTTTTTCCGAAATATCAGGCACTGCGCCACCCAAATACCTCATTGAATCCTTGCCATCGGTAATAAAAAAACCCCAATCATAAATCAGATATTTCGCTTTATTCTTTTTGCAAAACTCAAATAAATTCCTCTCATCCTCGTTATACATAGACATTATCAGCTCCTCATATTTTTTCCGTATGGGGAGGTTTTCAAACTTAGGATGCAGGACCTCAGGCCGTCCGGTATTAAGTAATACCATAGGACTTAAGTGGATATGCGCTACGAAAGCATCTGTAGGCTGGGTGTTAGAATTTATCCAAGTGAAAAGTTCGCTATAACTTGCCGGGGTGAAACGGCCCCCTTCTATCGGTTCTAAATTCAAGCCCAAGGCATTTAATATAACCAAGGAATATAAACCGATTTTTAAATAATTTTTTTTATGGTGGTGGTATAGGAAAGTATAAAATACTTTCCTAAAACCACTCAAAAATCGCACCTTTCCCGCCCCTTGTTTAAATAGCGAGGCGGGATCATCCCGCATGATTCCTGAAATAACTTGGCGGGAAGAGTTATCGCCGAAGGCGATTGTCTTGTCACGATAAATTGCACATCCCCATAGCTCCACCGCGACAAATGGAGCACAAACTACTAGTATGCGCTTTGCCATTATGGATAATAAAAATAGTATTATAGATAGAGAGGCGATGAAAGTGCCGGAATTCGGTTTCTTTCTTTCGGACCACAAAAGAAAAAATGACCCTATTATGCCCAAAGGAAAGGCGAGCTTGCCAAACCACCATATTTCTCCCGGAGTCGGAGAATTGAATGCGGATTCCCATAGTTGCCGCGCGCTGAAACTTAAGAGCATCGGATTGTCCGGTTTTTTCAATAGGAATTTTAACTTTTCAAAGAACATATCAAAGACATGAGAATAAGCTGGTTCATAAAGGCCCGTTATGTTTCGTGTGCCCAGTAGAATAGTAAATATAAACAAAGTAAGCACCAGGCGGCTTGACGGCTTTTTTGTAAATTTTTTTAAAAAATACGCGATAAGAAGGGCATACAAACCACACATTAATATCGACGTTAAAAAAACGCTGGTTTTTAACACCGGTATAAAGAAACCCGCTAAGAATATTATGAGAAAAGCGTAAGAAAAATTCTTTAATAAATTTGGTCTTTGTGCAAATATCCAAAAGAAAAAAGGCAACATACAGATGTATATAAAATGGCTAAAATGCCACGATGACAAACTGAAAACAATAGCTAATCCTGTAATACAGCTTAATAAAGGATTGGATTTAGCATCTAATTGCATCATAATCAACCATGCGCTAAGCAACAAAAAGACCAAAGCGAAATCTTCTTGCAAGAATGAACCCGCTGCTGTCCTTAAGTAACTTGCCGGGGTAGTAATATAATAAAGTACAGCTCCGAGTGAGACAAGGTCATTTTTAAACAATTTTTTAGTGATTAAAAAAACCATTATCAATAATAGGCTTGAGAAGAAAGAATTGGTATAGATGAAAAATAGATTAAAGGGCAGTCCCAAATTAAATATTCGATAAAGAAATCCGTAAAAAAACTCCATCATTATCGTGTAATATTTAAAGACATTGATAGTCTCCGGATACTGGACAAACCTGTCATTTTTTAACGTGTGTAATATATTTTTTCCGCCTTTTGCTATAATTTCGGCATAACGATACTGAAAGGCTGCTTCGGCGTAATACAGGGAGCCGGGTGAGGAGGGGTTGAAATGGCTATTATTTTTTACCTTAATAATCTTGTAAAGTGAAGTGCCAAATACGAGTACAATAAGAATAAGATATATTGTTATAGGTTTTATATTGGAAAGTTTCGCCTGCGGGTAATTTCGCATATCATTTAGTAGTATACTTAAATATATGAAACGCCCTTTTTACAAGAAAGGGAAGGTCTTTTAGTTTGAAATATTTTCTTCTTAAAAGACACATTATTCTTAAGAATTCTCCTTTTAATTTTATCCTGTTTCTTTTAATTTTGCTTATGCCGGGGAGATTCATTATAAATAGGCCTCCTTTTTGCCAGCTTTCCCAATTGTCTCGAAATGCCGGGTTCAATAAATTATGCCTTAGGGCAATATCGTATAAGCGGCTACCGGGGTAGGGCGTTGTTATTGACCAACCGATATAATCTGCGAGATTATTTTTAACGAGCCTCCACGCGAAGTTTAGGGTATTTGCGGTCATTTCCATGTCTTCGTAGGCAAGATTTCCGTTTTCTTCCCATACATTAAATAACATAAATAATGCCATAACTTTTATATTATATTTTTTCAGGAGTTTACAGGTTGGTTCCACATCTTTTAATTCTATGCGTTTATTTATTCCATCTAAGGTTTTTTGGTTGCCGCTTTCTATTCCGAGATGCACATACCAGCAGCCGGATTCCGCCATTTCATTTGCAAGTTCGTCGGTAAACGGAGTAACCCGTAATTGTGTTTTCCACGTTATTCCCAAGTTTCTCCTTTTAATCTCGCGGCATATCTTAAGCGAGTGCTCGAGGTTACAGTTAAATTCATCGGAATTATCAAATATCTCTTTTATGGAAAAATTCTTTTTTAGGTATTCTATTTCATCGACAACTTTTTCTGGGTCGCGAAATCGGACAACGGGCGTTGACGATTTCCACACACGGTTTGAACAGAATGTGCAATTGTACGGACACCCCCGGGAAAAAAACATAGTTGTCTCCGGGTGCTGTTTTGACAGATACCAGCCCTTATAGTCTCCAACATTAATTAAATCCCAAGCAGGGAAGGGGATACTATCTAATGGGGTTATGAATTTGTCAGGTGCGTTTTGGTATATTTTACCATTAACATTGATGCATATTCCGGGTAGGTTGGCAAGTTCGGTTAAATTTTTGCCTTCAGATATTGATTTTACAATACGATAGAATGTTTCTTCGCCTTCGCCTACAACGACTATATCGGCACCACTGGTATTGAGGGTATCATATGGCAGGGCAGTGGCATGTGGACCACCCATTACCACTATTGAGGAAGGGAATGTCTTTTTTACTTCCTTCGCCAGTTTTGATGCTCCGTGGGCTAAGGTAGTGTAAAAAGAAATACCCACGATGTCAGGATTGAATTTTTTTATTTCTTCAATTGCATTCTTATAACCTATTTTGCAGCCATCTGTTATTTTTATTTCTACGTTTTCCATTTTAGAACGAAGATAAGAAGAAAGATAGAGGATGCCCATAGGCGGCCACATATTTTCTCCCAATACCTCATATGGGGAATAAAGAAGGGAAGGGGCAAAGACTAAATGCACTTTCATTTTAGAGTTTTTCAGGGTCAACATCTAAGGAATAATTTATGGCTATACTCTTGAGCCAGTTGTCGAAAATCCTCATCTTTTTTATTGAAAGGGCCTTATTTTTATAATTTTCTTTTTCTTTTTCAAATTCCCCTTCATTTATAAACTTAAATTCTATGGGTTCTATAATAACAAAGCCATTCTTTGTTTCTATCGGATTTGAAACTTGCCCGGGCTTTAATTTGAAAGCCATTTCTACAATTTTATAGGTTTCGCCTATCTCTTCTATATTATCATATCTGGAGATAAATTCTGTGTTATGAAGTTTTAAATTATGTCTTTTGGCAAGCTCTTCCAAACCTATATTGTTAACCTTTAATTCATTATAAACTTTAGCCGCTTTCTTGTTAACAAATTCTATGGATTTTTCATTTTTAATTAAGTTCGCAATATAAGAAGACACTTTTTCTTTTTCCTCATCTTTAAATAATATCTTATTTCTATCATAGAAAGAATTTATTTCAAATTCTTTAACCACTATCTCATCTTTTAAGTTATTTTTATCAATTAATATATAGGAAAACTTTACTTTTTCATATTCGTTTTTATAGAACCCAAGAAGCTCTTCTTCAGAAACAGCCACATCTTTTGTAATATTCTCTTTTAATTTTGAATTGGCCAGGAAACTTCTTACGCTTTCTTCAAAACCCCTTGGCATCAAGCCCAAGTTGTATTTCAGAATATACTCGTATAGCTTATTGTCGAATCTTCCCTTTCTATTAAAGAGAGGGTGTGCGGATATAAAATTCATAACCTCTCTATTTGAAACCGCAATTTTTTCTCTTTTTGCTATATTTTTTAGAATGAGATTTTGATAGGCAAACTGGTTTAAGAGCTGTCTGTCAGTTTTAAATTTATCCAAAACCTCAGGCTGATTAAAATAATTTAAGAATAACCCTACCTCGGCGTCTTTCAAACTTTTTTCAAAGTCTTCAGATGGTATTTGTATATTATCACCTATGCTGACACGGTTATTTAATTTTCCCTTTTTTGAAAGATTCCCTGCTTGCCAAGTTATGAGGCTGGGGATAATAAGTAAAGCGATTGCCCAGAAGATTCGCTTAACTGTTTTCTTTTTCCGCAAAAATTTCAACATAATATAAGTT
>CAYHAI010000085.1:0-4662 GCA_964354585.1 uncultured Planctomycetales bacterium
ACAACTTATGTTCGCTATCCACTCCATAAGTTGTGGCCTCACTTATCTCTTTCTATACGCCTCTAAATATGAATCGCAGTAGATTTGTTTATTTAAGATTAACTCTGTGGTAATCGCCGCATCCATTAAATCTTTATCCAAAGGATCCAGTATCGCGCCATCTAAACCATAGGCTAATGCCATCGCGAGAAATGTACGGTTAACTAAACTGCGCACACACGTGCCCTGCGAAACATTACTCAGACCCACGATTGCCTTCGGCGCAGGCTCAGAAATAATCTTAAATTCGTGTATAGACTCTAAAATATCTTTCATTTGCGCCTGGGCTACATTTACCGGTAACACTATCGGGTCAAGATAAAGGTTATCAATAGGAAATTCCTGTTCGGCGCAATGCGCGACAATGGTCGCGGCTAATTCCAAACGCTGGTCTTTATTCTGCGGAATGCCTTTTGTGCTAATGGTAAGACCGATGAGTTTAGCATTATATTTTTTGGCTAGCGGTACAAGAATTTCTAGTTTCTCGGAATCAGCAGTAGTAGAATTAATTATCACTTTATTTTTTATCACCTTAAGCCCTGACTCAATCACCTTGGGCTTACTTGAGTCTAAGGCCAAAGGCCTGTCCGTAACTTCCTGGATTGTCTGGACTAACCACTGGATATCAGACAGCGGTTCACGCGATGCCGGCCCGCAATTCACATCCAAGGCATCTGCGCCGGCTTTAATTTGGTCTAAGGCGCATTTCTGGATAATGGCTTTATTTTTCTCCTTTATCGCCTTACCGATGTTATTATACATCCCGTTTATGAGTTCACCAATGATAAACACTTCTTGCCTCCCAGAATAAGAATAGGTAGGGCAGGTTTAAACCTGCCCTACGGTTGTGGATAACTCTTCTATATACTTATTCACCTTCTCAATTGCCCGGGGATGCCGCATTACTAAAATATCCGCGCCGGCTTGAATGAGGGCGGTGGCAGTCATTGCTTCCCAAATTATACCACGCTCTAACTCCGGGCCCCAGAGAGGAAATTCACCAACTGATGCCTTGGCTTCTTTAGCCCGCCAGGCTTCTTGGCCCACATAACAGATAAATGGACTGGCCATAGTTTTATCACCGGCTAAAGCTGCTAAACGCGCCCGCTCCATAATCGAATAAGCGTATTCCAGGCCATATCCTAATGCGCCGATAGTGGGATTTATCACAATGCGCTCCAAAGGCAGGCCCATATCTGAAATTAGAATATTCAATTGTTTGGCAATATTTATATCAATAGGCGACTGCGCAATAATATTGTGGCCATCTGCCAAGACACTTGCCACCAGCGTTTTATAATTATCCTGCGCTGCCTCGCCTACTAAACAACGCTCACCCTTCGTCGACTCGCAACAAGCAGGTAATATCAAATTATCTTTAGTATCATCGCCGCAACCCAAAATAATCAAAGGCACATCCACCTTTTTTAATAATTCGCCGACGAGTTTTGCCTCTTGGTCAGCGGTCTTATTGCCAAAATCCGGATGCGCTCCAACTAATCTTAGGCACAAAATTTGCGCCTGATATTCTTTTACGCACATCTGGGCCCAGGCAAGCGTATCGCTAAAACAATCGCGATAAGATTTATTTAATTCCTGCGGCCATTCAGAAGGCGCAATATCCCAAACCTCAAAGGCGATGACGGGCTTATAGGGCAGGCTGCCTTCAGGAAATAAAAAGGGTAAAGTGCTTTGTCCGCCTATTTTGACAACACGAGAACGGCTACCGCCTTCCTCCTTGGTCGCGCCAATATTTACCACAGATACTGCCTGCTGCCATTTTTCTGGTGCTTCTACTGCCATATCTTTTCTCCTAATTTACGTAAAGAGCACAAACTTAGCGCATCATCTTTTAAGTCCATTAGCGAATTACCATTCAGGCTAATTTTCTCTATCTGGCTGTCTATAGGGATATTTCCTAGATAATCCAAACTCAGGTTTTTTATTTCTTCTCTTTCAATATCGCGGTCATAACAATTCACCAGCAAAAAATTATTTTTAGTCTTTATCTCTAACTCTTTGGCTAAATCGCTGATTCTTTTGGCGGACAGCAGGCCCACGGCAGTAGCATCTGAAATAACCACTAATGTATCGGCGCTGCGCGTGGTGCGGCGCGAGAGATGCTCCAGGCCTGCCTCGTTATCAATCACAATATAATCGTAATCTTTAATTAACTTACCCATCAGGCCTCTTAAAACATTATTCACATAGCAATAACAGCCAGGGCCTTCGGGCCTGCCCATAGTTAAGACGTCAAAACCCTCTCCCTCAGAAATTGCCGTCTGGACTTGATATTCCATAAACCTATCCTTAGGTATACCCGCAGGAAAATTTTGCGGATGCTTGGCAATATTATCAATAATGCTACCGATGGTTTCCTTCACTTGGAGGCCTAAGCCTGCCGCCAAATTATTATTCGGGTCAGCATCTATGGCTAATATCGAACCTTTTTTATTTTCTTTTAATAAACGCACTAATAAAGCGGCAATTGTGGTTTTACCTGTTCCGCCTTTTCCAGCAATAGCAATTGTGTATCCCATATTATTACGCCTTCAGCGATGGAAATTTGGATAAATCCGTGTGCGGAAAAAATAACGCCGCCATATATTCATCCATGTATTTGGGCTCAACCGATAATTCAAAATAAGTCATCTTGCGCGCAATCTCATTAGCTTCTTTCATCGCCTCATAGGATAAAAGTATGGAACGCGCGCCGGCCAAAGAACTATTGCCCACGAATACAAAACGCGACTTATCCAAATCCGGCAATAAGCCGATATTTATGGCATTAGATATATCCAGGTAAGTGCCAAATCCACCAGCCACAAAAATCTTCTGCACAGCGCAAAATTCTAAGCCCATATGCCTGACCAAAATAGCCGTGGCTGCATAAATAGCGGCCTTGGCGCGCTTGATATTTTCAATGTCTGCCTCGGTAATCACAATATCTGCAGTTGCATCCGCTTCTTCCTTAAATGCCACCACAAATTCGCGGCCAAATTCAGCTTCCCGGATACGTTTATCTTTTAGCACTTTAATTTTTCCGCTTTTATCAATTAATCCCACCCGCAACATTTGGGAAATTATATCAATATAGCCTGAGCCGCATATGCCGCGCGGTTTAATCTCGCCAATTGTATTATACTTTACATTATAATTTTTCGGCTCAATAGCTACCTTCTGTATTGCCCCACGGCTAGCGCGCATGCCGCAGCTTACACCGCTTCCTTCAAAGGCAGGGCCAGCCGAAGCAGAGCAAGCCACTAAAAAATCTTTGTTGCCTAAAACGATTTCACCATTGGTGCCGATATCAATTAAAATGCTCAAATCATCTTGCTTGTGCAATCCGCAAGACAGCACTCCGGCAGTAGTATCTGCGCCTACATAACTGGATACCCCGGGGACACAAGATAAAAGCCCGCGCGGATTTATCTTTATCCCAGCCTCAGCAGCGCGGATAGTAGGGACAAAATTCACCGTCGGAACATATGGCTCTCTTCTGATGTAGGTGGGCTCAACCCGCAATAAAAGATGTATCATCGTGGTATTACCGGCGCACAATACGCAGTTAACATCATTCAGGTCGATATGGTGTTCCTGAATTAATTCCTGGACCATCTGATTCATACCATCAATTACCGCATGATGTAATTTCTCCAGACCATCCTCTTCCTGTGCATAAATAATGCGCGTAATTACATCGCTGCCAAAAGAAGCTTGTTTATTATAGGTGGCCTTTGTGCCTAAGACCTGTTTAGTATTCAAATCTACTAACTGCCCGGAAATAGTGGTAGTCCCGATATCGAAACACAGGCCCAAATTTTTTTGCGAGGTATCACCGGCTTCAATCAAGACAATTTCCGTGGTGCCGTTTCTTTTGCCTAAAGTTACGGTAACCTTCCAATCCGCGCAACGTAATACCTCTCCTAAGCGCCGGATATTTGTCAAACCGGTTTGCATAATCGGTATATCTTGAATGCGCCGAATCTGCCGATACAACCTCTCTAAATCGCTAATTTTATCTTCTAAATTTGGCTCGGGTAATTCTAAATATAACTTGGTGGCTAAGGGTGAATGCACAAAAATTCCTTCGCCCAAAACAGATACTGGCACCTCTATCTCTTCTGATTCTGAATAAAGCCCTTTTAATCTTAATTCTAAATCTAATCTTGACTCTGGCGGAATCTCTATTTCCAAATCGCTCTGTATCGTAGTCAGGCAGGCAAGATAATAACCTCTACTTCTTTCCTCTAAACTTATTCTTCCGGTAGGATGCGTCACCACCTGCCCCTTCTTCAAAATCACCTTACACCGGCCACAAACACCGTCACCACCACAGCTAGAATTAATGTAAACTCCGGCGGAAATAGCGGCCGAAAGAATCGTCTTACCCCTCTCGACCTCTATGCTCTTATTATCCGGATAAAATGTTACTTTGAATTTTTCCATCTTCCTTACTGTTAATGAATCTGTCGGTTTTCTCTGCTTTAGTCGATTTTTTAACGCAAAAGGTCTTTCGCAGCTCGGCGGCTGCAGAACTCGGCCGTCCCGCTCTAGCGGATACGGCCTCAAATAGCTTCGCCGTCCCCGTTTTGTCGTCCGCCTACGGCGGACTCCACGGGG
>CAYHAI010000086.1:0-18018 GCA_964354585.1 uncultured Planctomycetales bacterium
TACCTTACACCACTACTATTTCTGGCGCCCAGGCAACCGTAAATGGCATTGAGGCGCTCTTAAAGAAGGATTTGGCAGTAAAATCGCTGCAGGATTATCATGGAAAAAATAAGCGTAAGAACAAATAGTCGGGTGGAATTAATTGATATCACCGATAAGGTGCAGGCAGTGGTCTCTAAGAGCAAAGTTAAAGCAGGGATTTGTTTTCTTTTCTGTCCGCACACTACCGCAGGCTTGACGATTAATGAGAACGCTGACCCATCGGTGCGCCGTGATATAATCAGCGCCTTGACTAAACTTGTGCCGGCAAATGCGGGCTACGCTCATACCGAAGGCAATGCCGATAGTCACATAAAATCTTCGCTTTTTGGCTCTTCGCTTACTATTTTTATCGAGAACGGTCAATTAGCCTTCGGCACCTGGCAGGGGATATATTTTTGCGAAGGCGATGGCCCGCGGTCAAGGGAAGCTTGGGTAAAAGTCACAGGGACTGTCCCCGCCAAATAGTTTGCTTATCACTCAAGGGGGACTGTCCCTAAAGAAAGAGGCAACATGCCAGAACTGCCTGAAGTTGAAACTATAAAACGGGAATTAGAAAAGGCGGTTTTGGGCAAGAAGATCCTGGAAGTTTGTATCCATCATCCTAAGGTCATCCGGGAGCCGGCAGCAGAGAAATTTAAAACAGGATTAACCGGTGCCAGCATTAAAAATATCCTGCGCAAGGCCAAGGTTTTAATTGTGGAGCTATCTAATGGTAAATCACTGGTGATTCATTTAAAGATGACCGGTCAACTTGTATATCCGGGTAACGCAAAATCAAGCCGGGCGAGTTTTAAACTTTCCGACGGGAAAATCTTGGATTTTAATGACCAGAGGTTATTCGCAGAATTGCGCCTATTGGACGATTGGCGGAATTTAAAATTTATCCAAGGACTGGGACCTGAACCGTTTGCTTTAACCAAAGAGCAATTTAAAGAAATGCTGGCCAATAAAAGAACTAAAATTAAACCACTCTTAATGGACCAGAAATTTATTTCTGGTATAGGGAATCTTTATGCTGCCGAGGCGCTTTTTAGGGCAAGGATACATCCGCAAAGACCAGCAGATAGCCTTTGCGACAAAGAAAAAGAAATTCTTTTTCAGGAAATAAAGGATACTTTGAATGAGGCAATAGAGCATAAAGGTTCATCCGTAGACCAATATGTGCAGTTATCCGGCAGGCCCGGCGATTACGCGAAATACCATAAAGTTTACGACCGCGAAGGCAAGCCCTGCGTAGTCTGTAAGACGCCGATTAAAAGAATCGCTTTAGGCGGCAGGGGCACCTATTTTTGTCCGAGGTGTCAGAGATAATGACCCATATCCCTTGCCTAAACATCCCGAAAATCTCTTCGATATTTTCGGGATAGGCTTCGGGATAAATTCGCGCAAATAACTTACGTCTCCGCCTTCGGCGGATTCCGTAAGTTATGCGCTCATTTATGAAAAAGCGCCTTAAAATCAATGGTTTTATTATGTTTATTGCCGTGTTCTTGGTCGCTGTGTTTCCCTCTGTTTTTTTCCGTTATAATTCCACGGGTTATTTCGATGAAATTGCGGAGATAGTCGGCATTGTCTTTATTCTTTTGGGGCAAATATTCAGAGTTTCTGCGCGAGGTTATAAATCCGAACATTCTCAAAATGGCCACTCCTTAATTCAGGGTGGGCCTTACGTGCTGGTGCGTAATCCGATGTATTTAGGCATCCTCTTGATTGGCTTAGGTATTGTGCTGATGTTGTTTAAATGGTGGGCGGCATGCATTTTTTTATTCATTTTTGCCTTTCGTTACCTGGCCTTAATATTTAAAGAAGAAAAGAAACTACGGGTTTTATTTCCTCAAGATTACCCGGATTACTGCGCCAAGGTGCCGCGGATTCTACCTTCTTTAGTTATGTTACTAAAGAAGGATATCAGCGAATATCTGCCCTTAAAATTATCTTGGCTGAAACGAGAGATCGGCCCTATCGTAGCCGTATTATTGATTACGTTTTTTATTGAATCATGGGAAGATATTAGGGCTGAAGGCATAAAAATATATTTTAGAGAAGCAGCAGCGATAATTGTCACGGCTATATTATTTATAGGCCTGGCTATGTATTTGAGTAAAAGGACGGCTAGTCTGACGAAAGATGTTTCAAATAAAAGCAAAACTTAATTTTAATAAAAAGGTTAAGGGCAGATATTTCCACTTGGCTCTGCAGGCGGAGAGAATAGCAAAAGCAGCCGAGGCCGGACAGTTTGTGAATATAAGGATAAATGATGGTTGCCAGCCTCTTTTAAGAAGGCCGTTTAGTATTCATCGGGTTAGCGCAGCGAACATAGAAATTCTCTATGAAGCGCTCGGCGAAGGCACAGAAACCCTTTCGCAAAGAAAGGCTGGCGAGTATTTAGATATTATCGGGCCCTTGGGAAACGGATTTGATTATCGTACATCGTACATCGTACATCGTACATCGATTCTAGTAGCTGGCGGCATGGGCGCAGCACCACTTTTATTTCTAGGAGAGCAATTGGCGAAACGCAATACGCAATACGCAATACGCAATACACAGGTTCTTATTGGCGCAAAGACAAGAAATCATATCCTCTGCGAAAAAGAATTCCAAAAATTAGGATATAGTGTTAAAATAGCCACAGACAACGGCTCGGCCGGTTTTAAAGGTAAGGTTACCAATTTATTAAGAGGTATTTTACGAAGGACGAAGGACGAAGGACGAAGGACGATATACGCTTGCGGCCCTCATCCGATGCTAAAAGAAATTGCTAAAATATCTAAAAAATATAATATTCCTGCCCAGATTTCCTTAGAAGAACACATGGCCTGCGGCATAGGTGCGTGTTTAGGCTGCGTTGTCAAGGCACAGGGTACAGGGTTCAGGGCGCAAGGCAAAGTTGAATATAAAAGAGTATGCAAAGAAGGGCCGGTATTCAATACGGATGAAATAGTTTGGGAGGACAAGGATGGCTAATATGCTTTTTATTTCTATTATTATCCCGGTGAAGAATTTTGAACGCACCATTGAGAAGACTTTCGAGTATCTTCTTAAGTTAGACTATCCACGAGATTGTTGGGAATGGGTGATTGCTGATGGTGGTTCAAACGATAGAACAATCCCTATTATTAAGGAATGGCAGAAAAAGTATCCTTTTATTAAATTAGTCCAGATCCCCAATTGTCCTTCGCCAGGATTTGCCCGCAACAAGGCCTTAGAAGTAGTTAAAGGCGAATTTCTGTTTTTTACTGATGCGGACTGCGCGCCTTGCAAGGATTGGATAAAAGAGATACTTAAACACTTTGAGCGTGACCCCAAGATTGCTGCTGTCGGAGGCGAGGTCTATACCTTAAAGGTTGACCCCAACAATCTGGTAGAAGCCTGGTGTCAGCATTTTCGTTTTAATATGGTTTCTCCACGCTACGGGTTTATTAAAGAAGGTTATTATCCGGATTTTCCTCAAGAGCCATGGCCTTCGGATATCGGCGGCCATAAGGGCTATTTCTTCGGCACCTGTAATGTGGCCTATCGTAGAAACGCGCTGGATGAGTTGGGGTTGAAATTTTGGGAGCGGCCTACAGGCGAAGATATGAATTTAAGTTACGAATGCCGGCGCGCCGGATATAAGTTTTACTTTGCGCCTAAAGCGAAAGTTGACCATATGCACCGAGCAGATTTAAAGTCTTTGCGCAAGGTCTGGGTAACCTATGGCCAGGCACACCTACCTTTGATTGATAAATATGTTCGCAAAAACGGCTTAGAGGTTATCTTACAATTTTTAAAAGGCAATCCCTCGTTTATGTTACCTTTTCCTATCAGGGGCTTTGTCTATTTAGGTAATTTTCAGCTTCTGCATATTTTTGCCTTGTTGTTTCTCTTTGGCCTAATTTTAAGTTTAATTTTCTCCGGCGCGGGGTTAATAATTTTTACACTCTTCTTTTTACTCTTGACGCTTTATTTTGCCTATAAATACGTAAAATGGAATTTCGGCATGGAACCAACAAATAAATTTTGGGTCTGGTGCAAGATGAAATACCTAACCAATTTGAGTTTTATTCAGGGCGGCTTGAAAGATTTCAAGCAATATAAAATTTTATGTATTGAACCAAGTTTTTAGCAGGGGGGAAAAATGAATCAGGTATTATATGTTATTTTAGGCTTAGTTGCCGGGATTTTCGGCGGTATGTTTGGCATTGGCGGAGCAACAATTTTAATTCCCGCGCTGGTGTTTTTATTCGGCCTTACCCAACATCAGGCCCAAGGCACAACCTTGGCCATTTTGGTTCCGCCGATCGGGCTTTTGGCGGCACTGCGTTATTATTATAGCGGCAATGTTAAATTGGGCATGGCCGGATTTATCTGTTTAGGGTTTTTTATCGGCGGCTTAATCGGCGCAAACTTTGTACAAAATTTACCCGACCCCCTCCTGAAAAAGGCATTTGGGATATTTTTGCTTTTTGTTTCTCTCAGGATGATTTTAGCCAAGTAGGAAGGCAGGCAGAAAATGAAAAATAAATTGATAAAAAGGCTTAGCCTTTTAACTTTCACCTCTATTTATATTCTGATTATGTTTATGGGCTGCGTTTTTGCCGACACAATAAAACTAAAAGACGGCAAAGAATTTAAAGGTCAGCTGAAGCGGATAACCGATAAAGACGTATTCTTAGAGTTAAAGTTAGGGAGCTCCAAAGGAATAATCGGCTTTAAAATAATAGACGTGGAAAGCATTAACGACCTTTCTATTGAAGAGGCGCGGGCAAGGTTGACTACTGAAGGCGCGTTTATTTCGGGAGAGAAAGAAGAGGCAATTTTATCTTCTGCTAAAGAGGGGCTTAACTTTGTCTCCAAGACGAGAAAATTGGAATTTAAAAATTCTCCCGAGATAAAGATTGTCAACAAAAATAAAATCAAAGAGAATATTAAAAAAGAAATAGACAGGCACTATACTCAGGAACGGTTGGATGCTGACGCCAAGCTTTTATTAAAATTAGGCCTCATTCTTGAAATAGAAAACTATGAGAAAAGTGTTTTAGACTTACTTACCGAAAACGTTGCCGGTTACTATACCCCTCAGGATAAAAAAATCTATGTTACCGCGAATGCGCTGGATGAAGTTATACCCGGCATACCCAGCATTACTATTATGCATGAACAGGTACACGCCCTGCAGGACCAATATCATGATTTAAAGGCTATAGATGATGCGCTATTATCCCAGAATCAAGATAAGGGTTTGGCGGTACAAAGTGTTATTGAGGGCGAAGCCACGGTATTGATGTATGATGCCTTTTTTAGGTCAATGAAGGGCATGGGCTTAAGCGGTAGCAGTGATAAATTTGACCTGCGCTCGTTTGTCATAGATTCTTTATTGGCTTATAGTAAACGGGTTAAAACAGACAAGGATAAACCGGCTATTTTTATGGAAAGCCTCCTTTTTCCTTATGTCTGGGGTGGTAGTTTTATTCAATATACGGTAAATACAAAGGGCTGGAAGGAAGTGGATTCAATATATTCAGATATGCCTGTTTCCTCTGAGCAGATAATGCACCCGGAAAAATATTATATTGCGCGCGATGAACCCAAAAAAATAGATTTTCCCGATGTATCCGGGGTATTGGGCACTTCGTGGAAAAGATTAAGCAAGGATACGCTGGGTGAATTTAATTTCTACTTAATCGGTAAGGCATTTTTAGATGAATTATCCACCAAAATGATGTCTGAGGGCTGGGGAGGAGATTCTTTTGAACTTTATGAAGAGGCAAATTCAAAAAAGACGCTTTTTTTGGTTTTATCAAAATGGGATACTGAGCGAGATGCCGATGAATTTTTCTCTTTCTATAAAAAGGTAATTGAGAAAAAATATGCACAGCCAGCACTAATCAAAGAAGACCAGAATTTTTCACAATGGAAAGCCAAGGAAGACAATGTTTATCTGGCTAGGCTTAAGGATTCTGTAGTGATTATTGAGGGTGCGTCCGACGACTTGCTTACTGGCCTTATAGCGGCTTTAAAAATTTAGGATGAAACAGGCTAATCTTTCAGTTAAAATTGGCAAATTACTTTTAAAGAATCCGGTTATGGTTTCCTCCGGCACATTTGGGTATGCCGAGGAATTTAAAGACTTTCTGGATTTAAAGCAATTAGGCGCAATTGTTACCAAAACCCTTACTTTGAAGCCGCGCTTGGGCAATCCTGCGCCGCGCACCTGCGAGACGCCGGCAGGAATGTTGAATTCTATTGGGTTAGAAAACCCCGGCATCGATAAGTTTATTGAAGAAAAACTACCCGCCCTGAAAAAAATTGGCACGCCGATAATTGTGAGTATTGCCTCAGAAGATAATCCACAAGAATTCGTAAGTCTGGCGCAACGTCTGGATAAAATCAAAGAAGTTGCGGCCATTGAGCTGAATATTTCCTGCCCCAATATAAAATCGTACATCGTACATCGTACATCGTACATCGCAAAATTGATTGCTCAGGATGCCAAGGCTACTTATGGGCTCGTGAAGTCTGTGCGCAAAGTTACCCGGAAAACACTGATTACAAAACTTTCGCCCAATGTTACGGATATTAGCGAGATTGCTCTGGCCGCAGAAAAGGCAGGAAGCGATGCGGTTTCTTTGATCAATACGATAACGGGAATGAGTATAGATATAGAAACCAGAAAGCCGAAGATTGCGACACTAACTGGCGGTTTAAGCGGCCCAGCAATTAGGCCGATGGCGGTCAGAATGGTCTGGGAGGTCCACCAAAAGATTAAAATTCCCATTATCGGAATGGGTGGTATAATGGATACCCCCAGCGCCTTGGAATTTTTTCTTGCCGGTGCCACGGCAATTAGCGTAGGCACGGCGAATTTTATTAATCCCAAAGTTAGTATTGAAATTATCGATGGAATTAAAAAGTATTTAATAAAAAATAAAATTAAAGATATCAAAATTCTTATCGGTAGCCTTAAGATATGAAACGCAATACGCAAAACGCAATACGCAATACAAAGGTAATCCTTGCCCTTGATGTCAATAATTATAAAAAAGCAATACGCTGGGTAAAGTTGCTTTATCCTAAGGTGAAGATATTTAAGGTGGGCTTACAACTTTATACTGCCTGCGGGCCTAAAATTATTCGGGATATCCGTAAAATCGGCGCCCAAGTTTTTCTTGACTTAAAATTTAATGATATCCCCAATACTATGGTCAATGCCGCCAAAGAAGCCTTAAGACATAAAGTAGCAATGTTTACCGTGCATACCCTATCCGGACCGACAGCGCTGAAAGAAGTTGCCCGAGTTTGCCAGAGGAGCAAAACCAAAGTATTAGGGGTAACCATCTTAACCAGTATCTGCCCGCATTTTTTAAGAGATTTAAAAATTCAAAGATCCCTGTCCGATGAAGTTCTTTATTTGGCTAAAATGGCCAAGCGTTGCGGCTTGGATGGCGTGGTTTGCTCAGCGCAGCAAGCCAAACTAATGAGAAAACATTTAGGTAAGCATTTTATCATTGTTTCACCCGGCATAAGGCCGCAGGGATTTTCTAAGGGGGATCAGCGACAAGTGGCCACTGCCGAGCAAGCCAAAAGAGCAGGCGTAGATTATATCGTTGTGGGCAGGCTGATTTTAGAAGCCAAAGACCCCCTTAAGGTAGTTAAGCAATTATTGTAAAGATGGATTCGAAAGCTGCGTTAGATAAAATCAAAGAAATAGAACTCAAAGCGCAAGAGATAATTGAACAGGCCAAAAAAGAAGGCCAGAGGATTTTACAAGCCGCCAAATTAGAAAAAGAACACCTCATGCAACAGGCGCAAGAACAGGTAAAACTTGATGCCCAAAAATTAAAACTTAAAATAGCAGAAGAGACATCCCAAGAAATTGCTGCCATGGAAAAACAGTCCCAGGCGCAAATTAAGGCCCTGCAAGAAAAAGCCCAAACCAATCTGGATAAGGCAGTGGAATTTCTTAAAACAAAATTAGATTGACCTATGGCCATTGCTAAGATTAAAAAAATAGAGATTATCGGTTTAGAAAAGGATAAAGAAGAATTCTTAAGCCGCTTACAGAAATTAGCCTTAGTGGAGTTAATGCCTATTCAGGCCGAAGATACAGCCGGCTCAACTTCCGCCATTTATCCGCAAATCAACCTTTTAGAACTCGAAGAAGCCATTTCGTATCTGGCGAGTTTTAAAGAAAAGGCAGGGCTTTTAGAAAGCCTGGTGAAACTTAAACCCATAATTTATCAGCAACAATTGTCAGAACTAATCCGCAACTTTGATTATAAAAATCTACTGAATGAATTATCCCAACTACGTAACCACCTCAAGAACATTGCGCAGCATAAAGAAAAATTAATCCAGGAGAAGCACCTTTTGTTGCCTTGGCAGAATCTCGGCCTTTCTTTAGAAGAACTCCATTATCAGCAACAGTGCGGGATTATTTTGGGGACATTAAATAGCCGCGATTATCCTCAGCTTCAGGAAGAATTAGAAAAGAATAAAATTAATTTCTTCATCGAGATTGTGCATCAGGATAGGTCTATTCTCTATTTGTCTCTTTTTTACCTGCGCGATGAATTTGAGCGCTTAGAGCCGGCTTTAAAGAGTTACTATTTTAATTTTGTTACCCTAACCCGGCATAAATGTAGAGTAGCCCAAAGGCTCTTTGAAATAAATAGAGAAATTTTGGTTTTAGACGACCAGCTAAACGATACCAAAGATAAGATTTCCCGTTTAGCCGCACAACAGTTTAATTTGATGGCGGTCTATGATTATTTATACAATACCGGCAAAACTCAAGAGGTAGATAAAAACTTATTAAAACAACAGTTTACTTTTAGCTTAAGGGGTTGGATTAAAGATAAAGATATAAGACTATTAGAGAAGGCAATTAGCGCTCGGTTTACAGCTACGGTTATATTTATCTCTCAAGCCAAAATAGATGAAGAAGTGCCGGTGGCCTTAGAAAATAAGCGCCTTATCCAACCTTTCGAGTTTATCACCGGTATTTACGGTATGCCTAAATACCATGAAATAGACCCTACGCCGTTTCTGGCGCCATTTTTCTTTTTATATTTTGGTTTCTGCATCTCGGATGCGGGTTATGGAATAATCCTTATTTTAGTCTCATGGTTTATACTGAAAAAATTCAAGATGGGGCCGCAAGGCCAAAGGTTCTGGAAGTTATTTTTATTTTGCGGGGTATCTACAGTAATTGTCGGCGTGCTTACGGGTAGCTGGTTTGGGAATTTGTTTGATTTGGCGGCAGAAAACAATAAAATATTTTTACCGCTGAAAAAGTTCAAGGACTCCCTGGTAATACTCGATCCCTTAAAAGAGCCGACAAAACTTTTAGGGATTGCCCTTAGTTTTGGTATAGTTCAGGTCTGGTTTGGCAATATCGTAGCAGGCATAGGCAATATGAAGAATAAACGCTACCCCGATATTGTTTTAGACCAGGTTCCCATGCTTTTGCTTTTATTCGGCTTAACCGGCTGGGGGCTAATATTCTTAAAAATATTAGGCGCGCGCCACATTAGTTTATTTAAATATGCTACCATATCCGCATCGCTAGTGCTTATTTTGACCCAGGGCCGCGCGGAGAAAGGCATCGGCGCAAAATTATTTTATGGCGTATATAACCTTTATAATGCGCTCTCCGGATACCTTAGCGATATATTATCTTACAGCCGACTTTGGGCCTTAGGTTTAGTTACCGGGGTTATGGCCACCACGATAAATCTTATTAGTATACAATTTAGCCAGATATTTGCCTCAATCATTCCTTTTGTTGACAAAATAGGTTTTATCAAGGCCTTGGTAAGCAGTTTGATTTTAGGCGCGATTTTTATTTTTGGGCATCTGGTTTCTTTCCTAATGAATCTTTTGGGCGCATTTGTGCATCCATTGCGGCTACAGTTTGTGGAATTCTTCTCTAAGTTTTTTAAGGCAGGCGGTAGTTCTTTTAAACCGCTTAAGGTAGAAACCAAATACGTTAACATTAATTAACGCCCGAACATATCTAGCACCCCGCCATATCGGAATGGCGGGTGTGCCGCCCAGCGCGGCAATTGTTCGGCGTGCACTTACTGTGTTAACGCCCGAACATATATGATTGTTCGGCGTGCACTTACTGTGCTAATACCCAAACCAAATTGATGGTTTGGTATGCGCCTTCTGCGCAAGGAGGTTAGAGATGG
Organism: uncultured Planctomycetales bacterium; assembly: GCA_964354585.1. Lineage (GTDB taxonomy): Bacteria > Omnitrophota > Gorgyraeia > Gygaellales > Profunditerraquicolaceae > CAYHAI01. The sequence goes on from CAYHAI010000086.1 coordinate 10,221, forward strand.
ATATAGGATTAGTTTTTGCTATTGCCGGCGCGGCGATAGTTATGGCGATTTCTGGAACAGGTTCTGCTATCGGTGTAGCTTTAGCCGGGCAGGCTGCCGGAGGGGTAATGACCGAAGACCCTGAGAAGTTCGGCCGGATGATTCCTTTAATTGGCATTCCCGGCACGCAAGGGTTCTACGGCTTTCTTATCGGCTTCTTAGTGCTCAATAAATTGAACCTCATCGGCGGCGGCGGCGGAGAAATTAAAATTCCTACGCTGTATCAGGGCATTGCGATTTTTTCCATCTGTGCGGTGGTCAGCCTTGTGGAGTCAATCTCTGCAGTCTGGCAGGGCAAGGTTTCTGTGGCTTCAATTTACATGGTCGCCAAAAGACCTGAAGAGGCTGGTAAGGCGCTGGTTTTACCTATATTTGTCGAGATTTACGCTATATTGGGCCTGGCTACTGCATTTTTGTTGTTATCGGGAGTAAAAATTTAAATGTCCTTAGATTCTATTATTGAGCATATCCTTAAAGAAGCCGAGGCTGAGAAGGAAAAAATCATCCAGCAAGCCCACGAGGAGCGCGCTGCTCTTATACAGCAGACAAAGAAAGAAGCAGAGCAGCTTTATCACAATAGCATCGAGACAGAAACCGCGCGCTTAGAAAGGCAAAAACAAGGGTTGATTGTGCAGGCACGCATAGAAAGCAAGAAACAGTTATTAAAAACTAAGCAGGAATTAATTGATACAGCCTTTGTCAGATTAAAATCAACGCTGAAAAAAGATAAATTGAAAAAAGAGCAAGTTTCCTACGATAAAATGCATGAGGTAAGCGAAGACGTCGATTTTTATCTCAATAAAGTCAGGCTGGATTACGAAATCGAAATAGCCAAAATTCTTTTTGGATGAAAAAAATATCCCCCCTGGACTATACTTATTCCGTAGGTAGAATTCGCGCCTTAGAGAAATTTCTAATTCCGCAGGAGGTATTTAGCGAGGCAATTGAGACAAGTCTCAATGAGGCCTTGCGGTTATTTGCCGAGTCCGACCTTTATAGCGATGAGCTTTTACATATTCAGGATAGCCAACAATTAGAAGCAGCGTTAAATCAAGAATTGCTTAAATTAAAAAAACTTATCCGCGATTTGCTTTTAGATAAAGAACTACCGGGCCTTATAGAGTTAAATACCCCGGAGCGCGCGCAGGATATCCTGAAGAATTATCCCAGTGAATTTTTAGAGGATTATTTTATGCAGGTAATAGATATGCATAATATTAAGACTTTTTTGCGGCTTTACCTTTTAAAAGAGCCCAAAGAAAAACTCCAGCTGAATTTAACTGGCCAGGGTTTTATGAAAAGAGAGATTTTTTTAAGGCTTTACGATAAGGATTTAGCGGCCTTTTTGCATCAGTTAGAATATGTGCACCAGCGTGATAAGATAGTTAATTATGCCCTTTATTTAACTGAGGCAATCCAAAAATTAGAAAAAGAGAATTCCTTTGTTTATTTAGAGAAGGCAATCAATGATTTTCTCATCCAGATTTTAAAGCCGGCAAAATATTTAAGTTTTGGACCAGAGCCGGTTTTGGCCTATTATTTTGCCAAGGCCAATGAAATTAATTTAATGCGCCTGATTATCCTGGCAAAGTTAAATGGCCTGCCGGCAGATTTAGTCAAAGAAAGGTTAAACAATGTCTATGCCTGAAGTCACATCTGGGGATAAGCCTTTGGTAATTATCGGAGACGAAGACGTTATTTCAGGGTTTTCTGCCTTGGGGTTTAAGGCCTATGCGCTAAAAGGGCCGCAGGAATTTAGCCTGACCTTGGAGGAAGTCCTGCGGGGAGGCTGCGCTATTTGTTTGGTGCAGGATAATCTTTATCAAACCGCAAAAGACCAGATAAATAATTTTAGGCAAATGCCTTTTCCGATTTTTATTCCTTTTCTTAAAACCCAATCAATAGACTTGCTGGATAACCTGATTAAAGATATCCGCATCAGGGCAACAGGAGCGTTTTAATGACTAAGAAAGCAAAAATTATTAAAGTATCCGGGCCGCTGGTAGTGGCTAGTGGCTGTGCCGGCAGCAAAATGTATGATGTAGTGCGTGTCTCCGAAAAAAAGCTGATTGGAGAAATTGTAGAATTAAAGCACGACTTAGCCTACATCCAGGTTTACGAGGAGACCGCGGGCATTGGGCCGGGCGAGGCAGTTTATTTAACCGGCGAGCCTTTAAGTGTAGAATTAGGGCCGGGCTTAATCGGCTCTATTTACGACGGAATTCAGCGGCCGCTGGATGTCATCAGGAGCCAGAGTGGTGATTTTGTGCCTCGCGGCATTGATGTAGCGGCGCTGGATGAGAATAAGCAATGGCATTTTCTGCCGCAGGTAGAAAATGGCCAGAAAGTCATTGCCGGAGATATCTTAGGCATAGTGGAAGAAACCGCTTTAATCAAACATAAAATTATGGTTCCTCATGGATTAAGCGGTGAGGTTATAGAAATCCGCGCCGGAGATTTTACGGTTAAAGAGACAGTAGCCAAGATTAAAACTGCGGATAAGGGAATTAAAGAGATTACCCTGTCCCAGCGCTGGCCGGTAAGGAAGGCGCGGGCCACAAAAGAGAAATTTGCGCCGGATGAACTACTGGCAACCGGCCAAAGAGTAATTGATACTTTTTTCCCCATTGCCAAAGGCGGCACTGCCTGTATTCCCGGTCCTTTCGGAAGCGGAAAAACTGTAGTCCTACACGAATTTGCCAAATGGGCAGAAGCCGAAATAATAGTTTATGTTGCCTGCGGCGAGAGAGGAAATGAAACCGCTGACCTTTTATTGAGTTTTTCGGAATTAAAAGACCCTAAGAGCGGTCGCCCGCTTTTAGAGCGCACAGTAATTATTGCCAATACTTCCAATATGCCGGTAGCTGCGCGCGAGGCATCGATTTATACGGGGGCCACTATTGCCGAATATTTTAGAGATATGGGTTATTCCGTAGCCCTGATGGCGGATTCCACTTCGCGCTGGGCAGAGGCATTAAGAGAAATTTCTGGAAGATTAGAAGAAATGCCCGGCGAAGAAGGCTACCCGGCCTATTTGTCGTCGAGATTAGCCGAATTTTATGAGCGGGCAGGAAAAGTGGCGTGTCTGGGTAGTGATAATCGTAGCGGCGCATTAAGCATTATGGGCGCAGTTTCTCCGCCAGGAGGCGATTTATCTGACCCGGTGGTGCAGGCAACCTTGCGCGTGGTTAAGGTATTCTGGGGATTAGATGATAAATTAGCCAATGCCCGGCATTTTCCGGCAATTAACTGGCTATTGAGTTATTCTTTATACCATAATAACCTAGAAAATTTCTTTAAAAATAAAATTGCCGAGGATTTTACTTCCTTAAGGCAGGAGGCGATGCGTTTGTTGGAGGAAGAGTCCTCGCTTTTAGAAATTGCGCGCCTCGTGGGAGTTGAGTCGCTTTCTTTGGATGACCGCCTGATTTTGGAGGTCGCCAAATCTATCCGCGAGGATTTCTTGCATCAGAATGCCTTTCACGAAATTGATACCTACGCCTCCTTACTTAAACAATACCGCATGTTAAAGATTATTATAGAATTCTATAATTTAAGCCGGGAAAAACTTAAAGCTGGTATGGACTTTGAGAAAATTATTAAATTGCCCATTTGGGAAAAGATTAGCCGCTTAAAATATATTAGCGAAGATAAATTATCCGAATTCAATAAAGTGGAAAGCGATTTAAGGAGTAGTTATGTTTAAAGAATATCTGACTGTCGGTTCGGTTTCCGGGCCGCTGGTGGTGGTGGAAAAGACGGAAAATATCAAATATGCGGAATTGGTGGAAGTGGAATTTTCCGACGGAGAAATCCGGAGGGGAAAAGTTTTGGAGATTAGCGAGGATAAAGCCCTGGTGCAGATGTTTGAAGGGACGCTGGGCCTGGATGTTTTAGGTTCCAAGGTGCGCTTTTTAGGCCACACCCAGGAATTAGGCGTTTCCCCGGATTTATTGGGCAGAATTTTTGACGGCGCCGGCCGGCCGGCTGACAACGGCCCGCAGATTATTGCGGATAAACGCCTGGATATTAACGGCAACCCCATTAATCCTTCTAGCCGCGATTACCCTCAGGAATTTATCCAGACCGGGATTTCCACTATCGACGGAATGAATCCTTTAGTGCGCGGCCAGAAACTGCCGATATTTTCTGCAAGCGGTCTGCCGCACGCGCGTCTGACTGCCCAGATTGCCCGTCAGGCCAAAGTTTTGGGTAAAGAGGAAAGTTTTGCCGTAGTTTTTGGCGCCATGGGCATTACCTTTGAAGATGCAGATTTTTTCATCCGTAATTTCCGCGATACCGGAGCCATTGAACGTAGCACCCTCTTTGTAAATTTAGCCAATGACCCGGCCATAGAGCGTATTTCTACGCCGCGCCTGGCTCTGACCTGCGCAGAATATTTGGCCTTTGATTTAGATATGCATGTTCTGGTTATTCTGATTGATATGACTTTTTATTGTGAGTCCTTGCGGGAAGTTTCTGCAGCGCGCAAAGAAATTCCCGGCCGCCGCGGCTATCCCGGATATCTTTATACAGATTTGGCCAGTCTTTATGAACGCGCTGGACGGATTAAGGGTAAGAAAGGTTCTATTACCCTATTTCCGGTGTTAACCATGCCTGAAGATGATAAGACCCATCCTATTCCTGACCTTACTGGTTATATTACCGAAGGTCAGATTATTCTTTCGCGCGAATTGCACCGCAAAGGAATTTATCCACCCGTCGATGTCCTCCCGAGTTTATCGCGTTTAAAAGATAAAGGCATTGGCCGCGGCAAGACCCGCGAAGACCATGCCGATGTCTTAAACCAACTCTTTGCTGCTTATGCCAAAGGTAAAGAGGCGCGCGAATTATCCGTTATTTTAGGCGAGGCCGCCTTATCCGATTTGGATAGGGTCTATTTGAAATTCACCGACGCCTTTGAGGATAAATTTGTGCGTCAGGCAGAATCCGAGGATCGCTCCATTATTCAAACCTTAGAAATTGGCTGGGAACTTTTACGGATGATACCGCGGACGGAATTGAAACGTATCCGCGAAGAATATTTGGATAAATATTATATAAAATGATTTTACAGGTTAATCCCAACAGAATGGAATTGCTGCGCCTGCGTAAGCGCCTGGCAATTGCTATCCGCGGCCATAAACTCTTGCAGGATAAGTTAGAGGAAATGATGCGCAGGTTTTTGCTGCTCCTGAAGGATATTGACAGCGCAAAAGAGGATTTTCAAAAGCGGACCGAAATATTAATTCGAGACTTACTTTATTCTCGCATTACCAGCTCCAAAGATGATTTCGAGGAGGCGCTCTCTAAGATAGAGTCTAAAGTGGCCATCGCTATCTCCACCACCAGGGTTATGAATGTTAAAGTCCCGGTGTTTGATCTCGCAGAACTAAAGATAGACAGGCACTATGTTTTTTTTAAGACTTCAGGACAAATGGACCTGGCCTTAGCCGGGACAGGAGATTATCTTGGCTCTTTATTAAAACTAGCGCAATTATTCAAGACCCTGGATATTCTTTCTTATGAAATTGAGCGCACCCGGCGCCGGGTGAACGCCTTAGAATATATGCTCATCCCTTCAATCCAGGACACCCTCAGGTATATCACCCAGAAATTAAATGAATTTGAGCGGGGAAATCTGGTGCGCCTGATGCGGGTGAAGGAAATCGTGCGCGCGCATTGACGCAATAGAGGATTTAATATATAATACACTTTGTTTTTTGGGCGCTTAGTTCAGCTGGTTAGAACGTCTCTCTTACACAGAGAAGGTCAGGGGTTCGATCCCTCTAGCGCCCACCAGAAATATTTGTTGTAAAATAGTTTGTTTTAAGTTACAATTTACACCTACATTTTTTGGGGCCGTGGTCTAGCCTAGTTTATGACGTCTCCCTGTCACGGAGAAGATCACGGGTGCGAATCCCGTCGGCCCCGCCACTCGAAACGCCCTACGGTTTTTGCGACTAAATCGTAGGGCTTTTTATATGTAACACATAGAGTTGTGTCTTTTAGAATGAGGTTCGAGCCGCAAATTTTCAAAAAATCTTTTTTGGGGCTTAAAATTTCCTGCCAAGCGACAGAACCCGCTTGATTACAAGTGGTTATGAATTGTTTTGCCGGTTCTAACCACCCGCCGCTACTTTTCTCTATCTCTTTCAGTTTCTCCTCTAAATCCTTCTTATCATTTAGCAGTTTCGCTTTCCTCTTGGCATATTCTTCTTGAGTAATCTGTCGGTCAATGAAGATATCCACCAATCTTTCTGTCTTCTCATCAAATTCCTTTAGCCTGTTCTTGACTTCCTGAGATAGAGAAAAAGAGGCTTTGCTTTCCCCTTGGAAGAGTTCCTCTAATCTATTTATCATTTTGTCTTTTGTAGAGTCATCAATATAGACTTTCTTAATGGCTTCGTTTACTTGGGAAAGCAAAGCCTCTTCTCTAAGAAACTTTTTGCTGGGGCAGGAACCTTTCTTTTTGGTGCAGTGGTAATAAATGTGTCCCTTTTTCTTTTCCGCGGTAATACTACAGTCACAATATGGGCATTTTAGCAAACCTGTAAAGGCATATTTTACTTCTGCGGGTTTATGGTTCTTATGTCGGTTATTTAAAACATCCTGCACGCTATCAAAAAGTTTCTTAGAGATTAGCGGCGGATGGCTTCCTTCGTATAATTCGCTACGATACTTGAATACTCCATAATAGATAGAATTTCTTAACATCCGCGCAAGCTGAGCTTTGCAGACAGGCTTGCCCCGGCCACCTATTAAGCCCCATCTATTTACTTCCTGCGTCATTGACTCAAGCGTATAATTTCCGCTTGCGTAAAGTTCAAACATTTTTCTAATGAATGGCGCTTTTTCGGGGTCGGGATAAATCGTGTGTAATTTATAGTCGTTTAAATATCCGACAGGCGCAATGCCTGGCCATTCACCACGCCTTAATTTTTCGCGCAAGCCACGCCTGACATTCTCAGAGAGGTTATCGATATAATATTTGCTTTGCCCAAAAGCAATAGAGAGCATAAACTTGCCTTGCGCTGAGTTGTCGAAACGGTAAGTGGGAAAGCGAAGATCAGCAATCTTACCAATATCCACTAAATAAATTATCTTTCCACCGTCTACGGAGTTACGGGCAAGCCTGTCTGGATGCCATGCCAAAATACCGTCTGCTACGCCAGCCTCAATTTGCTTAAGCATAAAATTAAAAATTGCTCTGCCGGGCGCTTTAGCAGTTTTTGCTTCAACAAATTCCTCCATTACAAACAGATTTTCTTTTTTAGCGTATTCTCTCAGTTCGTTTATTTGCGATTCAATGGAGAGAATTTGCCGGTCTTCGTCGTCAGTAGATTTTCTGGCGTAAATATAATATTTTGGCATGGCTGATACCTCCTGTGTTCTGTCGTTTGGCAAAGAAAGTTTTTGAGGTTCCGATTAACCTCAAAAATTTACTTATTCGCCAAAGGCGAATAGGAAATTTTAAGCCCCAAAAAAGATTTTTTGAAAATTTGCGGCTCGAACCTCAAACTAAAAGACATAAGTCTTTTAGTTTCATATAAAAAGCCCTACGATACAATCGCCAAATCGCAGGGTCGCGCAGATACCTTTCTGCGAATGAGCTTACCGCATTATGCCATACGGCAGTATCGAAAAGCAATCATCCTGGCAAATGAATTTACTTATGCTTATAATCAATTGGGACTTACCTATGAAAGCTTAGGGAAGATTAAAGAAGCTATCGCCACCTTTAAAGAATCTTTCAAGC
>CAYHAI010000087.1:0-6669 GCA_964354585.1 uncultured Planctomycetales bacterium
ATTAACTAATAATCTCAAACCCACTGTCTTATTGTCAGGTGGAATTGATTCAACCCTGGTTTGTGCAATTACAAATAAAATATGCAATAGAGAAGATAAATTAACTAAATTGCAAGTAGTTACTTTAAAATCTTTTATTCCGCTGATGAATGATGAGTTTTATGCCAGATTCGTTGCAAGGCAGCTGGGAGTGAAACTTCGATTAGTAAAACCAGCCCTGCTCCATCTTGGCGATTTGGTTGTAAAGGCATTCGATCTTCAAGATGAGCCATTAGGGATGCCTTCCTTTTTTTTGTTAGAGCGACTAGTCAACGCAGCTTCTAATTACGGAAGAATTCTACTTACCGGAGACGGAGGAGATGAGGTATTCTTGGGATACGGTAGAGCCCCTGATTGGTATAAACATAACCCTAATGAGATTGATCAAAATTATATCTCGTCCGGACCAGAACTTCCTCAGTGGATGAGTAGTTGGGCAAGGAAAACGGTAACGGATGTTTTGGTTGGACATATGTTAACTAAAGTTGATCGAGCCTCATCTGAACAAGGGGTGGAGATACGCTGTCCGCTTCTGGATTGGGATTTAATCAGTTATGCGCGCAGTCTTCCCTTCGAAATTTTAGTGCATGGTAAACGAACTAAGGCATTGTTGAAAGACCAGTTATCTGGTTGGCCTCGCTGGTTTTTAGAAAGGCCAAAGATTGGTTTTGCTTATAATTTACGCTGGCATTGGGGTCTTTCTAATTATACGGGATTACGAGAGATAATCAATCAACAAGCAGTTGAAACTTTTGAGGAATTTCTTCCTTCTGTTCTGCGAAAGAAACCTGCTAATTGGAATTTAGTAGATATTTTTCAGAACTTTGAGGCTTGTTGGCGTCTGCTTGCTTGGGGTAGATTTCTCCTGCGTCTAGACCAGGCCTGTTTAGGTTAATTATAGTTATAGTTTTTAGGAGTTCTATTACAGGACTTTGTTAGTTTTGCAAATTTTTCTTAAACCGTTCCGACTTGATATTGTATAAGGAAGCAGCGAGTTCTTTGTTCTTTGATAGTAAGAAGATAGAGTCAATGATGATAAGCGATGCGACTGCCTGCTTGCATTCACCGATAGTCTTAAGGCGGGGCTCATTGAGGATTTTAGAGAGACAGCCATTCTGTTTAATCCAGTAAGCAAGCGTCCATGCCAGGAATGACATAATCCAATGTCTTTGAATTTGTTCCTGATGGTGGACTTGATACTGGTCAAAGCAGGAGAGAAACTTCTCGATAAATCTGAAGCGAGGGTTTATAATAGGCATATCCGTTGCTCCTTGTTATGGTGTTTATAATTGCAGATATGCCCATAGAATAGCAGAAGTTAGAGTAGAAAGTCAACATAAATTTTGACGCAACGCATTGAAATTACGTAAGTTATAATTTTTCATAAGTTATAGAAACTGGTTTTTTGAAAATAATCGGAAGGAAAAATATTTTTTAACAAAATACTGCTATGGTATACTTGTAACCACGGGTGACGTTGTGTCCTTGTGTCTTTGTGACCTGTTTAACCGTGCTCTTACTATGGTCGAAGTCGAATACACCGGTAATTTAGGCAATAAGCTCTTCCAGTATTGTTTTGGACGCATTATTGCGACGCATCTGGGGTATAAGTTAAAGGTAGACCCCATACCAGGGTTTCCCCACACGGCCGCGGTGATTGACGGCCAGGACTATTCGGCATACCCTGCCCAGGTCCTTACCGAACAGGGCATCGGTTTGGCCCCCGTCCTTTCTGATAAGAGCAAACGAAAAATTGTGCTGAGGGGCTACTTTGAACGGTACGAATACTATAGCCGTATAAAGATGCGATACGCAATGACTGGCTGGTAGTGGATTATCCGCTGGAACAGGAAATGCGGGAATCCGATATTGTCGTCATAATCCGCCTGGGAGATTTCTTTTTGAAGCAAAATCACAGTGTGCTGCCCTTTTCGTTTTATGAAGAGGCACTCAGCATGACTCCCCATGAGCGGGTATTCATCTGTACCGACGACACATCTGATCCCTTTTTGAAACGGTTCAAAAAATATAATGCCGTCGTCTGCCGTACGAACCCGTTAAGCAACCTGAAATTGACCATGGCAGCCCGCAAGATCGTCATCTCCCAGAGCACCTTTTGCTGGTGGGCGGCATTCCTTTCGCAGGCGAAGGAGATATATTTCCCCCGGCCTTTAGAGGGCTTCTGGTCTGCCTCGGAGCAAAAAGATTTCATCGATCTGCGGGTTGTTGATGAGGATCGCTATATTTATGTGAAATGCAGGGAAAAGCACCGTGCGTTACTGAGCGAGCGCATCATAAGGCTCGCCAGGAAAATGGCGCCCTTACGGGTAGCATCCCGGTCATGGCGGGGGTAAAGAAGGTACGGATGTCCCTGCGGGGATTGTGTATCTCCCGTAGTTTTTTTGAAATATTATTATGTCAAAATCAGTTTGTATTGTAACGCCTGACTATATTTATTCAAATCCCCGCACGGTTAAAGAAGCCGATGCTTTATGGCAGGCAGGTTTTGATGTGCGCGTGGTTTTTTCGCAGGGGAACTTTGAGATGATAAGAAAATTTGATGAGATATTGCTTAAAGAAAAACCCTGGCGTTGTAGTATTGTGGGCTGGTCGCCTTTTAGAAAAAAAGAGAGAATGCTTTACTTTAAATCAAAGTTACGTTATCACGCATTTGGAAGGTTTCCAGCTTTATTCTATTCATTTGGTAAGTTACCAGAGTATGGTGAAGGAAGGCTTTATAGGGAGCTTGCCGAATTAGCCGCCTCAGAAAAAGCAGATTTGTATATCGGTCATTATCCCACAGGATTGGCAGCAGCAGCTTATGCTGCTTCTCATTGGCAAGCAAAGTTAGGTTATGATGTAGAGGACCTTTATACTGAAGTGGGCCATACGGATAAAAAAAGAAAAAGGATTAAATTAATAGAAAGCCGTTACTTGCCTTATTGTTCTTATGTCTCTTGTGTATCAGAACTCATTGCGGATGAGATAGTTAAGCGCTACAATATACCTTCGCCTATAATTATACATAATGTCTTTCCTTGGAGCGAAAGAGACAAAATAGATGGAAAGATAAAAGACCGGCGTGGAAGCGCTCTTTCGCTCTATTGGTATTCTCAAATTATCGGCGCAGACCGCGGAATTCAGGATGTAATTAGGGCTGCTGGGTTATTAAAAGAGAGAGTCCAAATTCATCTGCGTGGTTATTCATCCGAAGAAATTAAAAATAAATTTATTAATTTAGCTAAGACATGCGGCGTAGAAAAGAATATATATTTTCATCCTCCTGTCCCGCCCACAGAGTTACTTTCAAGGACAGTAGAGCATGATGTCGGTTTGGCGATAGATCAACCAGATAATTTTAATCGCCTGCTTACCGTGGCTAATAAATTTTTCTTTTATCTGTTGGCTGGTTTAGCGATTGCTGTCACTGATTTACCCGGGCAAAGATACATTATGTCTACCTTATGCAATGCAGGATTCCTGTATCCTCCGGGTGATTATAAGACTTTAGCCGAACATTTGCATAGGCTGATTGTAGAGCCAATGCTTCTTCAATCATATAAGCAGGCTGCCCTTGTAGCTGTACAGGAGAGATGGAATTGGGAAAGAGAGAGTATCCCTTTGGTTAAGTTGATAAACGAATTATTCGGCATCAGCAAATAGACCATGATTGATGATTATGATTATTATAGATTCGCTTATATAATAAGCAGCATTCAAAAATTTCATACTTTCCCATTTAAGGGAAAGAAATGGTTAGATTTAGGATGTCACAACGGCTCTTTTGTAGGAATCTTGAGTACCCGTGGTTATAGCGTTACAGGTATCGACGTATACGTATGCGACCCTAAATTGAGAACTGAAGAATCATGGGAATATTTACAATGCGACCTTAATATTGGACGATTTCCCATAGGTAATAACTCTATCGATGTGATCTCGGCCTTAGAACTTATTGAGCATATTATTGATACTGACAAATTTTTAAGCGAGGTATATAGAGTACTAAAACTAGGCGGCTTGTTTGTTCTTACAACTCCCAATATTTGTATGTTAAAGAATCGCTTTCGAATCATTGCTGGTTGTTATCCATACGGCCTGGAGTATCGAAACATTATTCATCATGTGCGACTTTATAACTTTCATTGTTTGATATCCCAACTTAGGACGCATAATTTTACAATACTATTAGCTAAGGGGGATAAATTATTACCACAGAGATTCCTCGTTTTTAAATGGGCTAGGAAATTGTCTAAATTTCTTACAAGAGCTTTTCCCACACTATGTTCGAATTTGTTTGTGATTGCCAGCGTTCCTAAAATTAAGCTATAGAGAAATGAAACAAGTTGTTATCGTTGCCCCACAATTTCCACCTATATGATTGTAGCGAATTTATTAGAGAAAATTTCAAATAATCCAAAATTATCTAATATAGGAAGCCTGATAGCAGATTTTATTTTTCCGGATAAAACCAAAAATTATCCAGTATTATCAGGACCTGGCCGAAACTTATGGTTTAAACTTAATGCAAGAACACAGACTGCCATTCTCTTCGGGGTATACGAACAGGCAAATGTTAAATTTCTTTTAAATCACGTTTCTGACAAGGCTGTCCTTTGGGACGTTGGTGCGTATATAGGTTATTTTACCTATATTATGTCTAGAAGATTGATTAACGGCTGGGTGGTTGCCGTAGAGCCAGTTCCAGAAAATATCAAACTACTTTACGAACATAGCGCTTTAAATAATCTAAAAAACGTATTAATTATTGAGAAAGCGCTGTCTTCATATGAAGGTTCAGCTTCATTTTCGATTACACAAAGTACACACCAAGGAAAGATAGCCATCAATAAAAAATTTTTTCCAACAACAGGGATAATTAACGTTCCCGTTACTACTATAGACGCACTTGTTAATTCTGGGGTGCCTTTGCCTAATATAATAAAGATTGACGCCGAAGGCGAAGAAGGGCGCATTTTGCAAGGAGCGGCGTTAGTTTTTAGAAGGTACCGGCCTCGCTGTTTAATTGAAGTTCATACCCCGGAAGCGGCACGCTTGTGTTGGGACTTTTTGTCTCCTCAGGGATACAGCATTTTATTACTAAACAGAACCTCAGTGTTTAAGGCAGATAAACCAGAGGATATTTGTTATAGACACATTTGGGCAGAGCCAATAAGATGAGGCAGGTAATTATTGTTGCTCCATGGTTTCCACCCAGCAATTTAGCCGCAGGGCATCGTAGCCGCTATTTTGCCATGTATTTGCCGAAATTTGGCTGGAGGGTAAAGGTTCTTACAGTCAAGCCATCTTATTATGAAGAAAGACTCGATTATGAGTTAGAAAAACTTTTACCGCCAGAATTAGAAATGATTCGCACGAAAGCCTTGCCTATACGGCCGATACGCCTGATTGGAGATATTAGTATTAGGGCATTCTGGTGGCATTATCAGGAACTATGTCGTCTAGTTAAGAAAGAGAGGCCTCAGCTGATTTATGTTCCAATTCCACCCAATTATTCAGCAATGCTATGTTATTTAATCTACCATAAGTTTGGTATACCTTATGTTATCGATTATATGGATCCCTGGGTTTATTCCTTTCCTGGCTACAATGTTTTATTTAGTAAGAGATGGCTCTCATATCGTCTTGGTCGTATTCTTGAACCAATTATCCTTCGTCATGTTAATCTTATTACTGCAGTTTCACCTAATACTTATAAAATATTACTTCAGCGTTATTCCTGGTTAGATGAGTCTAAATGTATTGCCATACCTATGGGAGCTGAAGAAAAAGAATACCAATATTTGGATAGAAATCCTCGTCCTACGTATCTTTTTAATCCCGATGACGGTAACTTGCATATTGTTTATGCTGGAGGCGTACCTCCAAAATTTCATCCTACTCTTTATGCCTTATTTGAGGCCATCACTATTTTTAAAAAGAGATATCCTGAGCTTTTCCAAAAAATAAAATTTCATTTTATAGGCACAGGAAGTAGGTATACCGACCCAAAAAGTTTTAATGTAAAACCCCTAGCAAAACGTTACAATCTTTTAGATATTGTCTTCGAATATCCGGGCCGCATTGCCTATTTGGATGTACTAAATCACTTAAGGCATGCGAATGTTGTTTTGATTCTTGGTTCACCAGAGCCACACTATACGCCTTCAAAGGTATTTCAGGCGGTTCTTTCTCGACGACCTGTAATTGCAATTCTTCATCAGAAAAGCACAGCTGTAAGTATTTTAAAAGAGGTTAATGCGGGTAGGGTAGTCACTTTTGATGAAACCAAGCCGGTAGGTAGATGTATAGATGAAATAGCCGAAGCAATCTATCAGGAGGTAAATAATATAAATTTAGCGGATAAAATAAACTGGGAGATATTTCGTGCCTATTCTGCAGAAGCGATGACCAGGAAGCTTGCTGAGGCATTTGATTCTGTATTAAATACAAATTAGAAATTGAATAAGAATATTTCACATTTTTGTCCCGTTTGCTCTAAAAGCATACTAAGATGTTTGGGTAAAGTACGACAAGAAAAAATTCTACTTTGTAATTCTTGTGGGCTCGCATTTCTTGATTTAGAAGATAGATATACTTATACCCATTCAGATTGGTATGGTTGGCTTA
>CAYHAI010000088.1:0-4128 GCA_964354585.1 uncultured Planctomycetales bacterium
GTCCGACTTCACATCACAGGCCGTGGCATCATGGAGCTGAAATATATCCCTGGCAAATTGATAGCCCTTGGAGGTCATGAAGATGACCCCTTTCTCAAAAAGCCCCTTGAGCATTTCGTTTACTTTTTCTTCTTTCTTGCCTAGCTTCTGGGCAAGCTCAGCCACGGAACAAGGGAGGGAAGCTACTATCTCCGCTTCTTCCTTCTCCATGAGCCTTTTGAGCAACTTCTTAAGTCTCTCCGATTCAGCATAACCAAGCTTCCCGGCCAAGATTACGTAAGCGTCTGTCATCGATGTGTCTCCTTCCTAATTCTGCGTGCCGAAGAACTCAATCTCCTGCTTCTCCATCCTCCATCCCACCTTCCCTTCCTCCTCAAGATATTTCAAATGGGCCAGAGCTTCTCCAAAAGCAAACAACTTCTGGGCCGCAGGAAATGAGTCCCAGGACTTATAGCCTATATCCCAGGTCATCTGTGATGCGACCTGGAAAGCGTTTTGCCTGCCCTTGCCCAGAATAGAGATGACCTCTGCGAGCCTTGCTTGATGATGCTGCTTCAGTTCCCGAATCCTTTCCTTTTGATTCCTGAAGATATTCCTATGACCGGGTAATATGAGTTCAACATCCAAATCATAAACCTTGTCCAGGCTCATCAGATATTCTTTTAGCGGATTCCGCTCCTCCACGGAGAGGGTGATGTTCGGAGTTATGTCAAAAAGGATATGATCACCGCATATGAATATTTTCTTGCCGGGCTCGTAAAGACAGATGTGCCCTGGAGTATGCCCCGGGGTTTCAATGCATCTAAATGAGTAATCCCCGATGTCTATCGTATCACCGTCTTTGAGGACGCAAAAATTCAAGGAGGTATTTGGGCTGTATCTGCGACCGGGGTGACTTGCAACAGCCTTTTCCAGCTCCTCCCCGGGAAAGCCGCATTTACGAGCAGAATCAATCATCTTCTCCCAATGCTCAGGCGTACTAGACCTGATAATCTCTGCATCTGCCTGGCCAAAGCAGATTCTCGCTCCTTCTCGAGCGAGAGTTGACACTAAACCTGAGTGGTCTGCATGCATATGCGTGATGAAGAAATCGGCTTGGTTCAGGTCCACGCCACATTCGTCTAAGCCGGAAACTAGTGCCCCCCTGCAGTCCTCTCGATTCCACCCAGTATCAATAACTAAAGACCGCTCTGGCCCCTTCACAACATAAGAATTGGTGGCTCTCAGAGGGCTTCCGGGGAGAGGGACTTTGGTTCTATAGAGACCTGGCAGTATTTCTTCCATCGATGCACCGAGAAATCCTTGTTATGTTCCTAACACGAGCCCCATGCGATACTACCCTGGCACTATTGGGCAGACGAAAACCTAGCACATTCTTCTCTAATTGTCCATGTAGGCATCCTTTGATAGTGTGTGTCCTCAGGACAACCACTCTCTGGCCCTTGACAAGTGCTGACAACGGTCGTAGCATTTACCGCTGGCCATTGGGCCAACAAGGAACGAGGTCATCCGGGATTCCATGCACTTGGAGGAACACTTATGCACGATGTAGAAACGCTGCTGAAAGAACTTACTGAGGCTAGTGGCATAACTGGCCACGAGACCGAAGTGAGGCGGCTCATTCAGCGCCACTTCAAGCCATTGGGAGAGATTAGCCACGACAGGCTCGGCAGCGTAATATGCAGAAAGCTGGGAACGGCGTCCAATCCAAAGATAATGCTGGCAGCCCACATGGATGAGATTGGCTTCATAGTCAGCCATATCACCAAAGATGGCTTCATCAGGTTCTCTACCTTAGGAGGATGGTGGGATCATGTGTTATTGGCGCAGAGAGTAGTAGTCAAGACGGCAAAGGGAGATCTTACTGGCATGATTGGTGCCAAACCTCCTCACCTGTTATCGGACGAAGAACGCAGCAAATTGGTTGAAAAGAAGGACATGTATATTGACATCGGTGCCACTTCTCGCGAGGAGGTCGAACAGGCGGGAGTCTGTATTGCCGATCCCATCTTGCCGGTCAGTCCGTTCGCTACCCTAGCCAGCGGAAAGGCCTATCTGTGCAAGGCCTTTGATGACCGCGCGGGCTGCGCTTTGTTGATCACAGCAATGCGGAGAATGCTCAGCGTCAGCCATCCAAACACGATTTTTGCCGTGGCCACTGTTCAAGAAGAGGTTGGCCTGAGAGGAGCAACAACCAGCGTGAAAGTAGTGAACCCTGATGTTGCCATCGTTCTGGAGGCAACCGGGACCAATGACATGCCGGGGACAAGTAACGATGCTCAGCAGATAGTGCGACTCGGTCGAGGTCCGGTGGTGACATTCTACCGCCAGGACATGATTCCGAATCACGGGCTGCGCAGCCTTCTGGTGAATACGGCAAAGAAGTACAACATTGCGGTTCAGATTCGCGCTGATGGTGGGGTTCGAGGAGGGACGGATGGCGCAGCCATTCATCTGCACGGCAGCGGTGTCCCGACAGTAGTGCTCAGTTTGCCGATTCGTTACGTTCATAGCCACGGCGGAATTCTGCACCGAGACGATTTCGATGCCGCGGTTGAGCTGCTGACTCGGGTGATTCCTGAACTGGATCAAAAGGCCGTGAACGACCTCACCGCCTGGTGACGCGGCGCTCCGGAATCACCCTCTGCCTGCACCTTGTTCCAAGTCCATTCCCTGTGGTACGGCCTCACACCAAACGGGACAGTTCGGTGGCTCTTGACGATACACCAGACACAGACAGGATAACGGTGCAGAGAAAGCCCGCTCTCTTCTGCACTCCCCCACAACGGTGACTATTGCCCTTGGGGATCAAGTCCCGATGCGCCCAGCGAACTCAGCAAGCACGGGTGTTTGACAAAAGTTGAGGAAACGCGTAACATTCTGCTGCCGCTGACCATCCGCGTACTGCTCAACCCATCCGTGGAAGTGGTCATCAGGACGCAAATGAGAAGGAAACTCGGGAGTATCACAGCCAGGTTCCGAATCCTTCAAGAGTTCCATATTCCTTTCGAGCGACAAATCCCTGTTATAGCATGCCCAGGATTGGCTCGCGGACCGGTTGTCGTAAGAGCAAGAACTAAAACGAAAGTGAGGTATTGTGACACATGAACAGAGTTAGAACACCAAAGCCAGATGCCATCTTCCCCTGGCAACCCGACGAACTGTCCGGAGCCAGGCCAGCCCGTCTCATGAATTTTGTCGACGGGAAATGGCTGGAAACCAAGAAGTATAGAAAGGTCGTAGACCCGCTGTCAGGCGAACCATTCATCGAGATGCCGGACACCAGCGAAAAGGAATTGGCACCTTTCATTCAATCACTGACAAAATGCCCCAAATACGGTTTGCATAACCCGATCATGAATGTCGAAAGATACCTGATGTATGGACAGATCAGTGAGAAACTCGCTGATTTTCTCAGAAGTGGCGAAGGGGAGAGCTACTTCACGAGGCTGATTCAGAGAGTTATGCCCAAGGACACAGAACAATGCCGCGGCGAAGTCACCGTGACCGCCACATTCCTGGAGAACTTTTCTGGCGATCAGGTCAGGTTCCTTGCCAGGGGACAGACTACTCCGGGCAACCACCTGGGGCAGGAGGCCATCGACTATCGCTGGCCACACGGTCCAGTGGCGGTGGTCACGCCCTTCAACTTCCCTATGGAGATAATGGCCTTGCAGACGATGGGCGCCCTGTACATGGGCAACAAGCCGGTTCTCAAGCAAGCGACGATTACCTCCATTGTTGCCGAAGCTTTTGTAAGGTTGCTCTTGCATTGTGGGATGCCCGCGCAAGATCTGCTTCTCATTCATTGCAGCGGTCAGGTAATGGAGAGACTGGTTGCCGATCCCGTGATTCAGTTCACTCAGTTCACCGGCAGCACTTCGGTTGCAGAGCGGCTTTTGGAGCTGACCAAGGGAAAGTGCCGCATTGAGGATGCTGGCTTCGACTGGAAGATAGTCGGGCCGAATGCAATCCCATCTATGATCGAGCTTGTGGCAGCGCAGTGTGATATGGATGCCTACGCGGCGAGTGGTCAGAAGTGTTCCGCCCAGAGCTTGTCGGCTGTTCCCGAGAATTGGGTCAAGCGTGGACTCCTGGCGAGGATAGCAGAACTTGCCGCTAAACGCA
>CAYHAI010000089.1:0-8272 GCA_964354585.1 uncultured Planctomycetales bacterium
TAAACTATAGTGTTTTACCGATTTATCGGGCAATAAACTAAAGCCCTCTGCTGATTCAACAAATATAGCAGGAGAAGTCCAGGTTGCCGAATAATAAACCTTGGTAATATTGCCAGATAGCCTAAAAAGAACTTCAGCCATAATGAGAGATAATAGAATTGAAAAAAATAGCAAAAATAATTTAAAAACAGCTCCTTTGGCCATTATTTTTTATTCCTCTCTATAATTAAGATTGAATCGCGATATGCCGTTTGAGCGGCACTTAATTTTTTAAGAAACTCCGGCGATGCATTGACGACTAAATTGTCATCATTGCGACAGTAAGGCAACAATGCGTTCAGGTTCTTTTCCGGGGTTGCTAAAAACTCAAATGGCGTCTTATACTCAAGGTATAATGAATCCTCTGTATTAAGAATAACTCTCTCGGATAAATTGCGGTTCAAAAAAACCCTTACTCGTTCTGGAGGCATAATCTGCAAACGGAGTAAATCCAATATATTGTCAATACCAACCGCTTTTAAATTCGAAATTATAGCCCTGTCCATAAATTCGGTCCTTAATATTTCATAATCGAATACCGGCTTGTCCTTTTTAGAGGCCAAAAGTAATACGTGTCCCGGCACATACCATATTGACGTATTAGGAAAAACTTCAAACATCGTCCGAACTGCAACCTTAAAAGAACGTTCGGAAATAGAATATAATGGCATCCATTGAAGCACAATTCCGTTATCTTTCAACCTCGCGAAAATTAAGCTGTAATACTCTTTTGTATATAAAATTCCTACACCGCAAATGCGCGGATGTATAGGATCCGCCGTAATCAAATCATATTTATTTTGCGTAAACTTCAAAAAATTCCTGCCGTCGTCGATATAGAGTTTAATTCTTCTATCTGACAATACATCTTCGTTCACTCCCCTTAGGTATCTCTGTGCCTTAATAACCGAAGGTAAAAGTTCAACAACATCGACTCTTTTAACGTCTTTGTGTTTAAGGACAGACGATGCCGTGATTCCTAACCCCAACCCTATAATAAGCACTTCTTTTGAATCTGACGAAGATATCATTAAAGGGAGGTGTGCCTTAAGGACAAAATGCCTGAGCTGCTTCAGGCTAGTATCCGCTTCGATATTTCCATCTATTGAAAGTATTGTTACATTGTTTGATCCCTTAATTACCTCAACAAGCCCGGATTTGCCTTCCGAACGAAATACCACATCAGGCCTGGTGCTTTTCTGTAGATTGTAATTTAAAACTATCTGTTCGGGGATAAGTACCGCTATTAATATTAAAATAATATAAGATAGCCCGGGAAAAACGAACTTTCTTAAAACGGACCTGAGATTATTTGAAATAGACTGTTGAATATATAGCCCGTTTAAAAGAAATACAGCGCTAATTACTAATAGGCTATTTTTGCTGCCGACCATTGGAATCAAAACAAACCCGCCCAGCAGCGCTCCAATTACAGAGCCGATAGTATTTATAAATATTATATGGCCAGAATTTTTACCTGTTGAGATGAAGTCTCTATTATAGGCTTTAAGGGCTGCTGGAAATGCAATTCCCAAAAGTATCGTGGAAGGCAGTATAAATATAACGGAAATAAATAGAGAACCTAGAACGGAAGCAAAGCCAAATAAATTTTGCGACAAGCCGGTTATACCCCACACCGTGACTCCAAAAAGCCCGGGGATAAGAAACGAAAGGCAAGAAAGAGCCGTAATTGACAAGGCAATGGCAACCTCTGTTTTCGCGAGAATCCCTAAGGCCTTTTCCGAAGAATGTATATGCCGGGCTATCAATTTACTGCCAAGAGCGATACCAAACAAAAAGCTTATTAACATCAAGCTAAATGAATAAACGGTACCGCTGAAACTTCTCACTAAAATTCGTGTCCAAATAACTTCTAATGCCAAGGCGCCAAGCCCTGAAATACCGATACCAAAAAAAATGGCTTTTTTTCTCTTAAGTTCTGCGGCATTAATTTTCTTATCTATCCCCGAATAATCGGTAACGTCGAGCGCTTGGTTTAATAAAGAATCTATAGGGGGGATTCTTTTGAACCTGCCGATTAAAAAAAGTAAAAGGCATATTCCGCCAATACAAATATTTGCCACCACCGTCATAAAATTAGTGCTGTGCAATCCTAGCGTCGGTATTAAAATGAAACCCGAAGAAAAAACACCGAATAAAGCGCCAAAAGTATTAATAGAGTAGAAGTGGCCGGCTGCTATTCCAAATTTATCTGATTGCCGCGTCACCGTTTTTAAAATAATAGGGAGGGTTGCGCCCATCATTGCTGTAGGAATTATTAATAAAATAAATGCGATAGCGGCTCTAATAAACTGATAGAAGAACGGCGAAGACTCAAACAGGCTTCTGTATACCAAGGTCAGAAACGGATCAAAAAGACCCAATAATTCCCCAAAGAACAACGCATAAATCCCGATGATAATCTCTAAAAGACCGTACCAGGCGATATGATGGCGTATTTTATCAACGTAACAACTTGCGAAATATCCGCCCAAAGCGAGGCCGCCCATAAATGCGGCTAATGTAATGCTTGAAGAATAAATATCGCTTCCAAAAAAAAGCGAGAAATTCCTCATCCAGATAACTTCATAAACCAAACTAGCGGCGCCCGAGAAGAAAAATAATACTGTAAGAATGCTATAAATAAAATAATGCCCGGCATCAATATCGGTTATGCTGTAATTATGATTTTTAAGGAAAGATTTCATTTTAGCGGTATTTACCTTGCAAAATTTCTTTATAAATCTGTTGCGCAATAATAGCGTGCGCTTTTGCATTTACATGGGGGTCTTCTAAGCTTACCCATAAAGATTTTGGTTCGTACTCAGTAAACGAAGGTAGTAAATCCAGGAATGGCACATCCTCTTCTTTGGCTAGGCCTCTTATGTATTCTGTAGCATAAGGAAAGGGATATTCTTTAAGCATGTGCAATTCAGGGATATTCACTATGAGAATTTCAATATTATTCTTTTTGCATAATTCGACCAATTCCTTTATCGACTTTCTATTGGAAGCCAAGTTCTGTGAATTTTTCGATGAATACAGGGCGCTATAATATTTGTCCCAGGTAAAATTTTTATCAAACCTTGTTATGCTTTTTGAAAAACGGTCGAATAAAAACGCAAAGAAATATGAATGCTTAATTATAAAATACTCAGAGAAAGATTTTTTCCGCGGGATTGGTTCAACATCATTAATAAAATACATAAGAATTACCATATCGGGATCTAGCTTCAGCCCCTTTAGTTTGAATAACTCTAATTCCATGGTACTATTATAGTTACCCACTCCCATATTTATTACTTCGTACTTATCTCCTTTTTTATTTAACATCTTTTCTAACTGTTTCGTAAAAAGACCTTCAAAGGGTACCCCCCATCCAAAAGTATGAGAATCTCCAAGAAAGATTATTCTCTTTTTATTTTTTGTTTTTTCTATCGTATATTCGCGGTCTCTAAACCCCAAAGAATTGATGTTAATATCAACGCCATAATAATGCCCTTTTTTATTAGGGAAATGGTGAAATGGCAATTGAGAATAAGGCATAGGCAGTTTTAGTTCTGCTGCATATCTCCACATCTCCATATTATAATTAGATAGATATTTATAACATACCCTAATCAACATCTCTCCGATAAAAAAAGAAAACAAAACTATATAACATACAAAAAGGAGGTTACTAATAAGTTTTTTCATTAAAATCTAATCATTATTTTTTAATAACTTACTGCGTATATCAGCGAATTCTTCATTAACTTTTCTATACTCTTCGTGATTGCCTATATCACACCAATACCCTTCAAAGAAATAGCTGCCTATCTTTTGATTTTCTTTGATCAGGAGTTTTACTAAATCAGGAAAATCATATTTTTGGTTTTTGGGTATAAATGAGGCAATCTTTTTATTAAATGCGTATATACCCATACTTACAGGATATTGCATAGTGGGTTTTTCTATATAGTCGATTACTTCTTTATGGTTATCAAATTTAATAATGCCTAAATCTATTTTTAAATTCTTTTTATATATTCCGATAGTGGCTAAATTTTTCTCTTTAATATGAGAATCGAATAAATCACTGAAATCGAGGTTGGTGATTAAATCGCCGTTTAAAATAAGAAAATTTTCATCCAGTTTATCAATAAGCAAAAGCGGACCCACCGTACCCATGGGTTTTTCTTCAAAAGAATATTCGATTTTTACACCAAACTTGCTGCCATCGCCAAAATATGCCTGGATTAAACCTGCCAGATGCCCGACAGCTATTTTGATACGCCTGAAACCATAGTAGCGTAACTGATTTATTACTATTTCTAAAATAGGCTGCTCGCCTACCGGCATCAGCGGTTTCGGCATACAAGCTGTATAAGGCTCAAGGCGCCTGCCTTTGCCTCCGGCAAGAATTACTGCTTGTTTATATTTGCTCATCTCACATATTCCTTTTCTTGATAATACTCTTTATTTTCATTTATAAATTGAATCACCCTTTTTAAACCAGATTCCAAATTAATCTTCGGCTGCCAGCCCAAAAGTTTTTTTGCTTTTTTATTATCGCATACTAAACGCTCTACTTCGCTTTTTTGAGGCCTAATACGTTCTTTAACCGAGATTATTTTTATTTTCTTATTCCGTAAAATATCGGAAATCAATTCAGTGAGCTGTTTAACTGAAATGCCTTTCCCTGATCCTATATTTATTACCTGCCCTATGCTTTCTTTATTTCCGATCATAGAAATAAAAGCACGAACAGTATCATCAACATAGGTAAAATCACGAATAGGAAAATCTGAACCGATGAAGACCCTCGGCACCTTATGAATTATTTGCATAATAATAGTAGGTATTATGGCGCGTGCAGATTGTCTTGGCCCATATGTATTAAATGGCCTGATTATTGATACAGGCAAGCCGAAAGAACGCCAGTAACTTTCGGCTAACTTATCAGCAGCAATCTTAGTGGCAGAATACGGGCTTTGCCCTTTTAAAGGATGCCTTTCATCAATTGGTATATACTCTGCACTGCCATAAACTTCACTGGTTGAAGTATGTATAACCTGTCCAACATTATTCTCTAAAGCCGCCTGTAATATATTCTCTGCGCCTATTATATTGGTATTAATATAACTTGATACTGCTTCATAGGAATAAGGGATCCCGATTAAGGCAGCCAGATGCATGATTACATCTGTTCCTTTAGATATCTTTTTCATAAAATTAAAATCTTCGACATTACCAAAGACTATTTCCATCTCCTTCAAGATGTTCTTATTAACAAAATTTAAATTCCCGATGCTCCTAAAGGAGTTATAATGTACTAATGCCTTTACCTTATAATTATTTATAACCAATGCCTCTACCAGATGTGAACCAATAAAACCTGCACTTCCCGTAACTAAAATTTTTTTCATAGTTTTTCCTTAGTTTTTATTTTGCATAAATGTATCTAAAAATAAATTCTCATACTCTTTAAGCTTTAGTGATATATCAAATTCGCTTACTTTCTTAGTGCCCTCTAACTTTACTTGTTCCCTAAGCTTTCTATTAAGTGCCAGATTATACATAGCTTTATATAAAGAATTAGCATCACCAGGATTAACCAAGATACCATTTTTACCATCACTAATAATCTCTTCTATCCCTCCAACGCATCTGGTAGCTATCACAGGGACTTTGCAGACATAAGACTCTAAAATAACATTAGGGAAACCTTCGTAGAGAGATGGCAAAACGAACATATCTGTATTTTTAAGGTACTTAAAAGGATTATCCTTATACCCCATAAAATCAACATCTTTATCTATATTTAATGTCTTTGCCATAGCCTCTAAGTTATACCTAGAATCCCCTTCTCCAATAATAATCAGTTTGGATTGAACTCTTTGCCTTAATTTTGCAAAAGCCTCAAGAAGGTAATTGATGCCCTTTTCAGGCGATAACCTCGAAAGCAGAGAAATATAAAGGAATTCTTTCTGGAAGGTATAATCTGAAACCGGCTCAACAGAACGTCTTTTAATCTCAGCGATATTAACCGGCGTGGGTATAACCTTAATTTTGTTAGCGTCTAAGTCAAATAATTTTTCTAGATGCCTTCCTATTGATTGAGAAACAACGACTATCTTTGTTGCCTGCCGATATGTAAAAAATATCAGTGTCTTATATATAATTCTAAAGATAGCTTGTCTTAGATTAGGTTTAATGGGCTTAACAAAAAAATTCTCGCTATACTCTCCTATTATTACTCTCTGTTTTAGTTCCTTAATTGGCTTAAATAATAAATAACAGGAAGTATTATAGCTTAAAGAAAATACTATGTCGGGTTCCTGAGAGATAACTGTCTTCCTGAAATTACGAATGTGCCTGGCCATATTAAAAATCTTGCCTAAAATTGTATTTTTTGGCCCAATATTCAAATCAATAATGCATACATCTTTAGGTATCTGATAGTGCTTCTGGTGTATCTTCTCTGCTAAGAAAATTATCTTAAATTTGGTCCGGTCTAATGAATCTAAGAGATTTTTAGCAATGGAAGAAACACCGCCGATTTCATAAGACGATATGGCCAGCAATAATTTAATCATTGTCCTACAAACTGTGTTTTTGAAGCCAGTAATTTAATAACCGAATCTGAAACCAACAGTAAAAAATATTTTATCAATTTCAAATAAAGCTCAAACCTTAAAGGATAAATACGTATGCAATTAATTACTTCATTAACCCCTTGCCTGAATTTTTGATTATGTTTATAAAAATACGCCTTTTGTAGATTTAAATCGGACTTTGCTTTTAGGAATTTATTACGATAATGGCTGCATAACTTTTCATCTCTTTTGAACCAATAATCCATTATTCCTATTCGCTCATTAACTTCTAATAAAATATCCTTGCTGGCCCTGCTGGAATGAAGATGGTAAATCCCCAACGATTTATCTAAATAATCAAAATCATAGTCCCGCGAGATTCTCAAGAATAACTCCCATTCTTCTGCTATTTTTAAACCAGGCCTAAAAGGCAGATAATCCTTAAGAATATCAGATTTTACTATAACGCTGGATAAGGGTATAAAATTTCCTCCCATTAAAAATTCGTAAAAAACTTTACCTCTCTGTGGTTGCCTATTAGAAAAATAGCGGAAACTGTCTCTGGCTTTATCGTCATACATGCTCAACATATCTGTGAAAACCAAGGCAATGCTGGGTTTAGTTTTAAATAACTCTAACTGTAACTCTAGTTTCTCAGGAAACCATTCATCATCATGGTCTAAAAAGGCAATGTATGCGCCTTGAGAAAGTTCGCATAAACGATTGCGGGATGGCGCAAGCCCCTGATTTCGCTGATAATAGTAACGAATCCGGATATCTTTTTCTTGAAACTTCCTCACAATATCTCCTGTATTATCCGTTGAACCATCATCAAGGACAATTACCTCAATATTCTTATATGTCTGATTTATCACACTCATAATCGTGCGCTCTATAAACTCTTGAGAATTATATACAGGGATAGTAACTGATATTAAACGTTCGCCCATAAATGCCTTACTTGAAAAACTCTTTAACAGAATTTATGACTAATCCCACATCTTCATCTGACATATCATAATAAAGAGGCAAGGTTAATATCTCTTGCCAGATTCGTTCTGTAACCGGTAATTTAGTTGCATATTTCTTAAAAAATGATTGTAGGTGATTAGGGATATAGTGAATGCCTGTCTCTATACCTCTTTCTTTCAAAGAAATCATCAATTTATCTCTATTTTTCTTTACTCGGAGTATATAGCAATAAGGCGAGATTTTTTCTATGTCTTTTTTTAAGATGGCTAATTCTGGCACATCCTTAAATGCATTATCATACATCTCAACAATCTCTTGTCTTTTTTTAATAAATTGATCTATCTTCTTCATCTGCATCCGTCCAATCGCAGCATTGATATTACTCATATGGTAACGATAGCCCGCGGTAACTACATCATAATACCAACTGCGTTTATTCTTATAACGAGTCCATGTATCCCTATCTATCCCCAAAAGTCTCTTTTTTTGTAATAAATCTGCCCAAGTATCATTGTTAGTCGTAATGCAACCGCCTTCGCCGCAGGTGATTACTTTAACCGGGTCAAAGCTGAAACACGCCATATGTCCGAAGGAACCGATTTTCTTGCCCTTGTAAATAGAACCGAAACCATGACAGGCGTCTTCAATCACAGCCAATTTATGTTTCTGGGCTAAAGAAAAGA
>CAYHAI010000090.1:0-4246 GCA_964354585.1 uncultured Planctomycetales bacterium
GGAGGCTAGCTATGGCTGAACACGAGAACATTTCAATGTTCCGCGGTGAGGACAAGGTGCTCCAGGTGACGCTCGATCCGGTCGTCAATATCACCGGCTGGGCGCTGACGTTCACCCTGCGCCTGACTACTGGTGAGGCGACGGCCCTAGTCGAGAAGACGGTTGGGGCCGGGATCGTTATCACCGGCGGCGCTGTGGGTGTCTTTCAGGTCACGCTGGCGGACACCGACACGATTAGCCTCCAGCCCGGGAAGTATGTCTTTGACTGCAAGCGAACGGATGCGGGGTCGGAGACGATCCTGGTCTACGGGACGCTGACCCTCTTGGCGGAGGTGACACGCTGATGGCAGGAGCGACATTCGACCGAGTATGGGATAAGCTCCTCGACATAACCGAGGCCATCGGGGAGTGCAAGGTTGCGATTTCAACGTGCGCCTCCAACATCAAGGCCCAGGCGGAGATCGTGGCAATACTCGCTACCCACCAGAAGGAGGCGAACGGCAACGCGGGGCATATCCTTCAGCGGCTTGTAGCGATAGAGATGGCGAACGCCGGGGACTGCGGTGAGCAGAAGGGGGCACGCCGACAGTGGGCGACCATCGCAGGCGTCCTTGTCGTCGCATCCGCCGTCGCAGGAACGGTCGGTATGTTCGTTGGACTGGTGATCCGGTGACCCACGTCGCCGTCGACTTCGCCCGCAAGCCCGAAGAGGCGCAGGAGCTGTGGACGCCTGACACCGTGCGCCAGTACCTAGCTGAGGCGGTCAAGGCGACGGGCCTGACTCGCTTCGGGCCGGAGGTAGTCGAGGAGAACGGGCCTGTCCTGATGGGCTTCCAGATGATCGCCGAGAGCCACGTCAGCGTCCACGCCGACCGAGCGTCTGGCCGTGGCTGGGCTGACGTGTTCTCGTGTAAGGACGTGAGCGCCGGCCAGGTGTCCTTTGCCGTCGACCGGACGTTCGGCGGCTGGCAGACGGTCCGGCGCATCCCGAGAGTGGAGTTAGCGTAAGGAGGTGCATCGTGACTTACGACTTCAAGCGGGCTGAGGAGACCTTCTGGGCCGTGCTGGGCGCGGTGGTCGTCTTCGCTGCGATGGAAGCGGCGGGGCATCAGGACTTCTCCGACTGGAAGGCGTGGCTACCCGTGCTCGCCGGTGGCTGCATCCGCGCGGCTGCGGGAGCGCTGGTGGCCGTGTTGACTAAGAAGTAGGAGGTCGTCATGCCGACTGTGAAGCTTCACGGTATCGAGGTCGCCGACGTGCGCCACCTCTTCCCCGACGCGCCGGGCGCATCGTGCTCCAACTACCACCCGCCGGAAGCCATCATCGGAGTCGCCCAGCACCACGACGGTATCATCATGCCGCCGGGCGATGTGGACTACAACGGGACCACGCTCGACGAGGACATGGAGCGACTGCAGGCGATCTACAACTACAATCTGCCGCGGCTCGGTGGCTATCCCTACCAGTTCACCGGTTCGCCCAACGGTCGGCTCTTCTGGTGCCGGTCTCTCGACACCTGGGGAGCTCACGTCGGGGGGATGAATGACCGTCTGCTGGGAATTGCCATGATGGGCGACTACCGCGAGGCAGAGCCGCCGGTAGAGGGGCTGTGCAGTCTCTCTCTAGGCTACATCGTGCTCTGGCGGTTTCTCGGGCACCTGAGCGCCGTGAAGGGACATGGACAGTGGGCGCCTGGGACTACAGAGTGTCCGGGGCCTGCGCTGTGGATCCCGAAGGCGCTACAGTTCGCCGCCTTCAACGCGTCGCGGTTCCCCGGCTAGCCCAGTGAGCGGCCCTCTACAGACCTACCCGCCTGACCTGGGCTGCGACCTCGCGCCCCGATGTTTGGAATGCCCCTTCCCTCGATGCCGGTATGACGGGCCGGAACGCTACGGTTCTGGTGGGCGGCCACCGGGTCCGCACCTTGCCACTCGCATGAAGGCGCAAGAGGCCGCCCGCCTACGAGCTGAGGGCTACAGCGTCAGTCAGATTGCGCGGCAGATGAACCGCCACCAGCGCATAGTTCAGCGCTATCTCGCCCTCGCTCGGGCCGGCTCAGCCCACTAGCCGGTCTGCGGGGTTGTATTTCCGGCACGCCTCGAGGGCCCGGTCGGCGGCGAAAAACCGCCCGTACCGGAGCGACATGGCGATCGTGCTATGCCCGAGGAGCTGCTGCAAGTCCCCGACGTCACCGCCGCTGGCCTCAAGGAACTCGTGGGCAAACGTGTGGCGGAAGCGGTGGACGTTGGCGCCGTGGATGCCTGCTCTCTCCCCCAGGCGCTCGACCAGGTGATACAGCGAGTCGGAGCGCAGGTGCCCGTCGTTCAGCCCTGGAAAGAGCCAGCCGCGGCGGATGCGCTCAGCGGACAGGTAACGGCGTAGGGCGTCGAGCACGCGCTGGCCCGGCGCGACACGGCGGGACTTGCCGCCCTTGCCGTTGCGAATGAGAAGAGTACCGGCCTCCCAGTCCACGTCGCCCACAGAAAGCGCTACGAGCTCGCTGGCCCGCATCCCGGAGCCGATCAGTAGCAAGAGTAGGGCCGTGTCTCTACGGCTGTCCCTTACGGCTCTCAGGAACCGCCGGAGCTCGAAAAGCGAGTAGGGCCGGATGGGCACGTCCCGCTCACCGGGCACGGGGATCTCGTCGAGTGGGTTGGCGCCGTCCTTCCAGCGCAGGTATGAGCGCAGGGCGAAGTAGTACCCGCGGACGGTCCAGCGGGCGTAGAGGCCGTAGAGGGAGGCGAGCCAGGGGGCAGCGAGTTCGGGGCAAGGGCAACGCCGGTTCTCTCGGCAGAAGCGGGCGAAGTTGCCCAGCGCCGAGAACGTCGTCTCTATTGTGTGGGGGCTCCTCCCCAGCGTTTGAAGGTAAAGGCGGTATGCATCCGTGCTGATCCGCCAGGTCGAGCGGGCCATGCACGTCCTCTGTTCGATTATCGGCGGGGAGTCTGCCAGAAGGTAGACAGCGGGGTTAGCGGCCGGGGGTAGTCTCTTCCAGCGCCTTGACGCGCCCCGCGAGCGTCTCTATTTCCCCTGCCAAGGCTGCTATATGATCCACCTGCGCTTGCGCCAACTTATTGAGGCAGCGCAGATGCTCTTCCATGCGCTTCAGCCTAGCCTCTTCTTCTTGGGCGCGCATGTAAGCGACCTCTATTTCTTCCGCGCGGTCAGCCTCTTCGCTCATGCCTTCACCTTACACGGCCTCGATCAATCCGTAGATGGCGAGCGCTATCCCAAAGCCGAGGCCCATCAAGAGGGCGAGATAGGCCAGCGCCAACACAAAGCCCCTGAACGTGGGCTGCCAAGGCTTGTCTCCCAGCCTGTATCCCTTTTCGCTCATGCCTTTACCTCAGGTAGACGGCGGGGTTAGACGGTGGGGTGGAACCCTTGTAGGTACTCCTCGTAATACCGGCCACCGGGCAACCATTCCGGCGCGTTTGCTTTGTACCACTCGACAAGCTCACGGTGGATTCTACGCCCCGTCTCAAGCGCCTGCTCGGATATTCTATCCTGCCGGTCCCACATAGGAACGGGGGCGGGAATTTCTTCACGTTCCACCTCCCCCTCTACCAAGTGAAAGTAGCGGTGCTTCCCCACACGGATCAAGGAGCCCACCTTGAGTTCCACGTCGAAGCTGGTTATGGGCTGATCGTCCACGTCGATTGCCCGATCCCTTAGCAGACGCCGCCCTTCACCCTTGCTCGGAATGGCACGCGCAACGAGTAAGGTCTTTAGCAAGCCGATGCGCTTGGCCTGCCCAATCCCCAGGGGGTTCCCCCTCATGCCTTCACCTCCACGGGGGCTGCGGGGGAGTGGACCTGCGCGAGCCGATCCATCCGCACAGCCTCCATTATGTCCTTGAAGTTGGCACCGAGCCGAATGAGTCCGCTGATGCTGTCAGCCTGGGGATTGCCTGATTTCCCGTGCAGAATGTCCCAGAGGCGCTGATAGGGCATCTCTGCATCCCGCGCACCCTGGGCGACAGAGCGGTCACCCAATGCCTTCTCTGCAACGGCAGCTAATCTAGTCATCTCAATAGATAGTCTACGCCTACCAGCCATTAGAAATCAAGACCAAACTAAACTTTCTTTCGGATTTGCCGAAAATATACTTGACACAACCTTTGACGTATCTTAAGATAGGGGTACACATGGACGAAGGAGAGCTGGGGATGGCAGGGACGCAAAACACCAACCATCAGAAACCTCCGGCTTCATCGGTTGGTGGAGCTGGGGGGAATCGAACCCCC
>CAYHAI010000091.1:0-2921 GCA_964354585.1 uncultured Planctomycetales bacterium
ATAATTTCTCCAAATGACTGTTCATCTAAAAATATAGTTTCTTTTGGGATCGAATTTTGATCTGCTCCAGAGATAATTTCTAAAGCAAATAGGTTTATTGTCCCAAAAAATAAAATTATAAAAGTAGCCCATAAAATAAAAATAACTATTTTAAAACATTTATTAGTCATCTTACACCTCATTAACTTATAAAATATTAATTCATTCTATAATCCCCCTATGGTAACTTCAATAGGTATGGAATAGTCACTTTCCAGGCCATCTTCTTTGAAGGCTGTCACGGCAATCCGATAGGTCACTCCTGGCTTAAGATAGCGTAGTTTAGTAGTGGTATCTTCCCATACCGCTTGCGAATCAACCTGCACCAGAGAAGTATTCTCTTTAACATTTTGATAGTAGATACGGTATCCGCTTGCTTCTGGTACACTCTTCCACTCTACTTGCACCAGAGAACCATCCTGATGTGCACTAACCTCCTCAGGAGGTGGGAAGTCCTTCCGTTGAGCGGTTATACTCCCTTCGCTCCAGGCAAATATAGGAGAGTTTTTATCATCAGTGATTATACCCAGGATTCGATATCGTCCTGGAGGAACACCCGTCGTATCCCAGTCATAGTAATTCTCTTTCTTGGAAAGGCTCTCTACAATAGTGTTTCCAGCTATCTCTGATGAGCCTTCAATATTCCAAGCTTGGTCCTCGGTGTAACAAAGCCGCACACTCACTTCATCACTATCCGGATCTTCGGCTACCCAAGTAATATGAACGAATTTGGAATTGTCACCCTTTACATCTATGGTAATATCATCTTCGGGAGAAGTAATCGTGAGACTGGGTTCTTCATTTATGCGAAAGCCTTGTACTATTGCCTTTGTATTGGCACTTTGAGGGTAGAGAGTCCAGCGTCCTGGTTTTGGAGCGGGGACGGCACACCAAGATTCCCAAGTCTCGATCATATCATCCTTGTAGAAAACATGGTCTTGCCACAATACCGCACTTGAATCCCGATCGTAAACATTCTTATCCGGGTCTTCAAGCGTAAAAGAAGGTGCTTGTTCAGTACTTTCCATTCTGAAGATATACACCGGCAGTTTCTGCAGCTCTTCAGGAGTTGGGCTACCAGGGGTTTTCCATTCCGGCATAGACCATTCGGGAATCTCAAAACTATGAGTAGTAAGAGTATCGGGTTGTTGACTCAGCATCGTTGTCGCTGCCTTTTTATTTGATTTCTGGATAAACGAGTCTCCAACTCCTACGAGTAAATCGTTAAAATAGAACTTGCCAAATGCCATGGCTTCATCATCGAGGGTTACTTCTTGGATGCTGTCCCAGTTGCGAGCGATGTCGAAGTCTCCAGCATCGAATTCATAGGTAACCGAGACTTTGATTTGTAGGTTATAACATCCAAAATATGGCAAGCAAACACTATCTCCTATCTTCACTCCCACTGAGATGAGATCATTATCGATATAACCCACCGTCTCAGAGAACGTCTTTCCTCCTATGAGCCACCAATATCTGGGAGCAGATATTGTTCCGTCCAATCTGCCTTGAAAGTTACCATCAAAGTCGACTTTCCCTTGAGCTTCACTAACAATAATCGCGTTATCACCAGGAGGATATTTAAGTTTTCCTCGAAGATAGAGCCCTTTAGCGATGTCTAACACCAGTTTTGCTTCTCCAAACGTACCAAAACCTTCCTTGAGGAAATAAAGTTCTCCCCCAATGCTCAACTTCCCACCCATATCGATGCTGATATTTGGTTTACCTCCTAAAAGTGAGTAATCGGTACCCATGAGATTTATTTTTGGTCCAGCTGTTAAAGTTGACTTAGCAGTAAGTACGATCGGATCTTCAGATGCGAGGTTATCTAATTCCCCATACAATTCTTGAAGAAAAACAACCGGCGGCGGTCCACCAATAGCAATATTGAGATTATCTATACCAAACCCTACCTTATTTAGATCCCCTTCCAGAAAACCTATTAAAGCGATGATATCAGGGAATTTTGGGATGGGCACTTTTAACTTTGCGCTTGCTTCCCAACTTTTCATCAAAGTATTAAGTTTTAATGACCCTTCCGAGATTCCAAATCCAGCGATGTTGAACTTGAAGTCTTCCACATTGGCGAGAAGACCCATCCCGCTTTGAGAATAAACTAACCCGAAACTAATTTCCTTAAAGTTTCCAGTCCAGGGAAAGATCGGTTTAATAGTTCCGGTAACAGTAAGCCGTGGTTTTATTCCATCATATAGCTTAAAGTCAGCGAGGTCTATATCAAAGCCGTAGATAGGGATAGTTGGAATAAAGTCCGTGGCACTCAGGTCGACCGGTCTATAACATTCGTTCTCGGCATTAGTATTTCGTTCTTTAATCGCGAAACCACCGCCAGTGGATATTTCATAGCCCTTATCTCCAAAAACTTTGAGATTCCCATTCCCTGATATATAGTTTTCCGACCAGACTGTTACGCTGTTATTATCAACTACTCCGAGAAAGCCATTGAGGCGGACACCGCCGGTATAGGTACCCTCTAAATTACCCGGATCAGGACCATTTTCAGCGGTAATAGTCAAGCAGTTTAAATCCGTTTGTATTGCATTATCAGAGTAGGCACGAACTGTCTGATTACCTACCGCTGCTCCATCCTCATTACTAACCTCTACACTGACCTCATAATCTTCTGCGTTTTCGAAGGTGTAGGATGGCTTATCTACAGAACTATCAATTTTACGATCACTGTCAAAGTCCCAACTATAGCTTAATCCAGAAGTAGATATGGGCTCATCAGAAGTAGACTTAATAGCTGCCTGGAAAGTGACTGCTGAATTCACCAATATCGAGTCGGGTGTATGAGTTACGACGACTATAAATGGAGGTATTTCTTCTTCATCGGGCGTCACTGGGGGCGCTGAGACGTGGAT
>CAYHAI010000092.1:0-3793 GCA_964354585.1 uncultured Planctomycetales bacterium
TCCTTCCTCCTTTTTTAAAAATGATTACACAGATTAAAACTAATATACACTATTTATTTAAAAATTCAATATAAATTTCAAGAAAATCGCGAAGCGATTTTCGCAGTGGGTGATTTTTATACTTTCCTATACACCCCAAAAAAATACGGGGTCAATTTTTATTTGCGGGATGATTGTGGCTTACTTCTTCGATTTCGCCTACAATCTCCTCGATTAAATCTTCCAGGGTCACCAGGCCTAAGGTTTTTTTATGTTCATCAACCACAACCGCAAGTTGAATTTTTTGCGCCTGAAACTCTTTTAAAAGTTCATTCACCCGCAATTTAGGCGAGGCATAATATAGCGGATGGACCAGGTCTTGTAATAAAAATAATCCTTTATCTCTTAAGATATAAAGTAGGTCTCGCGCATAAATTATGCCGATAATATTATCGAGAGAGCCATCGTAAACCGGAAGACGGGCATGGCCTTCTTCGACAAAAATATTTAATACTTCTTCTGAACTAGACTTGATATTAACGGCAACTATTTTATTTTTCGGCACCATCACATCGCCAACCGTGGTATCGCCAAACTCAAAGATGCGCTGCAACATTTTTCCTTCTTCATCGCTTAAAAATCCTTCTTCCTGACCCAATTCAATCATTAAACGCAATTCTTCTTCGCTAATTAAAGGAGACCGCTTGGTAGATTTTATTCCCAACAGTTTAATAATCAGATTGCTTATCCCTTCAAAAATAACAATAATGCCGTAAAATGCCTTAATAAATATCTCCATTAAGGGAGCAGTAAATAAGGCGACCTTTTCTGTTTGTTTTATCGCTAAAATTTTAGGCGTGATTTCACAAAAAATAAGCACAAACATTGCCGCGGCAAATGTGGCTATTACTACCCCCCAACGAAAACCAAATATGCTCACGCAGATGCCGGTTGCAATAGCAGAAATAGCGATATTGACAAAATTATTCCCCACCAAAATCGCGACGATAAACTTATCTAACTTGGCAACTAAACGCTGGATATGCAAAGCGCGCCGTATGCCTTTAGCCAACATATGGCGCAACTTAATCTTACTAAGACCGATGATGGAAGTTTCAGTAATAGAAAAGAAAAAAGAAAGGAGCGCTAAAATAAATAAAGTTATTACAGTTATCGGCAGAGAAAATAAAGACTTCATTAAGATAGGTGTAGTTGGTTATATATCTTTTCTTGGTTATCTTTAAGCGGGCCGATCAGCGCCAGATTTAAACTCTTCTCCTTGAATATATACCTAGCCGCTTTCTGGATATCTTCTCGCCTGACTTTATTTACTTCTTTAATAATATCGTTTAGGGTATAAGTCTTGTCTAAACTGGCGGTAGGCTCGCCAATCCAAAGCATATGGTCTAAGGTATCTTCTAAGGCGAGCATAAGTTGGCCTAAATAAAATTCCTTGGAGCGCTTAAACTCATTTAGTCCGACTAATTTATTTTTAATTTTTTTTAATTCTTCTAAAATTAATTTTATGGCGTTATTTACTTTTTGATTATCGATACCCGCGTGCACAATGAATGCGCCCGTATCCTGGAAAAGTCTCACCTGCGTACCTATCTCATAGGCAAGCCCTCTTTTTTCTCTCACTTCATTGAACAACCGGCTGGACATATTTGCGCCCAGTATCACATGTAATAAGCCTAGGGCATGTTTTAAAGGGTGGTCTCTTTTAAAGCTATGGAATCCTAAGGTCAGATGGGTCTGCTCAGTATCTTTATAGAACAGTTTTAATTGGGGCTTAAGCTGTGTTTCCTTAACAGCGCAAAATTTATCGCTGTCGTTTTCTTTAAGATGCGCAAAGACCTTCTCTGCTTTAGCGCTAAATTTATCATGCCCTAATAAACCGGCAGCGCTAACTACAATATTAGAGGGAACATAATATTGCTCTTTGAATGAAACTAAATCCTCTCTTTTTATCCGGCTGACGGATTCAGATGTGCCGGTAATACTCATCCCCAAGGGATGATTCGGCCACAAGAGCTCATCCAACAACTCATAAACATAACTCTGCGGCACGTCTTTGTGCATCTTTATCTCTTCTAAAATTACGGTTCTTTCTTTTACGATATCGTCGCTAGATAACAGAGGATTAATTACCATGCTCGATAAAATATCCAATGCCAGATCTAAATAGCGGCTGGGTAATTTTACTAAATAACAAGTCGCCTCTTCAGAAGTAAAACCGTTAAGACTTCCTCCCACGCCCTCAATTGATTCTTTTATCTTACGGCAGGAATAATTTTTACTGCCTTTAAAAACCAGGTGTTCTAAATAATGGCTAATGCCTTTATTTTTGGCTGACTCATACCTACCGCCTACCTTTATCCAAATGCCTAAAGCCACTGACTGCATTTTCGGCATACGGTGGGTAATAATTCTTAACCCATTACCTAAGCGGGTCTTTTTATACATTTTTTAGGCCAGAAACAAACCCGGATATAATTTTAACTAAATTATTTCTATGTAAATTTTCTTTTATTCGTTTAACAATCGCGCTGCCCACAATCACGCCATCGGCAATTTTATAAATCTGTTTTACCTGCTGGGGGCTAGACACGCCAAATCCCACGCAGACGGGTTTTTTAGTAATTCTCTTAATGCTCTTTAGGTGATCCTTAAGATCCGCGGGTAACACCTGACGCGGCCCGGTAACGCCGGTGAAAGTTACATAATAGATAAATCCTTTTGCGATAGCGGCAATGTATTTGATACGCTTTCGGGAAGTAGTGGGAGAAATAAAACAGATTACGTCTAACTTATATTTATTGGCTATTTTAATCAATGACTTACCCTCTTCCGGAGGAAGGTCGGGCACGATTATGCCATCTACGCCGTAACCAGAGGCGAGTTTCGCAAATCTTTCTTCGCCAAAGCAGAATATCGGATTGTAATAGGTCATCAGGCAAATAGGTATCTGTGTATTCCTGCGGACTTCTTTGACTAAACCCAATATATTATTTAGGTTAATCTTATTCTCTAAGGCCTTTTGCGAGGCTTCTTGAATTATCCGACCATCAGCCATGGGGTCGGAAAAAGGAACTCCTAATTCAATTATATCCACTCCGACGCGGCTAAATTCCAAGATAAGTCTCTTTGTAACATTTAAGTTAGGGTATCCGGCAGTGATAAAAGTAATGAATGCCTTTTGTTGATGTCCTTTTAATTCCTTAAATTTACGCTCAATTCTATTCATGGTATAATCCTCAAGCATAATCGTTTGTTATACCTGATTACACAGATTAAAATTCAGATTACACAGATAAATTTTAATCCGTAATCTGTGTAATCTTATTTTAAAAATCTGTGTAATCATAATATGATTTTTATAGGGTGCCTAATTTTAGTTTTTGGGCTACAATATCTGTATCTTTATCCCCTCTTCCCGAAAGACAAACGATAATCAGTGAATTCTTTTTTATCTTGCCTCTTAATTTCTTTAAATAAAAAATAGCGTGCGCTGGCTCAAGCGCAGGGATTATCCCTTCTTTTTCCGATAATAATTTAAAACCTTCTAATGCCCCTTGGTCATTAACTGCTACATAACGAGCCCGGCCTATCTTCTTATAATAAGCGTGTTCCGGGCCTACTCCCGGATAATCTAAACCCGCAGCAATAGAGTGGGCCACTTTCACCTGGCCAAATTTATCTTCTAAAAGGTCGGATTTTGAACCATGCAAAACACCGGGTGAGCCTGCGACCAGTGTAGCGGCGTGTCTGCCTGAAGCCAAACCCAGGCCGGCTGCTTCTACGCCGATAAATT
>CAYHAI010000093.1:0-15599 GCA_964354585.1 uncultured Planctomycetales bacterium
GAGGGAATTTTCACTTTAGACTCCCGCAAGCTAAAAGAAGCACAAGATAAAGAGCATATCTATGTGACTACCTCCCAAAAGACCGCAGATGGCCGAAATATCATCTATGAGCATCTTTTCTTCCGCCGTCTTCCCAAAGAAATCCAAAACGATGACAGCTTCCATGAACTAAAACAAATAGAATTTTTAAATCAAGGCTGCCTCCCTGAACAAGCCCACCAAAAAGCCTGTGCAGCAAGCGCTGACTATTATAAATTTAACTATGCTGAGTTCTTAAGGGCACTAGAAGGATTAGAAGAATTAAGAAAATTGAAGGTTGAGCTAAGTTTAGAGTATCGAGCTTTTCTTTTCTGTGCCACTAACGCGCATTTCTCGAGCATTGACCTTAAGCCCGGCTTCAGCCTTACCGAATTGCTCTTGGTAATTGTAGGGTTGACTACCCTCGCGGCCTTAGTTGCTTTAGTAGGGAGATTTGCAGATATTGAGCAGGGAGTTATTTCTTCTTCCCTTCTCTTATTTTCAACCTTAGTTATCGCCTTATTAATGGGAATATTTTTCCGCGCCAGGATAAAGGGGCTTCTTACTAAAGGCAGAACTTTTGGAGATTTTAAAAGAGATTCCGCCGCAGAAAGCGGCGCACCGGACTCTCCGATAACACCCGACGCAAAAGGTATCGTCGATGTGCCACTTTCTGTGGCAGGGCGGGGTGTTGCCGCAGGGGCCGAGCACGAGCAATCAAAAGAGGCAGTAGTTAAATTAGTATTCTTGCGCTTTATGCAGCAAATTAAAGCTATAGTAAGTTCCGATTGGCTAAAGACAATTGAGTTGGGGGAAGGGTTCTTTATGAATGGCCAATACCAAGAAGCCGAGAGCCTATTTAGGGAAATGCTTAATACACTATACTGGCAGGAGCGTAACCTCGGCTCCGATAAAGAGTTGCTAAAAAGAGCAATCTATTTCCTTTTAGGCTGTACCTATATTGTCATGGCTAAACCTGTGTCCGAACCAGCTGAGAAAGAAAGATTATTAAGAAGGGCTATGTTTACACTAGGCAAGGCAGGCCAAGGATTTTTTAAAATAAACAGCGCCAGACTTAAGTCAGGAGATAGCAAGACAGCGCGTAAGGCAGCGCACCGGCTTTCTTATCAACAAGAAGCTGGCCTGGCAACTTTAAGGGGAGTTTTATTGGATAAAGAAACAAAAGAGGTAAATAAGCGTGCTGCGGGCTATGGATTAAGGTGTATGCTTTGCCAGGGTAGAATGGAAGCAAAAGCGTTTGAGGTTTTAAAAGAAGGTTTATATCACGGTGATATCTCCACAAGCCGTGCTTCTTTGCACAGTTTATTCTGGATGGGGGTGGAAGTAAAGAAGCAAAGAGCAAAAGGAAAAATAATAAGAAGAAGGATAGCCGAAAGCAGGAAAGCAGAAGATAAAGCAGCAGATATTATCAGCGAATTTCTCAATAATAATCCAGATAAAGAATACGCCTTCCAAGAATTAGTCCGGGGTTTAAAACAGATGGCTGACCGGATAGGTGGCGATAAAGCCAAAACCAAATGTAACATGATATTTAAAAGACTAACTAATGAGAATGCCCAGTTTAAATTTGCTTATGATAATTTTTACCTGCTGGAAAATTCTCCAAATACCCTCTCCTTGCAAATTATGGAGGATTTTATCGGAAGCGATGAGTTTAAGCGCTTAAGCCAGGAGGAACGGCAAGCTATACTTGGCTACTGCGATATGCTGCGGGATTTATACGGTAGGCTTAGATTAAGCCCCGCACAAGCGATTGCCCAGTATAATGCGGAAGCCAATAAGATTAGTTGTCTCGAAGCGATCAGAAAAGGAACGTCGGTTCCGGATAAAGATGACCAGATAGACGAAACAATCGTTCTCGCCCCACTTGCCCGCTTTATCACCCGCCACGAAACCCTGCACAAGGAGCATAAGGACGACTTCGAAATCTTAACTATTCAGGCAAAAGAAGAAGCCTCCGGTGTTGCTCTTTTTGCAGAAGCGTGCCAGAAGTTAGACGCTTATATCAGCGATGCTATTAAAGAGAAGCGGAGTCAGCTTTATGAATATGAGGGCTACGAAATATTAAAGATATTACGTATAGCTGTCTCGGAATATATTATTATCAAAGACCCGCAAGATATTCCTACGCTTCCTGACACAGAAAAGATAGTATTAAAAATAATCAGCTCAAGCCTGCATAAGTCAGATGTGAAGTCTGCTGACGGAAAGATAAAGGGGGTTATGGAAGATGTATCAAAGGAAGAAGCCCCGGAGATAATCAAGAGAATGTTTGCGGAGCTAGAGGGGGCCAAGGGAGTTATGGTCTGCCTTCGTATCAAAGGCGCTGGTGGCATAGACCAGTTATTAATAGGTTTTACTGAGAGAGATTCAGGCAGGGTTATCTTTTTTGGGCAGGGAGGACGCTTTACAGATTCTCTTAAGGATAAGGCAAATCGCCCTTATTACCTATCTTCTTTTTCAGCAAGAGAATTAATAGCTTCTACAAAGGTAGGCAGAGATCATATATATAGGGAGTATCGCGGAGAAGAGTTTCCTGTAAAAGCAGAAATATTAGAAGCCCTTATTGATAGACTGGTAAAATTCAAGCTCTATTACGATGCTAAAGGAGCATATCATATTTCAGGGTTTGACATTAATCCCTTTATTTGCACGAAGGATGGCAAAGTATTTGCCTGCGACGCCAAGTTAGAGTTTGGCCCGAAGAGGCCCGCTTTAAAATTGAAACCCGTAGAAAGAATCCGTAACATATTCCATCCCAAATCAATAGCAGTTATCGGAGCGGCTGGGACGTTGCCATATAGGATCAGCGCTAATATCGGCAGGGTCATGGATAATCTTGTGCGTACCTTTAAAGGTAAGATTTATTTTCATCTCATACCTAGTTATTACGGTAAGACAAAAGTATACAAAGGTGTTTCTTTTGTGGGTGAGGTTCCTGATGACTGCGACCTTTATGTGATATTTAAACCTAAAGAAGAAAAGATTCAAGCGGTGAGAGAGGTATTAGCTAAAGGTAAAGCCGCAATTCTCATTGCCGCCAGATTTGGCGAGGTTGAAGATGAACCAGCCAAGGAATTAGAGCAAAAGCTTAGGCAAAAGCTTGAAAAAGTATTTTCAGGCAAGGAATTAGAGCAAAAGCTTAAGCAAAAGCTTGAAGAAGTAATTTCAGCCAAGAAATTAGAGCAGAACCTTAAAGAAGTAATTGCTAAAGCGAACGAAAAAGGCTGCCTGGTCGGGCCAAATACAATGGGAGTAGTTACTCCTGATTATGATGCTACCTTTGCGGATAAAAGCGCCGGTGTGCGCGCCTCTAGAAAAAGCAACATCGCTTTAATCTCCCAGAGCGGAGTGTTTCTTTCTGCAGCGGCAAGTAGTCTTGCTCTGCGAAATACAAAGATACATTACGGAATATCTATCGGCAACGCTATGGATCTTGGGGCAGCGGATTATCTGGAATATATTCTTAAATATGAGCCGCAGATAAAGGTAGTGGCGATGTATCTTGAAGATGCCGCAGGCGAGCGCCTCGTCCACTTAATAGACGAAGCCCGCAAAAAGGGAATTTTGGTGATTATCCGCAAAGGGGGAACTACCAAGGAAGGTGAAGCGGGTGTTCGTTCGCATACAGCTTCAGCTGCAGGTGATTTTGAACACTTTAAGGCAGTGCTTGAATATGCAGGAGCGATAGTCTTTTCAGACACTGATGATTATGACCTGTATGTAGATACAGTGTATACTGCAAGTTATTTTGCTGCTAAAGGTATCCCCCAAGGTAATAGGGTTTTTGCCTTTGCTTCAGGCGGAGAGGATACAGTTACCACAACGGATGTAGCAGCAGCAAGCGGAAAGCTGGATTTCCCGCAGCCGGATAAAGGGTTGAGTGATTTCATCTCGGGATTAAAGCTAGCCAACACCAGGAAGAACCCCTTTGATGTGACTGCTGCTGCTACCACAGAGAAGATGATAGATTTATTGGAATACCTTGATTCATCAGAGGCATACGATCTCATCATCTTTGAATATTTGCGTTGGCTTTCCGGGCCAGGTGAGGATATAGAACTGGCACAGTTTATTAAATATAGAGATGAAGGTTGGGCTAAGCCACTTGTCTTTGCTATTAAAGATGACTCAAGGAAAGGGAAGTGGCTCAAAGGGTATCTGCGCCGAGCAGGTTTCCTTGTTTTTGACACGCCGCAAAGGTGTATCTGTGCCTTGGGTGCCGTCTTAAAAAGCGGAAAAAACAGGGACAGTACCCCGGCCTTAGTTATCCCGGCTCAAGAAAAAAGTGCAAATCATAAGCCCGGATTCACCCTTCCTGAATTACTCCTGCCGCTGGCAGTTCTGGGAGCAGGACTCGCTGCTGCTATTGGGCAGGGCGGTATTTCTTCTCTGATGAGTATAACTAAAACTGATGAGATTTCTTATGTGGTTTCGGCTATCTTAGTTTGCATCAGTTTGGTATTTGGGCTCGCTTACAGCTCTAAATTAAACAAAAATAAAAAACAGGCCTTTATTTATCAATTAATTCTTTGCTTGGGTGTCGCTGCTTGGCTGCCTATGACATTATTTATTCCTAGAGATAAAGAGATTTATGGCATAGGAATTAATTTTATAATAATGGCTCTTTTTATCTTTCCTATAATTGAAGAGACAATATTTAGGGGTCTAATCTTTAAGACGGCCTTAATAGAGCAATTAAAGAAGATAAGATATATAAATGAATATGTCGGACTGATTCTCAGTATTATAGTAAGTTCTGTGCTTTTTGCTGTAGCCCACCCATTATTAAAAGGGGAATTTTATCTTCCTTGGCCGCTATTTTTTGCGGGATTGAATATGGCGATTATCTATCAGATGACAGGATCACTTTTGTGGCCAATTATTGTACACAGCATAGGCAATATTATATATATTGGGATAGATAAGTTTAAGCCTTTCTTACTTGAGGCCTTACCCAATTTGTGGTTTTCTACAGTTATCTGCGCCTTTCTCCTTTATCGCGCTTCCCGCACAAACAAGGGAGAATCTACTCCTAAACATTGGGTCGGGGCAGAGACAAACCAAGAGAGCAAGATTAAGGTTTTGATAGTAAGTAATGAATCTACGTCCTGGCTAATAGAGATATTAAAGAGGATTGATGCATCTTTGGAAATTGCTGAAGCACGCGATGGAATAAATGCGCTGGAGAAGTTTAGAAAGGAAATAGATAGATTCGATATAGTAATTACTGATAGCCAGATTTCAAGGATGAACCTCCAGCAGTTTGTCGGAGAAGTTAGGAAGGTAGCCCCTGATACATATATTATTACGCAAAGCGCACAACCCATAGGAAGAATAGGGGGAGATTTACAGAAAATAATTGATGTGATTATAACCAGAGCTGATTATACCGCAGAGTATTCTATAAGGGCGGTAATTAAGGAAGCCAAAAAAGTAATTCAACTTACCAGAAACTGCCTGATTGAGGCGATTGCGGAAAAAAATAAGGCGACAAAACCAGAAGCGGCAAAGTCTAAAAGAGAATGGGCCAAGATATTTGCCAAGTATTTT
The DNA here is from genome assembly GCA_964354585.1 of uncultured Planctomycetales bacterium. GTDB lineage: Bacteria > Omnitrophota > Gorgyraeia > Gygaellales > Profunditerraquicolaceae > CAYHAI01. The sequence goes on from CAYHAI010000093.1 coordinate 5,593, forward strand.
AAGCCAGAAGAAATTCAAGGTAATGAGATATCTTTTGAGAAGGCCCTTGAGATTATGGAGAAAGAAGGAATCTCCGATAAAGATTTATATGCAAAAGAAAAAGAGCGACAAGAGCATCATTGGCATATCAAATATTTCTCTGACCCCGCTAAAGTGCCCGAAGGTTTCCGACCGCTTTGGGAAGTGATAGAAGAATTAGAGAAAGAACCTGAAGTTTTGACTCAGGCAAAGTTGGGCGCAGAGGCAAAAGAGCATAAAAAAGAGGATTTGCGGCGCATCTGTAGCCATGTGTTGTGGAGTAGGCCGCAAAGGGCATTTGCTTCGGCTGATATGGCTTCATCTTTCGGGTTAAATAGTACCACGGTTGACTATGCAATGGAGAAAATAGGGTTTAGAAAAAAGGGGTGGCATAAGTTCAGAGGGGCAATATGGGAAATTGATGAAGAAGACGTTAAGGAAACAATAGGCAAATTACGCCGGATAGTTGAAGGTAAAGAAGATTTTGAAAGCGTCTTTATGACCTGGCAAGAACGCGAAATACTGCAGGCAATTGTGGAAGAGATTGACAGAGATCCCCAGACCAAGACATTAAATGTGCGTAATGTTAACACTAGAACCTATGGTTTAGCAATGGTAATAGAAGTTGCTGCTTTGAAATTAGGCATAAGGTTTGATTACCAGGGTAGGATTCAATTTAAAAGCCGCCAGGAAATGGAAGATTTAAAAGTTGAAATCCAGGCGATGTTAGGTGAGCCTGCGGTATCTAAGGCAGCCCCCGTGCAGACGGTTAGCGCAACTCCAGAAGATGTAGTCAAGGTACTTAGCGAAGTAAGAAAAGCACTTAAATACGGTAAAATATGGATAAGCCTTGATCAGATACGATATTATTCGGGTGTCGGCGAAACAGCAATAAACGAAATCTTAATTAAGGTATTAAGATGCGAATTAGTTTTGTTTCGTTATCGAATAGAATATTTAAGAGTAGAAGAATTAGATAAACTTATCGCTGATGCTATGAATGCAGGGCGAAGTCTTGCCAAGCTTATGGAGGGGCAAGGCGAGCCTAAGGTTTCAGCAGAGCCGCAGGAGAGGCGCAGGCTAACGCAAAACGAGAAAAAGCTGTTAAACTATCTTAAGGTTCAGAAGCCTGGCCGCCTGCTCTTTATTAAAGATTTGCAGGGCCCATCTGGCTTCGTTAGAGAAAAGGATTTAAAAGCCGCCTTAGCTAATTTTTGTTCCAGATTAAGTAAAATAGAGTTTAATCAAACCCAGGAGACATATAAAGTAAAACCAGGTTTAAAAGAGGAAATTAATGCTTTATTAAAAACAGACAAAGAGCTTGCTAGTCAAGCGGCAGAAGAACCTGCCGCGGCTGAGGAGCAAAAACCGCAACCAGAACCAGAAAAAAGAGAACTTTCAGGGAAAGAACGAGTTCTTTTTGAATATATTGAATATATTTTAGAAATAATTAGGCCTGAAGGAAATGAAAGCAGAACCCTTTCTAACTTAGTAACTATACTTAATCGTCAGCGGCAGCGCTCGCAGGACTTATTGATTTTTCAGGCAGACTGGATAGCCAAGACTATAAGTGAAAGATTAGATATGCAGGTTGGTGAAGATGATGTTATCCTCTTAAATGAAGACTTGAGAACAAAAATCAAACAACTTTTCGCGGGAGAGGAGCCTTCAGCAGTTGAGGCTGAAACCGAAACAGCAGAACCTGCCCTACCCGCAACATCCAAATTTGAGCCGACCAGACCAGTAGATACGAGTATACCCCAGCTGCAAGAGCCGCTTACAGATGCTGCGCGTAGTGGATTAGAATTTTTTAGTAGTCTCCAAGTCGGTGAGTTAGTATTGATTGAGGATCTCATAAGTGCGTGCAGGGCAAATCGCTCAAAAGCCATGAGGCTCATCAATCTATTAGGTTTATCTAGAGAAAATTGCGTCGTCACGGAACAAGCGCTGAAGATAACTCATTCTCTATTACATCAAGACGCTGCTTTAAGAGAGCAAGCCAAAGCCGAACTGTCTACTGGGTTACAGCCACAACAAGGCCGAGCAGAGTCTGTTCAGCCCCAGCCTGCAGTTACAGATCTTGAAGTTGCGGTACTTCGGGAACTTGATACTTACGAACCTGATATGGAAGTAAATAAAACTAATTTGATACTTACGCTGGTTAGTAAAGGAATATCCGGAGCCCCGGTTGAAAGCGTTTTTAGGAGAGTGGGGCTTTCGGAGACTCTTACACTGGGAGTATGGGCGGGTAAATATCCTATGACTTCAGCCACAAAGCAAAAGATTCAAATTCTATTGCGCCAGGCAGAGGCAAAATCTGCCCAGCCGCAGGCTAATCTGGCTGAAGGTGTAACTAAACTTCCCGACGAAAAAGAATTAACTGTAAAAATGAAAGTCTGTGCGCATATTTTTAGAGCCATAAGACGTATTATAGTAGAGAAAAGAGAGACAGAAGGCCGGCTTGGTGTTGAAGTAAATAATATGATAGAAATTTTAAGTCTTGCTCCTGAATCACGCGCATCCATTCTTAACATATTGAAGGATTTTGGATTTAGCCATAGGCCTATGAAACCATCTGAATTAGATGATGTGGGATTAGGAGAAGAGACAGAGTTATGGGGAGTTCCCATCTCAAAGGAAAGTATAATTGGTCTGATAGAGAAAATTAGACCTGTTCTTGCACAAATCGAGCCTGGTGCGGGAGAAGAAGAATTGGATTGTGATGAGTTAAGAGAGCAGGTTTTAGAGGTATTCCAGGATGCAGAGGAAAAAACCAGAGAACTAGCAACTTCAGAAGAAAAACAACAAGCAAAAAAGCCAGAAGCGCCACAAGCCAAAGTTGAGCCAACTGCTAGACAAATAATCCAGCTTACCCCGAATGAACGCAAGGTATTTGTGTATCTTTATGGATTAAGAACAAGCGTACAACTAAATATGCTTAGCCTAAGTGTAAGTGCTCAACTGCAAATTAACTACTCCGATGTTAGGTCAGCCTGCGAAAAGGCGCAGATGGAAACAGTGTTAATAGCTGGACACGATAAAGGCGACCGCAAATTTGGAGCGACATCCCAGCACATTATTGCTGATGCGTTAGGCAAGCCCTGGCCGCCAGAAAAGCCAACGCCACAAAAAGCGCCAAAACCGCCAAGACCAGCACCTACAAAGCCCATCCAGTCTCGGCGGGCAGAAGTCTTGGCAGAACTAAGACAAGGCATCAGGAACCAGAATAAGTTATTTAAGGTGACCATAATTGACGTAGCCACAAAGAGAGACAGAGAGCCACGCGGCTATCGTACATCTAAAACAGGAGACGAAAGAGTAGCAGGTTTTTATTGTGATTATCATGGCCAAGGCGGTTTTATCCCCTTAACTAGTGAACATATGATTTTTTATTGTCGTGATGCTGCAGATATTGAGACTTGGCGAGAGGCGACAGTGGGCAAGAGCTTTTGGGCAACCTGCTGTGAAGAAAAAATACATAAGGGCAGGAGCAGTTTTACATTTTCACTTATAGGAGCTATTCAGAGAATACATGAGTTAGGTAGAATATGCGCAATCAAAACAATAGTTAAGCTATATAGTAGAAAGATAACAGGCACAGAAATAAAAGAAATTTCAGAGCAGATTTTTGTTGAAGGGGGAAGTCCAGAAGAAGACCTTATTGCCAGTTTTGCCGATTTAGAGACAGAAGCGATAGTTACGCAGAAAGGGCGGGACTGCTTCATTTTCCAGGAATTCTTGCAGAGAATTGATAGCAGGGAGTGGTTAGGCAGAGCATTTGCACTTGATTTGGATAATAAGATGTATGTAGCAGAAATAGAGCCGGGCATTTGGGATGCCAGCGATGAACAAAAGGAAGGATTTATGCCGCTTAAACAAGCACGAGCCAAAATCGGTCCCAACGATTTGGTAGGGGCAGAGACAAACCAAGAAAGCAAGATTAAGGTTTTAATTGTGGATGATTACCCGGATATGTTAGAGGACATGAATGAGGCCTTGAAAGAAATTGAGCCGTCATTTGAGATTAGTTGTGCCTCTGATGGGATACGGGCTTGGAATCTCTTTGAACAAGGAAAAACATTCGACATAGTTATTACTGATTTTAGCATGCCAGGAATAAAGGGGATAGAGTTGTCAAGGAAGATTAAGGCAAAGAGCCCCGGTACTTACATTATTTTGTATAGTGGGAATTCAAGAGAAGAGTTTCAACAGGATTTAGATCAAGGAATCATTGATGAGTTTATGGACAAACTGCAATTTTCTTCTGATTTGTTAAAATACCAAATTCAAATAGCTAAAGTTAGCATTAACTGTATGATTACGGAAATTGCCAAGAGAGATAAAATCTCACGCGCAAAATTAGCTCAGAGATTTATTCAAAAGCTCCTGCCGAAGCAAATTCAAGGAAGAGAATTGCCCTTTGATAGAATATTAGAGATTATGGATGAGAAACCAAAAATCTCCACTAAAGATTTATATGCCCAAGAGCGCGGAGAACATCACTGGCACATCAGATATTTCTCTGACCCCGCTAAAGTGCCGCAAGAATATTTTGCGGTTGCGCAAATCCGTGCACAAATTACTTCCGAAGATGTGACCGGATTTTACTACGCTGCTGATGAAAGCGGGGAAGATGAACGCAGGCCAGATGAGAACGTGCCGGAGGAGGCTACTTATGGTGACGGCGTAGAGAGCTTAGGCGGTTTTGGAGATAATAGTTGGGAAACGGAACAAGGCAATAGCAATGTATGGGAGACTTATGTTGGTGTTGTTCCTGGATTAGATATATACCAGCAAATAGAGCTTTTCCGTAGAAATGGCCTGATTAAAGTTTTAAGCCCGCTTGCTGGTGAAGATATAGTTGGAGTTGTGCATTGGTTTTTGGGACATCAAATACGTTTCAAAATATTAGAAGTAGACGGTGAAATCAAAGCGGTTCTTTACTTAAAAGATGCCCTGCAAAGTTTAATCGAGCGCGGCTTTAAAATAGATGCCCAAGAAGAAGATATAATCGTCAGATACGGGAGCGCTTATATAATTATTAGAAAGTGCGGAGAATTTGCCGAACAAGAAATCTGGGGCGCACAACAGTCGCTTTATTTTATTAACGCAATGTCAGATTTTGAGGCTTCCTTGGAAAATATTGATTGGGATAAGATAAATGATGAGGCCTTAGTGGATTTAGACCTAGATAAAGATAGTGATAATTTTGAAATGATGCTACCTGTTGCTAATGCCGGTGCTGGGGCATTGGAAGCCCTTAAGGTAACCCTGGCAGAAACAAGGATACCGCGTATCTTTATGGATCAGATTATGGAAATAGTCGCTTCCCGAGACGATAAAGAAGAAGCAGCTGAAGCGCTGCAATTGCTTGCTAAAGAGCTGAGGCGTTTGTTTGCCAACTCTATGTTTGGCGATTTGAGGGGATGGGCGAAGCAAACTCCGCTTAAGATACTCTGTATAGGCCAGAAGTTAATTGGCGGTATTCTTATTGAAGTCGCAGGCAAAGAGGAGAGCAATGGAACGGTCTTAGTGCTTCAATCACTGGTTAGAACCCTTAAGCAGGCAGGCATAGGTGGTTTATTTATTCTTCCTATCTTAGCCGGAATTGTTCCTCAAGATAACATAAAAGAAATAGCCCAACGCTTAAGCCAGGGTAATGCGTTTTCCGAACTTAAGGCGCTCGTGGCAACTTTAAAAGGAGCAATGCTGCCTTTTGCCTCTATCAGCGCTATTCTGGAGTTGAGCGCTTCACAAACTAATATTGAAAAATTAAGTTTTAGACTAAGATGCATTGCCTCTAAATTGTTAGTTACAGAAAGAGAAAGATTATACTTAGAGCAGGATATTAAATACGCAAAAGCTAAAAGGACATTCTCAAGAAGCATTGTCTGTGTTTCTGGGGCTTGCCAGGCCAGTGGTTTTGTCGTGGGTAAGTCAGATGAGCAGTATTATCTTTTAACTAATCGCCACGTGGTGATGGACCGCGGGGCAGTTACACTCAAGACCAGTATGGGAGAAACAATCGGCAAGGCATTTGTGGTCTGGCAATGGTTTGGAGACTTAGTCTTATTAGCCATTGATAAAAAAGAGGTGGAGAAGAACATCGGCGCAGAACTTGTGCCCATTGAAGCAAAAAGCAATTTCAGGGATGGAGAGATGGCAGTGCTGGTGAGTGGTGATACGAGCACAATATCCTCAGGGCTCTTGGTTTCTGTAGGAGATAAGGCCATACTCTTAGGAGCTGAGGCTAGAGAAGGCGATTCGGGTGCGCCATATTTGGCGAGGAATGCCGAGGGAAGTTATTCTGCAGTAGCGGTAAATGCCCGCACCGTACCCATTGGTGAGCCGATTACTGCGGAAATCATCGCTGAGATATCGCGGCCAGGCTTTGGTAGTCTGCCGGTTAATCTGGGTTTGTTTGCCAGGGAGTTAAGCCGGTTAGCAGAGGATAAAGCTAACCTTGATACAGCAGAGGGATGTTTAACTATCTTCAATAGCCAAGGCGAACAATTTATATTCCATTATACTGACTTAGAGGGAATAAATAAACACCTTATTCCTCAAGGATGGTTATATTATGCGGCGAAAGGCAAAAGGGGTCAGGCGCTTTTTCTCTTAGGGAAAATAGATAAACACGAACAAGACAATGGATTAGATATATATGTCATTGGAGAAGAAGCGGTAAGCAATTTGAGTTCAGATGCAATGACCGTAATTAACTTTCCTTACAAATTTACTCTTGGCCGAAAAAGGGCCTTAGAATTTATACTCTGGCATTACATTAATGCGCTTAAGCAAGGAAATATCAATGAATATGCTCAGCCTTTGGTAAAATTGGGCCTGGAGGCATTATTCGGTATTTCAAAAGCAGAGATAATTGATGCCCAGCCAGCAGAGTTAAGGGAAAAGGTTAAACAAGTGGCTGAACTAAGATTGCCAGGGTATCTTGCCCATGAAAAGGGACATTTCGCCGGAGGAGATTTCTTGTCTTATGAGATGATTAAAGATGGTCTGGAACTCGCCCGGCAAAGGCAAGACCAAAGATTAGAGTCTTTTGTGTATGGCTTCAGTGACGCCATCGCTGATACCATCATCCACCATAACATTAAGGGCCTATATCCGACATTGGTAGAAGAAAAAGAGCCGCTGCGCTTTGGGTTGTTGTGTTTGGCTTTGGTGAATATTCTTCCTGGCGTAGGTAACTATTTTCTATGCATATTATTAAGAGAACTTTTGAACGCATTTTTAGAATACGCCAAAACCGGAGAAATCCGTCATCTTTCTGAAGCATATGAGATAGCGACGAAGAGGTGGAAACGATTATTAGGCAGTGGACAGATAGACTGGCAAGGGCTTCAGAAAAAAGTAATGCAAGATTTTAAACCCGATGATTCTGCCCAATTATTTAATGCAGAAGTAAAAATAAAGGATTTGTATCTGGCGGGCCTTGCCCCGGCTATTAAGAAACATATGCCTGCTGCTGTCTCTTTTGCCAAACCGGGATTTACCATTATGGAGTTGCTTCTCTCAGTAGGATTTTTGGGCACAGGTATTGCCGCGCCGCGGTTTATTCCCATAGTGATGGCCTTAGGGTTGATTGGCGCATTTATTGCCTGGCTGATAGGAAAAACTTCTTTAGGGTTTGTCCCTGCGCTGGCACAGAGGTTTGATTTAAAGAGTAGTAATAATAATGGCGATGGTGATAGAGGCAGAGATCGGCTTGGATTAACAAGAGCAAGCAGGCAAGACAAAGGGATGGTTAATTTAATAATGGATATTCTGGAGCAAACAGAAGGCCAGCGGCCTGAAGAGATTGATATAGAAATGTTATTAAGGGGCTTAAAGGTTTTTACCTGGTTGATAGAAAATGCCGAAGGAAATAGTTCTAGACAACGCCGGCTGCAAAAATTGTTCCTGCAGCTTTTGGGTTTAGACAATATAAAGAAGGCCGTAATTTTGGCTACTTGCCTCTATGCAGAGCTAAAAAGACAAGGCAAACGCAAAGCAGCAGGAGAACTGCTGAATCAGGTAGGGCCTGAAGATATCGTTGTCCGCTTTAAACTTAAAGATCCGGCGATCAAAATACCGCGCGCCTGCGCAATCTTAGGCCAAGCCATCGCCGAAAAGATTTTCCTGGAGTTAAAACCAGAAGAGATAAGAGAAATAAACCACTATTTTATCGCTGAAAAAGACACCGGTATTACTCTCTGGAGCAAACGCAATGAAACCAATGCGGTAGTGGGGGCGAATAGTAAAAAGGGGCCAGGCCCCTTTTCTATATTTGAAAATATGTGGAACTCTGATAAAAGCATACCGATGCAGCAAAGGATAAAGGAGTTTGTTGGACAAATGGCTTGGTTGTTTTCTGCAGAGGAAATACAGACCCCATGGACTAAAGAAGAAGTTAGAAGGTTAAGGGTTATCGATGCCTATCATCATCCAATATCCTTTATGATTGATTCTATTCTTGCTTTCTTATATTTATTGGATGCCGATTTTAAAGACATAATTTTAAAGCACTGGAAAGAGTTTATACATAAGAATAAGATTTTTACGATATTAGTAGCAGGACCACTCATTTTTATAGTCTATCCCCTCATTATTCTATCAGCAGTAATAGTCTGTTGGAATAAACTAATGTGGTGGGATACATTAATAAAAGATAAGTGTCGCGCAAGATATCTATTAAAAAACATCTATCTTTTTAGAAAAGATATAACTCTTAGTGATTCAGCTCATGAGGGTGTCCATTGGCTCGAAGGAGAGGGCATTATTGTTACTGATTTACCCATGGTTTCTATAATTGATAGCTATTTGAATGTAGACCTAAGGCTAAGTAATAAAAAAATAAAGGAATGCGATTCTAAAATTAGAGCCAAATTTAACGCTTCGCCTAAAGATTTCATTTATAAAACAGTAACTTATATCTTAGAGGATGCATTAAAACTAGAAACAGAAATAACCCAACGTTATCGAGAGATATATCGTGAAAGTCATAAATGGAGTAGCCCTTTCGGAGATTTTGAGCATGAGCAATGTGGGGACTTGGGTATGTCTATATCTGCAGTTCTGGTTGTAGCCGAAACGCGGCTAAAGCACTTCTTGAACTATTGGTATATGTTTGTCCCAACGGTTTTATTCTTACGCTCCCATTTGTTTACCAATGAAGATATGCTATTTATGGATAAAGAATCTAATATCCAGAAGTTGAAATACATATATAAGTTTACCCTTTACCTTACTCTATTTATGGAAATTAAACAATCTGGCGTTGACCTATATGAATTGCTTGGGCCAGGTTCCACTGCTTTATTAGATACAGCCGAAGGTATAGAAGCACAGGAAAAGGAAAAAATTTCTAAATTAACCCAGACCTGGATTACTCGTATCCAAAGTGAAAGATTTCAAAAATTAACCAGAGGTTTCTCTCAGGCAAGGGATAGGTTCAAAGCTGATGAGCAACACTGTCCGGTGACTTATGACCCAGCCAAGGATGAAAGATATAGAGGATATACTCCCACCGCAGAGCTTCCGGTGGATTTGAGCGGTGATAAACCGATTATCCAGGGCTTAAGCCGAGAAGAGCAGGATAATTTAGTTGAAAGATTACCCTTCTTAGTCAGCAATCCCAGCCATGCCCCGCCCTTACCTTTATATATCCAGTTTACCTTAGATTTACCTCTTGAGCCGGAATCAGGGAGAAAGTATTTACTTTCCTATTCCTCTGACGGGCAAAAAGGATTAATTAAAGCCCACCCCGCATGTAAAGATTCTGACCCCGCCGCAGTAGAATTCTTCAGTTCTCCAGAAAAAGAAATTACTCCCACACAAGGTAACTACTTTATCCAAACTCAATTCCACCACGAAATTAATGACCACCATATTTTAAGAAAGAAAGACCCACAGGCAGAAGATGCCACTTTCCTTTGGCTTAACCAACAATCTGAGGAATTTCGTGAGGCTAATATCGCAGTATTAGATGCGAG
>CAYHAI010000094.1:0-3731 GCA_964354585.1 uncultured Planctomycetales bacterium
ACCCCTAAGCTTCCTTTTAAATTCTCCAAGGATCCAGCCGGATATGGTTTTAGCGCGTCAAGTATACGAAATAGGATAAAGGCGATAATGACTAATTTTATATCATAAGGTACAAATATAAGGCTTAAAAGCATGCCTACAACTTCATCTATTACAATACATTTCGCGTCTTTTCTAGCGAATATCTCCTCTGCCTTTGCCGCCACTAAAAATCCTAAAATCATCAAAGCCATGGTAACCAATATATATATAAACTGATTATCTTTAATTAAATAAAATAAACCTATGCCGAATATACTGGCAAATGTCCCCGGCACAAACGGCAGATATCCTATATAAAAAAATGTGCTTAAGATTTTTATGATAAATTTACGCATAGCATAAATAATAGAGGATTAAAATCTGGCAATTATCTTGCGGTTTTCCCAAAGATAAGACAGGCCTGAATAAAAGGTAAGCCCTACGGTAAGCAACATCAGAATAAATATGCCCTGGCGGAAGAACTTTTCCCAGGCGGGGTTCCAGGTAAAGAAGTTTAACATCACTTCTTTTAAAACAATAAAACCCAATATAGAAAATATTGCCGCCATCTGAGAAAAGGTTTTATGTTTTCCCACTCTCGCAGCGGACAACACCTTTCCTTTATTAAGGGCAAACAGCCGCAAGGACGTAATTAATATTTCGCGGGATACAATAATCACAAACATCCAGGCGTCGATTAACTGCATCTGCACAAATGCTGCAAAGGCTGCTAATACTAAAATTTTATCAGCAATAGGGTCCATCAATCTGCCGAAATCAGTAACCATATTCTTCTTATGGGCAATCATTCCATCAAAAAAGTCTGATAAAGCGGCAAATACAAATATGGCTAAACTGGCAACCTTTGCCCAAAGGCCATGGCAGAATAAAAAGAACATAAAAACAAAAGTCAGCACAATCCTTAACATAGTTAACCGGTTGGCAATATTCATAGTAAGGCCTCGCCTACTAAATCGTACTCTAAGGTATCGGTGATCTTTACCCTTGCCAAATCACCCGCTTTTAATTTATTTTTAGATTTTACATAAACCAGCCCATCGACTTCAGGGGCATCGTATTGGCTACGGCCTAAGTAAATTCCATTTTCCATCTCATCAATCAAGACATCCAAGGTTTTACCTAAAAATTTTCTATTTATGTCTTGGGAAATCTCCTGCTGGGCTGACATAATGGCATCCAGGCGCTCTATCTTTAATTTAGCAGGCACTTGTTTTTTAAAATTAAATGCCTTTGTCCCTTCTTCCCGAGAATAGATAAAGGCGCCTAACCTCTCAAACCTCACATCTCTGATAAACGCCAGTAACTCTTTAAATTCTTTATCGGTTTCAGAAGGAAACCCCGTAATTAAAGAAGTCCTTATAGCAACCGAAGGTGTGTCTTTTCTGATTTTATCAATGAGTTTTAAGATATCTTTTTGGGTCGTCTTTCTCTGCATCAACCTTAATATCCGGTCGTTGATATGCTGAATGGGTAGGTCAATATATTTACAAATCTTGGGTTCATTGCGCATTAACTCTATTAACTCATCGCTTACGCGGCTAGGATATAAATAAAGGAGCCTAATCCAGCGGACATTGCTGGCAATTTTGACTATTTTTCTTAAAAGGCCGGTTAATTGGGATGTTTTATACAAATCTATACCGTAACCAGTGATATCTTGACCAATAATATTGAGTTCTGAGATTCTGTCTTGATTAAACCCTGCTACCTTTTTAAGTATAGAGTTTTGATCGAGGCTAGTAAATCTTCCTTTTATCTTAGGTATAATGCAATAACTGCAATTATTAATACACCCTTCGCAAATCTTAAGATACGCGTAATGGCAAGGCGTGATAGAAAATCTCTTTAACTCATGATTTAGTGAAACCTTTCCCACAAAGGCATCTATTTGGGGCAATTGTTTTATTAAAGTATTTTTATAGCGCTGGGCTAAACAACCATAGACAATGACCTTCTTGAGCTTACCTGTGCTTTTTAAATCAATTAAATCTAATATGGCATCAATGGATTCTTTTTTAGCGTCTTCTATAAAAGCGCAGGTATTTACTATGGCCACATCTGCCTTTTGTATATCCACAATAGGATATCCCTTAAGGTTAAGCCTGCCTAAGATACTCTCTGAGTCTACGAGGTTTCTGGGACAACCTAAGCTTAATATCCCAATTTTATACAGGTTTTTAGTTGTCATCGCCCAACCACCAAGCCGCCCTCTCTGGTAATTAATATGTTCTTAACCGCCTGGCCCTTGCGGCCCAAAGGCGGAATAATCCTACCGTTCAATTCTAACTCCATAACTCCGGCATTACCCAAGGAAAGTTCCATCCTATCCTTTGCCTGCCAACTCTCAAACTTGCCCTTTTTTAATATCGTATGAAAAACAACTCGACCGTCAAGTGCAAGATGCACCCAGCAATCCTCTTTGGCGCGTATGCCCAATCTTATCTGTGTTGGCACTGCTTTATTTTTAGTTGTGGCCGCTTGCGGCAGTTGCTCTTTATTTGCGATTGTTTGGATTTTTTGGACCTTTTCTAATTTAGTAACCGGGACTTTTACTTTTTTAGAAGAGACAGCCTTGCCTAAATTAAATAAACTGATAAATAAAACTAAAATAAAAATAATAATAGAAATGGTTTTTATATTGACCGCCTTAAAGAAACTTAATTTTACGGAAGCGGTTTTAAAAAGGGATGGCGTTTTTGTAGAGAATGGCGATATTTCTTTTACTGTACTTTGCGGTTCTTGATAACCGGTTATATAATCCTTGGGATCTGCGCCTAAGAATTTACAGTAAATTTTTAAGAATCCTTTTATATATACGGGATTAAGGCCGATAAGATTATCTTCTTCTATGGCCTTTAAGATATTTAAATGAATCTTTGTCTTTTTATGCGCCTCTTCTAACGTTAGCCCTTTTTCTTGCCGTATTTTTTTAAGTTTCGCGCCAGCGGATTCCATTACTCTTTTTCCTTTTGCATTACCGTATCTTCAAGCCAGGCCTCTCTATCCGCCAATATCTTACGTGGCTTGCTTCCTTCAAAAGGACCGATAAGGCCTTCCTGTTCCATCATATCAATAATCCGGGCAGCGCGGGTATAACCTAAACGCAGGCGTCTTTGTAGAATTGATACCGATGCCTGGTTGCTTTCCATAATCACTTTCACTGCCTGATCATAAAGTTCGTCTTTCTCTCCGTTGGCCAAGAAGGATTTCTGCTGTTCTTTCAAAATCTCTTCATCATAAACCGGCTCTGCTTGAGATTTAATAAAATCTACCACCTGCTCAATTTCTTTATCGCTTACCAGCGAACCTTGAGCGCGGGTTAACTTTGATTCTCCGGGCCGCAAAAATAGCATGTCGCCCCTGCCTAAAAGCTTGTCTGCGCCATTCATATCCAAAACCGTGCGCGAATCTACCTTGGAGGCTACTTTAAAGGATATGCGCGCGGGAAAATTTGCCTTGATTACTCCGGTGACCACATCCACCGAAGGCCTCTGTGTAGCCAAGATTAAATGTATGCCTACGGCGCGGGAAAGTTGCGCCAGGCGGGTAATGGCATTTTCAATCTGGTCGCGCGCCACCATCATTAGGTCCGCTAATTCATCCACAATCACCACAACATAAGGAATTTTTTCTTGTTTCTCGTTATAGGCCTCAATATTTCTGGCGCCTACTTTGGCTAAAAGCCGGTA
>CAYHAI010000095.1:0-8164 GCA_964354585.1 uncultured Planctomycetales bacterium
GAACTGCTTCATGAATGATATCCCCTCTTACTCCGCGATAAGGAAACAAACCTAAGAAAATAGTATTTGTCCCTGAAGAATAATAAGAGTTGAATAAAAAAGATAAGACTAGATATATTGCGCGCAATACAATCAAAAGCATAACAATCTTAATAAATGGTAAATTCGCCGTGATAAGAAGTATCCCGCCTGTTATAATAGTAATTACCCCAAGAACAATTTCTGGAATAACTGGTAAATTTTTTACCTTAAGAAGATTTATGGCACTTTCTGCTTTTTGATATTCTTCGTTATCCATCACCAAAAACAGAGCTGTCTGTGACAGCATACTTTTCGTATCTTCGCGATATTTACCTGCTATAAACCGTGAAATATTCTTATCAGGAATTTCAAGTTTTTGGCATGCAGAAACGGGGTCAGATTTATTTTTGCCCACCAATCCTCCCTGATACCACCTCATCGACCCTGGCCTAAGATTGCCTCCTCTCCCCACCAAAGTGCCCTCATTGAACCCCGGCGAATTGGCAGCATTTTTAGTATCTAAGTACTCTTGGCGTTCTCGGCAAAGTTGCACATACCTATTGTCCGGCCTCACGTTACCTAATGGCAATATCCGCCAGCCACGAATACTCTTCGGACTCTGCGCGCCTGTTTTTCCTGCGCCGCCGCCCCCGCCCGCCCTGTCGCCGAAATTTATTCCTTTATTTTGACCTATATGTATATGTGAGAGCAAATCAGTGTGATTACGTTCAAACCAATCTGTCAATTCTTTAAGTTTTAATTCAGCGAACCTATGAAGAGACATGTTTCCTAAATTAGTATTTACGATGCGCGCGATTGCACAAGCAGTGTCTCTTTCTCCTCGGCCAACTATCTCTGAGATGTTATCCCACCAGGCATAAGCAATATCCTCAGCCTTCTCTGCCGGCGGTTCTCTGTCGTCTCTATACAAGAACTTGCCTAATAACTTTTGCGAAATCTGCCTGGCAGGTCTATAAAAGATTACCGAGAATGCCTCTGGTTGAAATTCTATTTGATTGGCTTCCCGTGCATTCAGATAATATACTCTCCGTATCTGCTGTGGTTTTATAATTTTTGGCAGAATACAATCTGTTATAATCTGAATGGAGTGAGGATGAGAGAATCTTTTTCTATCTTCAAAACCGCGACTTAGCTCATCTCCCTTTCTCTCTAGAACATCATCAACAAACATTAAATTTACTGAAGTTTTTTCTAAAATCTCTTTCCAAATATTAAGGAAACTGTCATATTGCTTATCGTAAACATTATGGGTTCCTTTTCTGAAATTCCAGACCTCAAGCTCTGGCCAAGATGCTAAATATTGTTGAATACTATCTACATACCAATCAATCTTTCTGTCTTTT
This sequence comes from uncultured Planctomycetales bacterium, assembly GCA_964354585.1. GTDB lineage: Bacteria > Omnitrophota > Gorgyraeia > Gygaellales > Profunditerraquicolaceae > CAYHAI01. The sequence goes on from CAYHAI010000095.1 coordinate 1,386, forward strand.
ATCCATTCTTCTGCTAAAATGAATGCGGCTGCCCGATGGGGTATATCCATATTTTTAGCTATTCTTCTTGCCTGACGATAAAATCTCTGTTTGTCCTGTGGATCTTTCAATTGTGACCACCACTTATCCATCGCCCATGTATAAGGCGAACCTGTCCTTTTTATACCCACTACTAAAACGGACTTCTTTGTTTTTCTGCTAAAGTTAATGGCAGTATCATTGACTGTCTTAACGTCCTTAGCAGTATGTCTTAACAGCGCCATTAATACATCTCTATCATAATAAGGCAAAGAGCTATTGGGATGAGCAGGGTCATTAGAAGCCTTAACATAAATCTTACTATCCAACAACTGTAGTTGCTCATTATGCACGCCGCTCCCGCCGCCCCCGCCCGCCTCTCCTAAAGAGGGAATGACATTTCGAGAAACGCCTCTCTTTTTCCTTGATTGGTTTTGTCTTCTTGATATCTTGGCCGAACTTGTTTCTTGATTCAGGCTTTCTCCGTAAGGATGCCATTCTTTCCAACCGGAACCCGCCACTAACACCATTCGGTATGGTTTTCTCAAAGCATAAACAAGATGCGTGAGGCCGCCTTCAACAGTAAGCACATCATCTCCATAAGAGAGCCAATATTTAAGGAAGCGTAACGCTTTCTTTTCAGGAGGATCTGGAGCAACCACGATATGGTTGAATGCCTCGTCGCCTTTTAAAAGTTCTTCAAGGATCATGTTGGCCAGCGCTTCAGAGCCCCAGTAACTCCCGTTAGGCAGAATAACAACATAAAAACCATTTTCCACAAACCGACGAAGCTGACTTACAAGCCCGGCATAGGTCGCCCCTGAATCCAGCCGTTTAAAGGTTTCCCGCAACGTGTAACCTTTTTCGGCATAGGTGCCACCAAAGGGATTGACAATCATAACGGGACGGATCGACTTTCCGTCTTCCGAAAGATTACCCTTCAACTTCATAAGCTTATCCCATTCTGTCCTGGCTGCTGGATTAGGAACACCCGTGATCGGGCAGCCGCATTTTGGCTTTTCTTCTCCGACAGTAAACGGAATGCCCAGCTCAGCAAGAAGTCTATATCCCGGCTCATAAAACGCCTGGAGCCTCGGTTTATCCAAACCAAGAGATTCGGCATAGGGAACCCCTTCGATCGTTAAGGCCTCGGTCAAGAAAAAGAGCTCTCCTGTTTTAGGGACGAATGTCCTGCCTGTCTCAATATACATGAAACGGGGAGGATATTGAGACTTATAGACTTGAAAATGTTCTTGTAGAAGGGGATTGGTTATCTTCTCATCCTTTTTGTCAAAATGAGCGACGACAACGTCAAAGCATTTTTTGAAAACCTTATCAAGCACTTCTTTATCCGTGCGATTCAAAACCTGGAGCCGCGGATGGTCCCACAAGAAATCCCTTTCAGTGATAAGCGTGGCCTTGAGTTCAGGATTGAAATCCAGCAACGCCGAAAGGAAGGTGTGGACCCGAAGCAATTCATCGCCTTGCCCATCGGAGATGTTATGGACGATCAGCACTTCTTTCGGACCGTTCTGGAGTTGCTGTCTTACTTTTTTATGAAGTGGGAAAAGCCCTTTTGCCTCAATAAATCTTTGCGCTATTGCCTTGACCTCAGGTGAAATGCGATCGCCGCGTGTAGCCGCATAAAAGAGCAGATAGCGGATGGCCGGCGTATCCGCATGGAAAGAAATTAATTTTTCCATAGACTCAGCCTTAAAATCTTCGGGCCTCATAAAGAATAGCCGTTCAATCACATCTCCCAAAATCAAACTCTTAATCTTTTGGGGCATTTGAAGCCTGGTGACCCTCAGGAGAAAATCTTCTGTACGGAAGCGTTCTTCGTGTTTTATAAGCAGTTGCAGGAATTGGAGTATCGAAACGTGGTCCTCTTCCGAAAACCAGGGATATTCGTATGTCCTATTTAAAATTTCTGTGGCCTCAGCCGCCACTTCATCGCGATCTGTACTTGCCAGGATAACGCCTAATCCTGCGATGGCACTAGCGTGCACTAGAGGATCTCCTGTTCTATCTGCGAGGAGACCGTCCAAGCGAGTAAGTAATTTATGACCAAGCTGAACATCCCTGATCGGTTGAAGGGTTGTGCGGACAATAGCATCCAATAGACCATAAGGAAGGAGCTTTCTTTGTTCAAGCGCCAGATCAAATTTCTTCAGCTCCTCAGAAAGATCCCGTTTGATTGGTTTATCGTCCTCGGATGTGATTACTCTGACGTTTTTCCTTTCCCGGCGGATCAAATACCGGATGTATGGCTTGAACAAGCCGGGCCTTTTAAGAATAAAATTCCAGTACCGGCTGAAAAGATTGTCAGGGTACTTTTCTATCCTTAAACGTGCATTTTGAACTTTTCCCCTGAGCCGCACGATCCATGGTTTTTCAGCCTTTTGAAGCAATGGAGCAACAGGCTCTCGTCTCTTTGTCTTCTGGCTCTCGTCGTCCTCCACCGACGAGCTGGTGGGCGCAAACGCCTCCCCGCCCGGCCCGCGGCCGAATGGGTCGGGGGTGCTTGTCTTTCTTATAATAGGTATCATCGCCTGCTTATGTTGGTATTTTGGGTGTCCGGCAGGCGGGTTCACGTCTATTAATTTGAACGAAATATCATCAAAGCCACATCTTTGCAAATGAGGAAACTGTGTCTCTCTGAAAAGTTCATCCCAGCTGTCATAAAAATCCTTGACCCTGCCTAATGAGGATAAATTACAGTAAGTGTATATCCCGCCTGGCTTGAGTAACCTATACGTTTGTTCACCAAAATCAAATTGGCGGAAATGCAGCTCTCTCTCATCAAACGGAGACGCATCAAAGAATATGCCATCAAAACTTCCGTCAGGAAACTGCGCTTTGTCCCCTACTATCTGTTGCCATGTTCCTAAAATCGGTGTGACTTTATGCGGAGCTGTTTTTGCAAATGCTTGCAGCCTATTAAAAAGCTCTATATTAGACTCAATAATAACATGCTCTTCAATATTATATTTCTGGATAGCCGAGGCTGACATGCCCAGCCCAAAACCTACCTCAAGTATCCGCCCTCCTCGCGAGGTAGCTACTTTAGCAAATTCGCCCATGTACTCTTTCTGCCAAGGCTCCATAACTGACCGTCCCTGAATAACTATCCCGTCTGGCGTTTCGACTGCCGGGGCTTGATCCCATGTTTCTCTCGTAACTTTTTTAAGCTCATCAGGATATCCGCTGGTTATTCTCCGGCCTTTTCCGGCCTCCCACCTAGCTGGTGGAAGAAGCTCACGAAGCCATCTATCAGGAAAATCAGCAACACTCTTTTTTATATCTCCCTCCCTCCGCCAAAACGCCCCTGCTATTCCGGGCAGCGCGGGTGCAATTGACCTTTGGCCGAAGCCAAATTTACTATTTTCTACGCTTGCTCTTTCTGCAAGTTCTAAATCAAGGCAGCGGCGAGCATAGTAGGGATTGGCTGCGGCCAAATCGTGTATTCTTCTGCCAAAAGGCAACCTGTGGTAATGGAGTATAATTGGCCCCGCGTCTCCTGCGCCGCCGAAAGTTTTCTGGCTTAGATCCTTCAAAAATTTCTCTAAATAGCGAGGAAAGTTTTTAGACCTTGCCTTAGCAGTCTTTAAATATTTTGACAGTCCTGTGAATGTCGGGTCAATCTTAGCGATTAACGCAATAACAGTGTGCATTGCCTGGCTCTGTTTAGGCCCTTTTTTCTTTTCTATTGTATAATATGGCTTACCGACGCTCTTGCCCTTTATTTCCGCCTTTAATAATATTCTATCTTTATCCCATAACTCAACAGCCTGGGAACGCAGACTGTATAACTGGATAACCCAATCAGGGTATTTCATAACACCAGTCTTCTCTGAAACATCGTAGCGTCCTGAATGATATTTGGTGATGGCTTCATCCAGTGGGATAAGGGCTATGCGCGCTCCGTTTTCAAACTCCTCAGTCCGCAAATCAAGGATGAATACCATATCCGCAAGCACAACCAAACCCATTATCCAATTGCCGGTGTAATCAATCGCCTGGATACGGTATCTACTTAATAAATCAGAAATAATAATATATGCTTCTTGTGGCTTGATACTCTTTCCTATCCTTCTTTTTATCTTCAAAATTTCTGGAATACACTTTGCGAAATTTTTTAAATCATTTAAATCTCTTTGTGGCAACTTGTTTATCTGTTTTTTAGCGCAAAGCGCCTTTTCATACCTCTTCACAAAATTCCTTTTTGTAATATTTAAATAATTTCCCCAGCCTAGTTGACTAAGATATCCTCTCTTTTTTCTACCTTCACCATCCCCCTCCCTCGCCCCGCTACCCATCACCATCCCCCCCATTGCTGCATATCCTGCTGCGCTGCCTGCTGTTGCCATCCCCAGCATTTGAGTAAAATGATGCGCCAGCGTTCCCTCTGGGTTTAAGGCAGAATAAATAAACAAACTTACCATAACCAGAGAAAATAAAGCTAAGGGTACTGGAGCGATGAGAAACCCCTTGACAAGATTAAGAAAGAGGTTAGAATAAAATTGTATGTTATCCAACAAAGAATTAAAAACTGTATCTGACTTCTTTCTGGATGGAGCAAAAATATTATTCGGTTCGTTAGTGGTGGGTGTATTTGTCCCCACTGCCTCAGGCAAAGTCCCTTGGCTTACATTTGTTATCGGCGTTGGCATAACAGTGGTATTTTTAGTAATAGCAGCAAAATTAGCCAAACTGACAGGAACAGAAGAATGAATTTGTTGACTTTTTATATTCTCGCAGGTATCTTGGCCCTGGTGGTGTTCTTGTGGGCTATACGAGGAAGGAAATAAATCTATATGGATAGCTGGGCTATTCTCTACTTTATCGCTTTTATCATTATCGCTGTTGACCTTATTGTTGTCCTTTCTTACCATCGGCAATAACAGCAACAACGCCGCCTGCGCCAGACCACCCGCACCTACGCGGTGCGAGAGGTCAGGGAAGAACACGGCTGCTAAAACCGCCGAAATAATCCCCAAAATCACCAACAGCCCCATTGAGCCGAGGAAACCCTTGAGAAAGCCCCCGCCCGCCCTGCGGCCTTTCCTTCTCGGCGGAAGCTGTGCCGGCGCTTTGAATCTGTCAAAAACGGTTTGGCTGATTGGCGAATAAATGAAGCCATAACGATTTCTTCCTTGAATATAGTCAAAAACATCCCCATCATTTTTACTCGTAATTTTTACCAATTGAAAACCAGATAAAATCTGCCATACTTCTTTAGCTTCAAGCTCACCGGGAAGATCTTTGTTTGTTAATAAATCTTTCATATCATCCAAATCCAAGCATGTAAAGATTAAACCGTCTTTATTTATCATTTTCTTTGCGACTTTAATAAAATTAGATAAATCACGGGGGTGAGACGATAAAATTGAAATTAAATTAGGCGAAAAATCAGGGGAAACGTATTCTTTAAAATTATCTATACTTATATCGCAAAATTTAACCGGAAGTCCTTTTGCTATTGCTTTCTTAACTTCCTCTAAGTTGCGCTCTAAACCAATGAAATCTACCTCTTGAAAAATCTTTTTTAACATTTTTATAAACTCATCTGTCCTGACGCCATCTTCGGCTCCAAAATCAAACCCGCAGATCTCCGTTCTATCTCCAAAATAGCTCTGCAAGAATTTAGGCAAAGATTCTATTTTGATGGCGTTTGCGAAGGGGCGTAAAACCGGCGTCGCTAGTTGAATAGTAGTTGAATATTTCTTTGCTAAATTCTCAATCTCACTTAAATATCCCTTTCTTGCCTCATCATATAGATCTAACAGAAACTGTAATGCCTTCTTGTCCTGCAGGAACCGTTCCCATAACTCTAAAACCTTCTTTAATACTTCTGCGCTGCATCTGCCTTCTAATGTTAGAATTATGGTGCCTCCATCCGCTATTTTAAGTTCTTCCACTAACCGATAAGGATTTAAAAAGTGCCACTTTTTTAATTGAATGCCTTCTGTTTTGTCTGTTGGCAATTTAATATAAGTCTTTATGCCCAATTTTTCTTTTATTTCTATGCCTAAATCTTGGATATAACAGCAAGCATAATAATTTAACCCTTTCGGGTTCTTTACTATAATTTCTTTTGTTATAGAGTTCTCAATTGCGGTATTGTAATCTCTACCCGAGTCGTCGCCTTCCACCGCCCTCGCCCTATCTTCCGGTTTACTCGGGTCAGATTTCTCACCGCCCCTTGCGCCACCAGCTACCTCATCATCAAGATGATGATATCTCATAGAAGGAGGCCTTTTTCTTCTTTGGACCGGGAAACCATCGTCTAAACTTGACGAATTGGCGTTAGGAACAAAACTTATATAACTACGATTACCCAGATGAGGCTGGGATGCGGTGGTGGTGGTTTCCGCTTGACTTTCCCTAAAAGGTGTGGTAATTATATCTGTAAGGACTACAGGATGACCGATATTAGAACCGAGGAATTCGTCGCGCGCCTGACCTCTGATTGTCGAAGAAGGCATAGGCATACTCATTTTAAGGGCCGCGTAATTAGCTTCAGCGTGCAATTGGAGATTTGTATTAAGGGTGTGTGGTATCCTGTGGTGCGTTACGATACCACCCATGGCTTTGCGCACCGTGACTTTATCCACCAGGATGGGCGTTCCGAGAAAACGCCTATCTTCGTGCAAAACTACAACGACGCTCTCACCTTCGCAGAAGGAGACCTTAAGGATAACTGGGAACTCTACGAGGAGCGGTTCTTGAGGGAGGTTAAAAATGACTGAAAAAGAAGT
>CAYHAI010000096.1:0-3491 GCA_964354585.1 uncultured Planctomycetales bacterium
TTAGCCAATTAACGGACGCCCCTATTTTAATGAGCCCCGCCATGGCGGGGCGAATTAATCCCGCATACTGAATGTTTTATACTCCCTATTGCGGGATAAGTTCGGCCTTATAAGTTATGTCGTTTAGCTATTTAACAGTGAGATCCATAACTTATGGCCTCACTTAATCGACGATGGTTACTTCTGTGCCCACGGGAACAATGGTGTATAGTTCCTCAACGTCCGCGTTAGACATACGCACGCAGCCTTGGGTAACTTGTTTGCCCAGGCTTTGGGGGTCGGTAGTGCCGTGTATTCCGTAGCCAGCCAAGTCAAAACCCAACCAGCGGCTCCCTAGAATATTTTCCGGGCTAGCTGCCGGGACAACCGCTCCTGCCTTAAACCAGGTGGGATTTGGGAGTTTATTAGTAATCTTAAAATTACCGACGGGGGTGGAATTATTTAGACCGGTGGAGACAATATAGGTTTTGACGATCTCCTCGTCAGTCTTTAAGATAAGCGTATTCTGGGATTTATCGACGAGGATGCTAAAAAGCGCTGTCCATACTTTAATCTTTCTGCCGGGTAAAATCTTATCATCGGCAAAGGCATTGCTTTTTTTAATTAACTCTACTGTGGTCCTGAATTCTTTGGCAATTTTATTCAGGGTATCGCCGGGCTTTATCTCGCAAAGCATACTATTGGCAGTTATAGTGGGAGAAAATAATAATTTCAAATTTAGCTCTTCGAGTTTCTTCTGCCACTTCATAATCTCAGCTGAATTGGGGAAATCGCTAACTAATCTTTGGTATATTGCCTTGGCATCCAATAGATTACCCTTGGCCTCCAGCTCCTTGGCCTGATTAAGTAAAGTGGCTAAGGGTATATTGATTTTCTTACTATTTAAAAACACTGAAACAAGTAATCCTACTAAAAAACACACCGCAATGATTAACCACAACTTTTTATTCACCTAAGTTTCCTCCTATCTCACTAACAAGGCAATGATTATACCCAAGAGGAATCCTCCGATAACTTCAACTGGAGTATGCCCGATCAATTCGCGCAACCGGTCCTCTTTAATTCTACCCTGCCAATAAATATCCTCGGTAATCTTATTTAAGATACGCGCCTGTTTACCTGTTGCCCGGCGCACACCTTGGGCATCGAACATCACGACCACGGCAAATGAGGCGGCTAAGGCAAAATAGACACTGCTAAAACCGTATTCCAAGCCAATAGCCGTAGCCAAACAAGAGGCACCGGTGGCATGTGCAGAAGGCATGCCTCCAGTGCCCACAAACCAGCGAAAATCAAATTTTCTCTGACGGATCACTCCTGCGATTACCTTGATAGTTTGCGCAATTACCCAGGCAGAAAGGGTAGTCATCAGAATTTTATTTTTAACGATTTGGGCAATCATCTCTCGGGCACCACTTCTATTTTAACCCTGGCAGGAGAATAAGCGGGCTTGCCATCTTTAATCAAAAAACCACGGTTGCCTTCGATAATACTCTCAAACTTGACTTTCTCTCCTATTTCTACGCTTACCTGGCGCACCTGTCTTTTTAATTCCCTAATTGCCTTTTTAAGTTCTACAATGGAGCTAAGCCGAGCCTGAAGATTATCTTTTTCCTGGGTAACTTGGGTTACTTGAGCATTCAAATTATCCTTTTCTTGTCTTAAGAAGGTATTTTCTTCTTTTAAGGCGGCAAGTTGAGAATTCAACTGCCCTAAAGTAGTTTGGACTTGGGCAAAATCTGCATTAATCTTAGACATCTTCTCTTCATTTACCTTTAAACTTTCCTTGAGCCCGGTATTTTCTTCATTAAGTTGCTGCTGGAGTTGTTTTTCTTTCTCTAATTCCTGCAATAGGTTTTGTTTTTCATCTTCTAAAACTGCTATCTGTTCTTTAGTTTGATTTAATGTGTTCATTAAATCAAGTTTCTCTTTTAAGGATGCAACATACCTAAAGGCGCTAAAGGCGGTGATGCCGATTAAAAAAGCCACTAAAATAACCCGGTAATTCTTCATAAACACTCTCCCTTAAATTTGTATTATATAATCAGGGGGTATAAAAAGCAAGATTTTTCTTAGTTAGATTTTGCCACCTAATACGTCTATTGTAAGTGAGGCCATAAGTTATGGAGCAATCTATTATTTAGCTTTAGCGACATAACTTATATGGCCGAACTTATCCCGCTGTCCCGCATTCTGCGGGACAAGAAGCGGGGTCAAATTCGCCCCGCCAAAGGCGGGGCTCATTTGAGGAGGTGGTTAGTATGCTGGCAAAGGTTTTTAGTTTTGGCCTGCGGGGCATAGAAGCGTATCCTATTGAAATAGAAGTGGATGTTTCCCGGGGTCTGCCGGCGGTAACGCTGGTGGGCCTGGCAGATACGGCGATAAGAGAAAGTAAGGAGAGGGTTAAGTCTGCCATTAAAAACTCAGGTTTTGACTGGCCAGGCGAAAGAATTACGGTGAGCCTTGCGCCTTCAGACATCAAAAAAGAGGGGGCCAGTTTTGATTTAGCTATTGCCTTAGGGATTCTGGCGGCAACCCAACAACTAAATAGCGAAGGCCTAAAAGATTATTATATCCTGGGCGAGTTATCCTTAGATGGCTCTCTTCGGCCGACCCAAGGGATTCTGCCTATTAGTATCACTATTGCTAAAGCCCTGCCTGATCGCCCCAAAAATCTTATCGTCCCCATTCACAATGCCAAAGAAGCAGCTATAGTTTCAGATGTCTGTGCCTTTCCCATAAAGACCTTAAGAGAAACGGTGGAATTTTTAAATAACCCGGATACGGTTAAGCCGTTCAAATTAGATTTAGCAGAACTATTTAAAGAGAACTCTGGTTATCCGGTGGACTTTCAAGAGGTTAAGGGTCAATATTTGGCGAAGCGGGCTTTGGAAGTAGCGGTTGCCGGCGGACATAATGTGCTGATGATTGGCCCACCCGGAAGCGGCAAGACTATGCTTGCGAAAAGAATTCCTACAATTATGCCAAATTTAACCCTGGCGGAAGCATTAGAAGTAACCAAGATACATTCGGTAATGGGAATCTTGCCGCTTAAGGATGGCATAGTTGGTATACGTCCTTTTCGCAGTCCGCATCATAGCATATCGAGCGTGGCCTTAATCGGTGGAGGCTCTATCCCTTCGCCAGGCGAAATAAGCCTTAGCCATCAAGGCATTTTATTTTTAGATGAATTGCCGGAATTTCATCGCGATTGTTTAGAGGCATTGCGACAGCCCTTAGAAGATGGGCTTATCCGCGTCTCTCGGATAACCAAATCCTCTGTCTTTCCTGCTTCTTTTATGCTGGTCGCTGCGATGAACCCCTGCCCCTGCGGCACACAATGGCAACATAAAAACTCCTGCCGCTGCTCAACCACCCAAATCGCCAGATACCGTTCCAAAATCTCTGGTCCGCTGTTAGACAGAATAGATATACACATAGAGGTTCCGGCAGCGAAATACCAAGAGTTATCCAGCAATCTGCCGGCTGAA
>CAYHAI010000097.1:0-11021 GCA_964354585.1 uncultured Planctomycetales bacterium
CCCTCGCAAGTCGAACATGACTCATACCGAGGCACTGTAATCGTCTTTTCTATTCCATTGGCTGCTTCTTCTAGTGTTATATCAACGGATATCTGCAAATCTCTTCCTTTTCTACGGGAGCTTCTTCTGCCCCCTTCCGAAGCGAAAAAGAAATTATCAAAAATGTCGTCGGTATCAAAACTAGAACTTCCGCCAGTAAACATGCTCTGAAAATGCTTCAATAAATCGCCTAATCCTATATCTTCAAAACCACCCCATTGCCCACCACGCATAATATCTTCATAAGTATACCTCTGATCTACTCCGGAATGCCCATATTCGTCATAAGTAGCGCGCTTCTGGGAATCAGATAATACCGCATAGGCCTCGGAAATTTCCTTAAATTTCTCTTCTGCCTCTTTCTTTTGCTCGTGAGGCACCCTATCCGGATGATAACGTAGCGCCAATTCGCGATATGCCTTTTTTATTTCATCCAGAGTCGCGTTCTTTTTTGCTCCTAAGATTTCGTAATAATCGCGTTTCGTAGTCATCATATCTTAGTATCGAGTATAGCGTATTGAGTATTGCGCAATACGCACAACGCAATACGCAATACACTACTTTTTATCATCCTCTTCTTTGAACTCCGCATCAATCACGTCGTCTTTCTTCTTCTCTTTTGGCTCTTCTTGCTCTTGCTGTCCCCCAGGTTCTGCCTTCTGTTGGCCTTGCTGTTGCTGTTTTGCCGCTGCCTGCTTATAAATCTCTTCGGCTAATTTATGCGAGGCCTTGGTTAAATCTTCCATCCCTCTTTTAATCCTCTCTACATTTTTATCTTTTATCGCTTGCTTTAGGTCATTAAGCCTGGCCTCAATATCCGCGCGTTCAGCTTGAGTTACTTTATCGCCGTAATCCTTGAGCGATTTCTCGCTAGCATAAACCAGATTATCCGCCTGATTAATAGTTTCTATTTCTTCTTTTTTCTTGGCATCGTCTGCGGCAAACCGCTCCGCATCCTTAACCATCTTATCAATTTCTTCTTTAGAAAGTTTCTTGGGCGCAGTGATACGGATTGACTGTTCTTTGCCCGTGCCTAAATCCTTGGCTGAAACATGCACAATACCATCGCGATCAATATCAAATTTTACTTCGATTTGCGGAATGCCGCGAGGCGCAGGGGGAATGCCCACCAAATCAAACCTGCCTAATTCCACATTATCATCGGCCATGGGCCGCTCGCCCTGCAGGACACGGATAGTAACCGCAGTCTGATTATCCGCAGCAGTGGAAAAAATCTGGCTCTTTTGCGTAGGGATAGACGCATTTCTTTCAATTAGTTTAGTATTTACTCCCCCCAGCGTCTCAATGCCTAAAGAAAGCGGCGTGACATCCAGAAGCAACACGTCCTTGACTTCACCAGTAATAATCGCTGCCTGAATTGCCGCACCTAAGGCCACGCATTCCATGGGGTCAACACCGCGTTCGATTTTTTTACCCACAAAATCTTCGACAAATTTCTGCACAATCGGCATGCGTGTCGGGCCGCCCACCATAATAATTCTATCAATATCACCTGGGGTTAATTTCGCATCGGAAATTGCCTGCTCCATGGGATGACGGCACCTCTGAATAATAGGCCCTACTAAGTCTTCCAATTTTGCCCGGGTAATGTTCATAGTTAAATGCTTCGGGCCAGTAGCATCGGCGGTAATAAAAGGTAAATTAATATCTGTGCTCACAGTGGAAGATAATTCAATCTTTGCCTTCTCTGCTGCTTCGCGTAATCTCTGCACCGCCATCTTGTCATTCATCAGGTCTATGCCGGTCTCACGCTTAAATTGTCCGGCAATATATTCAAACAAAGTTTTGTCCATATCTGTGCCGCCCAGCTGCGTATCGCCTGATGTTGATTGCACATGAAATACGCCTTGGTCCATCTCCATTATAGTAACATCCAAAGTTCCGCCGCCTAAATCAAAAACCATAATTTTTTGCGCTTTCTGAGCCTTATCTAAACCATAGGCTAAACAAGCTGCCGTAGGTTCATTGATGATACGTAATACCTTTAAGCCGGCGATCTCTCCGGCATCCTTGGTGGCGGTCCTTTGATTATCATCAAAGTAAGCCGGACAGGTAATTACTGCCTCTTCCACTTTATCCCCCAAATAGGCCTCGGCATCTTGCTTGATTTTCTGCAGGATATAAGCAGAGATCTGCTGGGGCGTATATTCCTTGCCAAAGACCTTGAACTTAAAGTCCGTCCCCATCTTGCGCTTGGCTGCCTGAATTGTTCCTTCGGGATTTATTACCGCCTGACGCCTGGCTGGCTCACCGACCAAGCGTTGATTGTCTTTGGTAAAGGCAACGTAAGAAGGAAATGCCTTTCCAGAAGCCACCCCTGCTCCTTCAGCAGAAGGGATAATCACTGGCCTGCCCGCCTCCATTACTGCGGCTGCGGAGTTAGAAGTTCCTAAATCAATACCGATTACTTTTGCCATCTTACACCTCCTTGAGCACAAAAAATTTTTATTTAGCGAAACTTCGACGAGTGCGTTAAAATTTAGATTTTTGAAATTTTAACGCATCTTACGAGTCGAAGCAACTTATTAGTCAACGTTCTTTTTCGTCACTTTAACCTTTGCTGTCCTAATCATTCTATCATTCAATAGATAACCCTTTTGTAATTCTTCAACTATAGTGTGTTCTGGCATATCTTTATTTTCTATCTGCATCATTGCTTCATGATAATGCGGGTCAAATAATTTACCTTGCGCTTCAATGGGTTTTACCCCATATTCTTTTAACATCTCATACAGATGCGTTAGAATCATTTCCACGCCCTTTAAGAAACTAGATAAATCCTGATGTTTTTCTTGAGCCAGTTCTACTGTGCGTTCCAAATCATCCAGTATATTTAATAATTCCAGGATAATGCCTTCATTAGCGAATTTAACAAAATCCTGCTTTTCTCTTTCCAGCCGCTTACGGGTATTATCAAAATCCGCCTGTAGGCGCAATATCTTATCCCAATAAACCTTCGCTTTATCCGCCTCTTCTTCAAGTTTCAGGTATTCGGATTCTTTAAGAGTGACAATCTTTTCTTCTTTTTGCTTTTGTTCTTCCATAGTTAATCTCTAAGCGGTATCCAATACATCCGATAAGACCTGCGAAATATACTCTAAGGTAGGAATAATATGCTGGTATTGCATGCGCGCCGGACCTAATACCGCTAATCTTCCGGATTTTCTATTCTTCAGGCGATAATCCGAGACGACCAAAGAACAATCCTCCATCCCGCAGCAATCCAATTCGCGGCCAATGTATACTTTTACCTTTTCGCTAAAATCGCGGTTAATAATACCGAGTAAGTTTTGTTTTTCCTCTAATAATTTAATAATTACGCGCGTCTTCGCTAAATTTTGAAACTCCGGCTGTTCTAAAATATGGCCTACTCCGCGGTAAAAAAACCTATCTTGCCACTCCAGAAATGAAACAATGCCCGCATAATGCGTAATGGTGGAAATAATCTCTGAGGTCTTTTCTAATGTATCCTCTAACTGCCTAATTTCTCTTCTATATTCCTTAACAATACTCTCCTTCTCTTCGTCCAACAATTCCATTTGTGAGATAAGGAAATCTACATAGTAGCGATAGCCCTTTTCAGTAGGAATTCTTCCGCCTGAGGTATAAGGATGCATGAGATACCCAGCCTCTTCAAGCTCAGCAAAAATATTTCTGATAGTAGCAGAGCTTAAGTCAAAGTCAGAGGCTAAATCTTCCGAGGCAATCGGCGTTGCCGCTTTAATATATTTGTTGATGGCTGCGCTTAAAATTGCCTTTCTTCGCGACTCATAATCCACTGTCCTGACCATATTTTTATCCTCCCATTAGCACTCTCACCTTAAAAATGCTAAAAGGTAATTGTAGCATAAATTATTGCCTTGTCAATCGCAAAAGGGGTCAGGCGCTTTTTCCCTTCAACCTCTACGCACCTACGCGGTATGATTAAGGTTAGGTTGGCACTCGAGCTTCAAGAGTGCTAATATAAAAGCAAAAAAAATTATTCTTCTCTTTCCCGCTCTAAAATTATTTTTATCCCGTGAATATTCACGCGTTTATTTTCCATTAAATAATGTATATATTCTAATCTTTTTACATCCTTTAGACAATAAATCCGGCTCTTCCTGCCTATTCTCTTGGGACAAACCACTCCGGCCTTATCTAATTGTCGCAATGTCCACAGCGGCAAATCCACGAGCTTACTCACCACGCTAATCACATATACCGGCTCATCCGGGCTAATCTGAATATCAAATATAGGCATCTTTTCCACGCTCAAAAATAAGCATAACATAAAGTAACTAATTTGTCAAGATATTTTAATAAAATTTATTAGATATTCTAATTGATTTCTTCTATCTCTTTATTATGCAATAACTTTTGGGAAAGGATTTTAGGTAGGCCAATTTTAAGTTTTATACCTTCTTGCAGGTATTGGATGTCTTCTACTTTGCCTTGCCGGTAAAATAAATCCACTAAGTCCATGCGTGAATGCTTAACCATAATCTCCAAGTTAACCATTCTCTCGGCAAAATTATCCTGGATTTTTTGTAGCAAGGCATCAAGGTTCTCTTTTGATTTTGCCGAGATTACCACCGGATTGATAAAATCTGCCTTTAGCTGCTCCAGCCATAACTTGTCTTCTAAAAGGTCAATTTTATTCAAGACCGTAATTATCGGCTTGTCGTCTGCCTGTAATTCTTTTAACACAAAGAATACAGCTTGCTTATGTCTCTGGAGTAAAGAATTGCTCACATCCAAAACATGAATTAACAAGTCCGCTTGGACTACCTCTTCCAATGTCGCCTTAAAGGCCTCAATCAGATGGTGCGGAAGATTGTTCAGGAACCCTACAGTATCAGAAATAATAATATTCTCTCCATTGGGAAGCTGCAAGTTTTTAGATAAAGGGTCCAACGTCGTAAATAAACTATCAGCCACTATCTGGCCTGCGCCGGTAAGGGCATTAAGAAGCGTGGATTTCCCGGCATTGGTATAACCCACCAGCGCCACCGTAGGAATAGCCTTCTCTTTCCTCTTTTTGCGCAGCGTCTGACGATGTAAAGATAGATGCTTCAGGTCATCTTTTAACTTATCTATTTTTTTTCTAATCCGCCGGCGGTCAACCTCTAATTTCTGCTCACCCGGGCCGCTAGTGCCAATGCCGCCACCTAAGCGGGATAGAATTACCCCTTTTCCTATCAGCCGCGGCATCAGATACTCTAATTGCGCCAGCTCTACCTGCATTTTTCCTTCCGGAGTTTTGGCATGCCGGGCAAAGATATCTAAAATTAACTGCGTGCGGTCAATAGTTTTCTTGCCGATTATCTCTTCCAAATTACGTTGCTGGGTGCCGGATAAGTCGTGGCTAAAAATAACCGTATCAGCCTGGAGTTCCTGGCAAAGTAAGGCTAACTCTTGCGCCTTTCCTTTACCGATAAATAAACTAGGCGTGGGTTTCTCGCGTAAGCAGGAAATATTGTCCACTACTTCTGCCTGACAAGTAGCCACTAATTCTTCTAACTCCAGGACGGTATCCTCAAGCCTCCAACTGCCCTTCTCGGTCTCAAGTCTTATGCTTACCAATAGCGCTCGTTCCATTTCTTATATACTGAGTCCCCTAATTATTCTATCCGTAATCGCGGCTGGCGTATCTTTTTCGGCCACCTCTACCCACTCAATCCGCTTATCCTTCCTAAACCAAGTCAATTGCCTTTTGGCGTAATTACGCGTATTTTTCTTGATTAAGCGTTTTACTTGCTCTAAATCATACAAACCGTCAAAGTAACCTCTTAATTCCTTTATCCCTATTGCGTAGGAAGCGGTCTTACTTAATCTTAATTTAAGGATTTTCTTTACTTCCGCCATTAATCCTTGCTTAAACATTTTCTCTACCCGCAGGTCAATCCTTTGGTAAAGTTTATCCCGCGCCATATTCAGGCCAAAAATCTTTACCGCAAATTCTGCACCTAACCCTCTTCTTTGCTTTTGCCACTGTGAAATAGGTTTACCTGTGCTGGCAAAAACCTCTAACGCCCGGACAATGCGCTTTGTATCATGAGGGTGAATTCTCTGCGCTGCCAGCGGGTCAACTTTTTCCAACCTTGCGTATAATTTACCGCTGCCAAATTTTTCTGCCTCCGCATAAAGCCGCCGGCGGATGGACTTATTCTGCGCTTTTGCCCTGAATATCCCATCCACTAATATGGACATATAAAGGCCTGTGCCGCCGACAAAAAGAGGAATCTTACCTCTCTTGGAAATCTCTTTAATCTTTTTCCGCGCATCTTGATAATATCTTGACACATTATATTCTCGCGTAGGCGGGACAATGCTCATTAAATGATGGGACATCTTTTTTCTGATGGCGGGCTTCGGCTTTGAAGTAAGAATATCCATCCCGCGATAAATCTGCATGGAATCGCAGGAAATAATTTCGGCATTGATTTTTTTTGCGAGCGAACCGGCAATATTGCTTTTACCGATTGCGGTGGGGCCAACGAGAAATACTACTCTTGATTTCATAAAGTTAGGGACAGATTTTTGTGGGGTATCCTGCTTGCGATAGTTTATTTTGTAACTGGACGGCCTCGGGCCGCGATTTTAATTTGCCCACTTTTACCCGATAAGCCTTAGCGTTTCTTAATTGCGCTTCCTCTACATAGGCATCGTAACCGCTCTTGATTAATTTATCGGTTAAGTTGCGGGCATTCGTGCTTTCAGCAAAAGAACCTACCTGCACAGTATAAGAAAAATCCGAAGAATAACTGGGCAAGGTGCCTAATTCGCTATTGAGTAGCAATTCTGTGCTGGCGGGAAATTCTTTTTTTAGCTTCTCCAGATATTCCTGGCCTTTTTGCGTGTCCCCTAATTTAGCTCCCACTTGGCTTAAGCGGTAATAAACTTGCGCTTTAAACTTGTCGGATGAATTATTATTGAGGAGTTCTTTATAATAGCCCTCTGATTTATCATAGCCGCCCCTTAAGAAATAAGTATCGCCTAAGCCTAATTCTGCCTCTTGTCTAAAGGCGCTGTTTTTAAACTCTTTTAAAATTATCTCAAATATATCCGAAGCGCGCAGGTAATTACCGTCCTTTAAATAACTTAAACCCAGAAAATAATACAGTTCATCCGAACGAGCGGATTGCGCCTCGCCGGCCAAAAGTTTCTCTCCCTCTGATATCGCGGACTTATAATCACCTGCCAAAAAATAAACCTTGACCTTGTCTAAGTTAAGAGCATACGCACTGTTACAAATTCCAATACACAAACCACAAATTACAAACAATACACAAATCCAAAATTCCAATTGCCAAAACTTACAGGTTAGCTTGTAATTTTGTTCATTTGGTATTGTGATTTGTTTGTGATTTGGGATTTGTGATTTGGGATTTAACATGTCTTACTTCGCGATATTTCTTTCTGCAAATCTAATATCAGTTTGTGCCTTCTTTCTTTTTCTTTCTTCTCCACATCATCCTCTAATTTTGCTGCCTCAGTGTGCGGCCGCGTGGAATATTTAAAAATATAAGCAGCATTAAACTGGATATCTTTGACTAAATTATAGGTCTCTTGAAAATCCTCTTCGCTTTCCGTAGGAAACCCGACAATTATGTCAGTAGTAAACGCTGCGTCTTTTACCATTTTACGATAATTCTTTGCTAAATCCAAATAAAATTTCTGCGTGTATCCGCGGTTCATCAGTTTTAAAATGCGGTCTGAACCGGATTGTGCGGGAAGATGTAGATATTTCTTTAACTTATCGCACTCCGCCATTACCTTAAATAAATCTATCGTCGTATCCTTGGGATGCGACGTAATAAAACTAAATTCCTTTATGCCCTTTATTTCATTTATAAGTTTTAGTAAACTAACAAAATCAATTTCTGTTTCGAAATTTGGGATTTGGGATTTGGGATTTGGGATTTGGGATTTATAAGAATTAACGTTTTGCCCTAATAAAGTAATCTTGGTTATACCTTTATCTACCGCCTCTTCTATTTCTTTTAAAATATCCTTATAATTGCGATTTCGCAATTCTCCCCTGACATAAGGCACCACGCAATAGGAGCAAAAATTTGAGCAACCCTCAGAAATCACCACAAAGCCGTGCTCTTTATCTTCGTAAAAACCGGTATGATAAATCTCTTCCGGCCGGAGGCTACCATCCGTCTCCCATATCTTAGTTTTATAGAGGTTAGGATGGATGATGGACGATGGATGATGGACGAATTTTCTAATAATCTGAGGGATTTTAGCAATGTCTGAGGGGCCAACGACAAAATCAACCGCAGGTGAACGCCTAAATATCTCTTCCTTATAATACTGTGCCATGCAGCCTATGAGCCCAATTATAGGCTTCTTCGTCTCTCGTCCTTCATTCCTCATCCCTCGTTTTGCTATCCTCCCAATCTCCGACCAGACCTTGTCTTCGGCGTGTTGGCGCACAGAGCAGGTGTTGAAAATAATAATATCGGCATCTTTTTCGTTATTCGTTAATCGATAACCGTTATTCGTCAAAAGTCCGGCAATCACCTCTGAATCCCTAACGTTCATCTGACATCCCCAGCTTTTCAGGTAAACTTTTTTAAGCATCCTTAATACCTCAATCGTTGCCTATTCTGCTAATGGCTTCTATTATATCAAATATTTTGCTTTAAATAAGTAGTTTTATTGGTGAGTTTTAGAAGGATTAATGCGGACGGAATTTATAGCGCCTTTGGCTTTGGCCATAGGAGGCCAAACCACGGCCTTCTGGCCTGTGACTTTGATGCCGTTTTACGTTTTTCCGTAAAGGCTCCTGCCTTGATTCAGAAAACTCTTCAGAAGGAATTTCTGGATGTTTTGATACAGGCAGAGTCGATCTAATAAGTTTTTCAATATCCCGGACATCGCGGCTCTGGTCAGGAGTAGCAAAAGAAATCGCATGCCCGCGACAACCTGCCCTCGCAGTGCGGCCGATACGATGTACATAATTTTCCGCATCTTCAGGAAGGTCGTAATTAATAACCAATTCGATACCAATCACATCAATACCCCGGGATGCAATATCCGTGGCAACAAGCACCTTAAACCTGCCTGATTTAAAACCATCGAGCGCTTCGCGGCGTTGAGTAAGGGTTCGATTAGAGTGTATTTCTGCCGCGCTATATCCCATATCCCGAACTGACATCATAATCTTGTGCGCATTATGTTTTGTCCGCGAAAACAAAAGAATTGAGCCGTGATATTGCGCTAGTAATTTACTGAGGAGGCTCCGCTTCGCTTCTTTTTTGACGATAAACAATTCCTGAGTTACAAGCTCTACCGTAGTCCCGGAGGGTGCAATTTCAACAGAAACCGGCAGCTTCATATAAGTAGCGGCTATCTGCATTATCTCTTTGGGGATTGTCGCGGAAAAAAGCATGGTTTGCCTGTCTTTCGGCAGAAACTTAAGGATTTTCGTAATTTGCGGGGCAAACCCCATATCGAGCATCCGGTCTGCCTCATCAAGCACAAGCATCACAACCTCAGCCGGCAGAAAATTCCACTGGCTCATATGGTCCAGGAGCCGTCCGGGAGTCGCAATCACTATGCGGGGATTCTTACGCAGCGCCTGAATCTGGCCTTGCATAGGAGCCCCGCCGATAAGGCAGGCGGTCTTCATCCCGAATGAATGGGCTATCCCCTGAAAAGCCTCGTCAATCTGGACAGCCAATTCGCGCGTAGGCGCAAGGACTAATCCCGACCCTTTTCTTTGCGCAAGGCGCTGCACCATGGGAATAGCAAAAGCGTGAGTCTTACCAGTCCCAGTCTGTGCAATACCGATAAGATCCTTACCTTCAATCGCAAGGGGGATTGCCTTGAACTGAATCGGAGTCGGAACCTTAAACTTTATACGCTCTAAAATATCCAGGATCTTCGGCGCGATACCCAATCCGTAGAAACTCATTCCCCCCTGATTAAGCGTTTGTGGCGCAATACCCTTATTTGCTGTTTCGCCTCTCATGTTGATTTATAAACTTTAGGTTTATGCTCATGCGTGAGCTGACCGAGATGGATATGGCAATACGCCTCGTGATTGTAAATACTCAAGATATGCTTGCAGTGCAGAAACTTACACTTCCTGCCCTTATGTGACATCTTTGCCTTTTGCATAACTAATCCTCTAAAATTAACCCCCCACCACTTATTTACAAAAGTGGTGGGGGGTCAGAATAAAATATCTCAAAACGATACGCTATTTCTTTTTCAGCTTATCCACTACTTCCGCAACTAACTTCGCCATAATATCCTTACAACCTAAACCAAAGGCTAAAGCCAAACCTAACCCTATGGATCCCAATAAGATGCTTAAGGTTATCTCGGTTACACGGATACCAATCTTAAGCTGCTCAAAGGCTACTAATACCGCAAAGGCGATGATAACAATTTCAGTAAGATTGGCTAGAAAGCTTGCTTGCGCCACGCCGACATTAGAAGCTGCGGTTTGCACAATATTTTTCAATAATGTAGCTACGAATATACCCAAAATTAAAATAAACATTGCCGCAATGACATTGGGTATATAGAGAATTATCTTGTTCAACAAATCAGCAGCAACGGTCAGGCCTATAGCATTAATAGCAACCACAAAAGTAACTAAAATCGCTAGCCAATAGCAAATTACGCCGGTTAACTCAGAGAGAGAATATTTTATGCCGCCCTTGGCTAGGAGGCTATCCAGCTCGATACGGTCAGAAAGCACATCGAGCTTTACTGTCCTTAATATCCGGACCACCAATGTCTTAATAAATTTGGAAATAACCCAACCGATGATAAGAATAATCACTACGAGGAGCACATTCACTAAGAACTGGCCAATTTGAGTAAGAAACATTTTTGCAGGCACTACAAAATACTCATGCATCCCTTGTAAACTATCCATCTTCTACCTCCTTTCCTTTTTTACTCTGTTTATTAACATACTATTTTGAATCATTCTCCTTGGCTTTTCTTTTACA
>CAYHAI010000098.1:0-5747 GCA_964354585.1 uncultured Planctomycetales bacterium
TCTAAGGTACATTTCCTTTGTAGGTAAAGATAAGGTTTCTGAAGAAGTAAGGGAAAAGTATCTTAAGGAGGTGCCAAGTGGTAAATAGTCCGGAACAGCTTACTGAGAAGAAAGAACAGCCCATTTTGACCCTTATCCAGCAGCTAAAGAGCGGTCAAGTCAACCCAGAAACTATCGACAAGGACTTGCGACAACAATGTGTTGAGGTCTTCCAGGCAGAGGGTTATTCCATATCTACGATGGCGCAGATTTTTCAAAAATGCGAAAGGACACTAAAAAGAGATATCGACGCGATATGGGATGATAAGAAACTTGGTCCTAGTATAGAGCTTGTCAAGAGGATTGTCGGTGAAATCGTTGCCTATTCGCGCATCCATAGGGATCATCTAATGCGCCTTGCGCGATCCAAAGACGCAAGTGTTTCCGAGAGAGCTCAGGCTGAATATTATGCACACCGCGTTGAGATGGAATTAGTCGATAAGCTCCAGACGCTTGGTTACCTACCCTTGAAGCCAAAGACCATCGTAGGCGACTTTACCTATAACATGCAGGTAAATGATGAGAAGTCGATAGATGATCTGAAAATGCAGCTTGTGGAAATCGAAAAACTGGCACTTGAGCAGGGAGGGCTTACCCCGGAGCTTGAGATTGAGGTGAAGAGACTAAAAAAGCGGATTGAGCAGGTCGAGATTGAAAAGGACATATTAAAAATAACGGATCAACAAAAAAAGGAGGGCGAACATGATTAATTTAGGTGCCATTGCAAGAGACCTGATGAATTTACGGAGAAAGGCCGCGCAGGATTTTACGACATTTAGAAAGTATTATTTTTCGCAAAATCACGATACTCCGGATGGGCCTATGCAAAAGGAAGTTTCGCAGTTACTGTCGAAGATGGTAAATAAGCGGGGATCAAAACTTACTATTGCCGCCCCACGAAATTTTGCGAAGAGCACTTTGATAAGCCTCGAGTTTGTTGTTTTCTGTGCTTGTCATAAGCGCGAAGCTTTTATCGTTGTGGTTTCGGCCACGCAATCTCAAGCAACAAAATTCCTCCGAAATATCAAAAGAGAATTTGAGACAAACGAAAAACTTCGCCAAGATTTCCCTGAAGTTTGTGGAGTGACAAATAAGTCAGTCAGCCAGCGATGGTCAGAGACCGAGATTATTACGGGAAACGATGTTGACATAATTGCGTTAAGTACCGGCCAGCAGATAAGAAGCATGCGCCACGGGAATTCGAGGCCTACACTTATTATACTGGATGATATTATAACAGGCGAAGTAGCTCGCAACCCGGAAAGTGTCTATAATCTTGAAGAGTGGATTGTCAGAGACGTCTTAAATGCAGGGACCAAAACAACCAATATCATCTTTGTCGGCACCATTCACCATCCCAACGCGCTTTTAGGTAAATATACAGACCCTAAACAAACTCCCGGCTGGACTAGTAGGGTATATAAAGCAGTCAAATCTTTCGCCTCTCAAGTAGAGGAGTGGGATAAATGGGCAAATATATTTCAATTCCGCGACAGTTATAACAACGAATTTGGTCCTGAAGCGGCGAAGAAGTTCTTCAATGACAATAAGGATGGGATGTTAAAAGGCGTGGAGCTGCTCTGGCCTGAACGAATAAGCTATTATGAGCTTATGGTGATACGGGAAGAGCGTGGTTATCCAAATTTCGAAAGCGAATATCAAAATCAACCTGTTAATCCCGCAGAATGTATCTTTAATGCGAACAATACATATTACTGGGATGACGATTTTCGGTCGCAAGAAGACTTGATGAATCAACGGCGATCGCATTTAATGTTCTATGGAGGGTGCGATCCCAGTCCAGGTAAAGACAGGCTATCCGGAGACCCTTCGGCCATAGTTACTATAGCCATAGACGCTACAACGGGTATAGTGTATGTTTTGGATGTCGATGCCGCAAGAAGAACGCCGGATCAGACTATCGACGCTATTATAAAATATGCTTCTGTAAGGGAATATATTAGTTTTGTTTTTGAAACTAACCTATTCCAGGAAGTTATGGCTGGGGAATTAGAGAGACGTGCCAGAGAGTCAGGATGTTTTCTCCGCCTTGAAAGAGTCAATAATACATCTAATAAACAGGTACGCATTGAACAGTTGCAGCCACTTTTTAACTCTGGGAAAATTCGTATTTCAAAAAGGCATCGCGCCTTAATAGAGGAAATGCGTTTTTATCCGAAAGGCGCTCACGACGATATCCTCGACGCTCTTGAGATGACAGTTAGGATAGGTCTTCAAAAGAGTAAAACGGCTATGGCTATTATGGCACGGAAGGGGTATTATCGATGAATAAACCGCATGTATTTCGAGCGTAATCCCATTTGCCCGAAAATAAGATTGCCCTAAGCTTGCATAACCCTTAGGGCAATTTTTTGTTTTTAAAAGCTGGTTATTTCGAACCGGGCTCTTGCATTAATAAGGTATCAAATGAAGAAATCCAGTCTCTTCTTATAAATTCTCGCGAATTCTTTTAGCTGTATAATATCAATTCGCCTTTGCCCAGCCTCTATTTTTGAAACAAAAGATTGTGTTCTACCTAGCAATTTAGCAACATCCTCCTGCCTAAGGTTTCTTTCCTTACGAGCTTTTATTAATTTATCTACCAAGGTCTTGTGACCTTCTGAAAAGATAGTTTTGTCCATATAGTTTGACTTCCTTCAACAATATGTTATATTACGTATTGGAATATGCCAAAATGGAATATGGATAAATTCGCATATTTGAAGGTATGGGAAAGACATTAAGGAAGCAAGATTTTAAACTAGGCCAGATACACGGTAGACTTCAGGCAGAGAACAATAAGTCAGAAGCCCAAATCCAAAGGGCTGTATTCCTAAGCCAGAAGATCAATCTTTTTGTATCAAGAGGACACACGATTCAGATAAGACTTTTTGGATATGAGATCCCATTGCAAAGCAATGCAAGTCGCGGCAGGTGCGTAGACCTAATGGGTTACGACGAAAAACATAACCTGTATCTTATAGAGTTAAAAGATGAAAATTCACGTGAAAAAACAGACAAAATTGAAAAACAAATAACAGATTACGAAATAATGCTTCGACAGAGGCTTATTGATATACAGAAAGATTTTAAGCGAGAATTTTTCTTACCCATTATATTTGGCAGGAAAAAGATATACAGAATTATTCTCGCCCCGAAACAATTCTTTAATCCACACCGCATGAAAGAGATAAAACGCCTCCGTAACGAAGATATTATTTATGCGGATTTTGGTGGCAGGGATATATATGGACATGAACCAGGCAAGCCCGTAAGCATACATTTAAAAAACAAATGCAAATCATTATTCATCGCGGTACAAAGGAAATCGGCGGTAGCTGCGTAGAACTGAAGACAGATAACACAAGGGTGCTTATAGATTTTGGCATGCCCCTGGTTAATCCGAATAAAGAACCCTTTGACGCAAAGATACTCGCCAATAAGTCGATAGAAGACCTCAAGGCCTTAAAAATCCTACCTGATGTAAAAGGACTCTATAAGAACGAAGATAGAGAAGTTGATGCGATTTTGATTTCCCATTCTCACCCAGACCATTATGGCCTTTTAAATTATGTCTATCCAGATATCCCCATTTATATGAGTCAAGGAGCTAAGGAATTAATTGAAATATCCAACATTTTCACTCCTAATAAGCTGAATAAAATAAATTCAAAAATAATTGATAGTAAAAAGCCATTTAGTATAGGCGATATCAGGATTACGCCATACACAGTTGATCATTCGGCGTTTGACGCGCTTGCTTTTTTACTTGAAGCCGATGGTAAGCGTTTATTTTATTCGGGAGATTTTAGGGGCCACGGGAGAAAAAGTAAGTTGTTTGGGAAGATGGTTAGTAAGCCTCCGAAACATGTTGATTGTCTTTTAATGGAGGGATCTACTCTTGGACGAGAAGAGCAGTTGTATAGAGATGAGATCGCTGTGCAAAATAGGATCGAAGAGATCCTAAAAGCAGCCGATAATATTACTTTCTTTTTTGCTTCATCGCAGAATATAGACAGGATAGTTTCGGCTTATAAAGCATGCCTTAAAACAGGTAGGCTTTTTGTGATAGATATATATACAGCATACGTTTTGGATAGGCTAAGTAGCGTTTCAAAACACATACCACAGTTTGACTGGCGTAATGTCAGCGTTAAATTCTATAAAAATCAGGCAGATATCTTGGCGAAAAAAGTATCAGAGAAGTTACTTTATCGCTATAACTCTAAAAAGATTGAAATGCCTGAGATAAATGAGAAGAAAAACAGGATTCTTATGCTCGCCCGCTATAATTCGATATTTCCCAGGATAATAAAAAGCATCAATAACCCAGTAGGCGCTAAGATTATCTTTTCTATGTGGGAGGGATATCTTAGCGATGAATTTAAGGAATATTGCTCCAAAAACGGCCTGATAATAGAGCAGGTGCATTCCAGTGGCCACGCGAAGCCGGAAGATCTGAAAAGCTTTGCCAGCGCCGTAAATCCAAAAAAGCTAATTCCAATTCACACTTTTGAAGCTGAAAGATATCCTGCCTTATTCCAAAACGTTAAGTTATTAAAAGACAAAGAAGTATTTACTCTTCCTTAGATTAATACCCTACAACCTGTATACAGAGAGTTTTCCTGACACACCATATTTCTGGGCGTTTTAAGGGGTTCACCTCTTGTGGTATACGATAGGGCGGCTCAAAAAAGGGTTTACATTAGGAAAGATGAGGTATAGAATAACTCTATTGTAATAAGGTGGTAACTATGATTCGAATAATCTTAAAGATTGGGAGCTCTTGGGTCTATGACTAAAAAAATTGCAGGGGTCACGTATGACAAATGGCTCAAAGAGCCAGAGAGAAAACACGCAAAACCTGCAAGAATAAAAGAAGTAAAAAAATACTCAAATCAATTAATTGCATTTGTAGATGTGCTCGGAATTAAAGATTTAATAGAAAAATACAGGAATAACGATGAACATATAGCAATTAATAAGATTAGAGAGATAAGGAAGATTACTGAAACCTCAACTGTAATAGCAAAAAGAACAGAAGATATAGATTATTTACAAATATCCGATTCATTTGTTTTTGTATGCGATCCAAAAATCGTTATTCAACTCATAGAATTATTATCCACTATTCAGACGAGAATAATTACTGAGTGTCAATTTCTTTTACGTGGAGCAATTACAATCGGTGATGCAATAGTAGAGGAATCAAGTAAATTTATTGTAGGTCCTGCCTATATAAAAGCATATCAATTACAAGATAATGATGCGATTTACCCGAGAATTATTGTTGATAGAAGTGTTACCAATGCAATTAAAAAAAGTGCTTATCCTATCAAGCGTTATTTACTGCGTGATTCAGATAGAGAACTTTTTGTCGATTACATTAAGATTTATATGCGAAAAGGATCATTAAGCAAGCAACAAATAAAAACTAAATTTAGACGAGAGGACGTTTTTAATTATTTGAGAAATAATTTTAAAGAAAATTATAAAAACGAAAGACACAATATTAGCCAAAAATATGGATGGACAATGCAGTATTATAGAAAATTAGAGGTGTGGGAAAATGGATAATAAAATAAAATTCGGGAGAAGTTTATTAGAAACCATAACAATTGCACTTTACGAAAATCCTATAATTCTTTTTAGGGAATATGTTCAAAATTCGTTAGATGCCTATAATAGGGCTATAGATGGTGGGAAAA
>CAYHAI010000099.1:0-2625 GCA_964354585.1 uncultured Planctomycetales bacterium
CGTCGGCAACATGACCAGCGGTCGGCTCGCCCGTCGTCACCAGCATCTGCTGGATAGCGTCATCGGCAACGGTAGCCGTCATCTCCCCACGCGAAACATGCACTGCATGCGTGCCGCTGAGCTTTGCGTCATTGAGGCCGAGCTTATCCGCCGGGGCCACCTGACCCAGCGTCAGGCTATGGCGATGCGGGCGCACGCCGCGAGCCGGGTCGCCCAGTAGGTTTCAACCCTTGACGAACAGTCGGGGGTTGAAACCACCCCGACAGTGATCTTCGGGGTGGTTTGGAGGCCGAAGCCCCCAAACCTTCCGGTCACTCCCCGCAAAGGGCCTCATCCCCGAACCAACCGAAATCCTCGCGAGGCTCGGGGTCGTACTCCTCGCCCTCGTCGTCATCCTCGTCGTCGTAACGACCGAAGTTCACGTCGTCGTACGGGTCGCACCCGGCGGTCTCGTCGTGATCCCAGTAGCCGCCCCCGCTCATCCGATCCTCCATGAAGGTGTCGAGATAGGAATCCTCAAACATGGCAGTACCTTTCCGTTGAAGTACCGCCAGCATACCCCGGCCAGCACCAGAAAGCAACAAGAAATTCCAGAACTTTCCGCGAGTCCCCACCCCCCCGAACATACGTTCGACACCTCGACTACAGGTTGAGGGTTTGTCGAAACCACCCCGAAGAGCGGTTTCGGGGTGGTTTGGAGCGCCCCCACACCTTACGGTCGGTGAAGGTGTGGGGGCTACTCCTAGCAACGATGCCACAACAAAGCTGCCTGTCACGACCTTGCGGCCCAGCCCTTTGGGTTTCCCCCCGGCGGTACGGCTTACGGTGACTTTTGCCGGTTACTGCATGACCTTGAAGATGTGATGGTGAGGTGCCTCAGCGTGACGCTCGAAACGCCCCTCCACCTCCTTCTCAGTGCGAGCCTTCTCTTTCCACCCGCACCCGCAGACAATGGTGTACTCGTTCCCCCGGCTGCGATACTGCTCCACCTTCTTGTGTGCCATGTGGTAACCATACCAGCACCCGGCGACATTTACAACCCCGATCCAAAAGATTCTTTTCGCTTCAGTTTCACGAAACCACCCCGATAACGACCTTCGGGGTGGTTTGGCCCCCGGAGGGGCCAAACGTGCCCGGCGTTATGCCGTCAGGCGGTACGCCCAGAGGAGTTGAGCTAGACCAGCGACCCACAGCCACAAGCCGTCAACTCCGAATCCGAACACGGCCACCGCCCCGGCCACCGTCGGCAGTAGCGCCCACGCGATGGTCACGGCGAACACTGCGAGCCAAACCATTTCGAGTGCTGACTTCACCGCCCAGCGGGGGAGAGTCAGCGTGAACCTGTCGAGATCCTGACCACCAGTGCGAAGTATGAAGCTCACCAGTCATCCTCCGGGTCGCGGTCATCCTCGCCCAACTCATGGCACCGAACCCGCAGCGCGGCATCGGCCTCCATCTCACGGAGATCCTCGGGGTCGAGATCAAGGATGCCAGCCTCCGCGGCCGTCACCTCATCCTCCAACTCCAGCATCTCGGGATCATCCCACAGTGTCATGCTCACGGTGTCTCCTTTGCTCAATCCCACGAACCACGGGCGATGCGTCGGCATGCCCGCTCGTTCGCACGCGCCCGACGGTCGGGCATGGTCACCGAACGGAAGGCAGAACGGCCACCGCTGTCGGCCATGTGCTGCACACGGGCCGCACGCTCCACAGCCTTTGCCGACTGCATGACCTGCGGGGTGCTCTTGTTCTTCCGGTTCTTCGCCATGCGTCTATTCTACCGAACCCACGGCCAGCGTCAACCCCCAACCGTGTGGCTCATGTCACATGGTGGTGGTGGTGAAACCACCCCGAAGGGATGGTTTCGGGGTGGTTTCGCTCAGTAGCGAACCGGGCCACCTCGGCGGTACTCGGCAGCGATGGCCCGGATGCGATCCGCCCGCTCGGTGCCGCAGAACTCGTCAAGGCTCAGGTCGCCCTTCCGCACGTTACAGTCAAAGCAAGCGGGGCCAAGGTTCTTCATGATGTAGCGGCCACCGTCAGCACCGGGCACCAGCCGGTCACGGGTGAGCGTGTTCTCCTGCCGCTCACCCTTGGAGCCTGCGTTCAGTTCCAGCACCAGCCCGCAGTAGATGCAGCCGCAGGTCGTGCCGTTGCCCCAGTGGCGGGCGAGGTTCCTGCCCTGAGCCAGCCGGTCGGCGTTGTTGCCGCGGGTGTCGTTCTTGCGGGAGGTGGTCGTTGCTGCCATGTATCTATTGTCGGTCGGGGTGGTCAGGAAGTAAAGCCCTTTCTCCGGATCTTGAGGTTACCTTGAGGTTCCGGTCAGGTCGCCCCACGCGTCAGCCGGGATGACCCGGTACTCAGACTCGTCACCGGCGTCGACCCAGAGGAGACCGCGGCCACGGATCGGCCCGTCAGTCTCGACGGAGTAGGCACGGTAGCCCTCATGCCGCCAGAGCAGCGAGCCGCGGGTGAAGGTGACGGTCAGGGAGGCGGTCGGCGTTTCGGTCATGCCACTACTACGGCAGAAACGGCCTCCACCTTTAGCGATTTCTCAAACCACCCCGAAGGGCTAGATCGGGGTGGTTTGACCGAAGGTCAAGCCACCCTGCCTCAAGTAGAG
>CAYHAI010000100.1:0-2567 GCA_964354585.1 uncultured Planctomycetales bacterium
GCTAAAAAACAATTATGCAGTGGCGGCGTCCTGTTTCTGGGAAAGTGTTTCCATATTTGAAAAATGGACAAAATAAATGTCCATTTTCAATTTTGGCTACGGACTTTCGGAAAAAAATTTGCCATCTTTTTGAAGGAAGAATATTTTGTTTCTTTTTTTCAAGAATTCCTTACATAAATAGGTCGGCGTCCAGGTTGCCAATATCGCCAACACGGTTGAAGTAAAAAAATCAGCACCAAGTGGTGGCTATTTTTCTCTCAATTAATAAAATTACAAAATAAAATTACAAAATAAAATATATACTATAATTCAATACATTTTATTAAACCTTCTGCAATGTTACGCTTGATTTCCTGAACATCTACAACATATTTATCCACAGTGCGTGTCTCTTGTTCTTCATTGGGTGCGAAACTGCACATCTCGAAACGTTGCACCATCACAGGCTTGGTCTGTCCAATACGGTGACATCTTGCAATAGCTTGGTCTTCCACTGCAGGATTCCAATGAGGACTGATGAAGAAAATCTCGCTGTAATTTTCCTGCAAATTTAAGCCTTCACATCCAGTCTGTATCTGCAATATAAGCGCCTCATTCTTGTCATTGAGAATATCAAATCGCTTGCTTCCACTAGTTCTGCCGTCAAATATCGCCACGTTTGTCATCCCCCCAGCACGCAATCTAGTTGCGATTTCGTTAATTTCCTCGCGAAAATGGCAGAATATAAGCTTGCCACATCCATTTCCCTTTCTCTCTAAGATAGATTTTACAACAGAATCCAACTTGCTACTACTATTGAAGGCATCCTTGTAATATGAATAATTAGATATAAGTTTAATAAGGGATCTGGCACGATTGACCATCAACTTGGGATAAATACAAGACTGTCTAGCAGTCAATAACATCGCCAACATCCCCTTTTCTTTCATATTACTGACGACAAGCTTGTTGCTTTTATCCGCTGACACACGACTGAATGCTAATGCCGAGTGTATTTCCTCAGACAACTCCATCTCTTTGCGATTACTCCAGTCGACTATGTTTTTGTCTAGAACCACGGAGGGCAAAATTATGCCGACTTGTGCTTTAGTCCTCTTCATAATGAAGTCCCGCGCTAATTGCCGCAAATTTGCGCTCTCCGTGTAGAAGCTGGTTGGTAGCTTGAGCATCGAGCATAAACTGTAGAAATCTTTCTTAGAATTTTGCACAGGAGTACCTGATACTAGCCAGCGAATCTTTGCAGAAAGCATTTTGGCACTGGTGTAGAGAGAAGTCTTTGAATTCCTTAAATGATGCGCCTCGTCAAATACCAACCGTGACCATTTAACCTCGTGAAGCATAGTTAAGTCCTTATTTTTTCTTTGCTTTTTAGTAAGCGTAATCGCACCGTAAGTCGTGATGACGATTATTGCCTTTTTCAGCTGCTCAAGCGTAGTCTTTTTTTTATTTTCTCCGTGATAAATGAGGGACTTATGACCAGTAGTCTTATATAGTTGCACATACCATTGGTCGATGAGCACTGGCGGCACAACAATCAATGTTCTCTCTAGAAAATTACAAAGAAATGTACCAATCATCATTATAGTCTTACCTAATCCCATCTCATCTGCAATAAAACCACCGCGAACTTTGTACACAGGGTCAGAACGAAGCTCGTTCGTCAAAATCCAGCGAATGCCTTCATACTGATACTCTTTGTGGTCCATACCCGTACGGTCTAAGTATTTTTTAAAGAGGGACATACGCGCCTCTATTTGTTGAGTAAATTCTGTCATTTTTGAAAATGTAATGCAGATATGTTTAAAATACCACTTTTTGAAAAAAAATTTGTTTTATTCAATTTTATATATTTTGAGCCTGAAATAAAGAGAACTAAAAATTTATAATACTTATTTACTGTGCAGCAAAAAATAAGACCAAGTGGTCCATTTTTATTTAAATATTTAATTAATTCGGTTAAATACACATTTAAAATATTTGCATAACAGGCACACTTTGGCGGTTTTTTCTGTCGGCCATCAGCTTAAACGTGGTTGTTATAGGGTGGTTCTTGCGGCAAGTTGGGCACGTACGGTTGCTTGTGGCGTTACTCATCCAGTTATACCAGCATTGCTTGCAATATTGGTGACCACACACAGTAGTAACAGAATCACCCATTGTAGGAGTTTCAAAACAAATACCACACACTTCTTTGCAAACAGCATTGAATTTAACCCTTCCAATGACGCGCACCTTATTTAAAAGCTTTAAATGCTCCCAGTCCTCGGGCCAACCCATGGCTAAGGGCGAGAACGCTGCTAAAGTATTACGCACTTCCTGCATCGGAACAGAGGGTACTACTGCGGCTGGTCTGAGCTCTGCGGCTGGTCTGAGCTCTGCACGGATTTCAACAGCAGTTCTCATTGGCAGTGGCATACCAATAGGGATACTGTTTCTAGGCACTAGTCTAGGCACTAGTCTAGGCGCTGCGAAACCAATAGGGATACTGTCAGGGGTTACTGTTCTAGACACTGGTCTAATCACTGCGATAAGCCTCCCTGTTTCCAGTTGTCGCGTTCTTACCATTT
>CAYHAI010000101.1:0-2766 GCA_964354585.1 uncultured Planctomycetales bacterium
GACACCACAATGGAGATTTATTTCAAAACGAAGGAAAACTGGTTGGGAATCCTCAAATTGCTTGACGAAAATTTGTAGTATGAAAGGCAATTCAAACAGCACAAATAAGTTCTGTGCTTGCGGAAATCCTGCAACAATCAAAAAGAATTTTGGTGCAGTCTGCGACAGATGTGATAGAATCGAAAAAAGTCTCGTCAACCAACTGATGGACTCAAAAACCAGAAGTGGCGTTGCTGGAGCAGTTGACTGCTACAAAATTCACCTACCAAAATGATCATCACCAACGAAGTATACGCAACCAAATGGCAAGCGGAAACTGATTACGATCATCTAATTAGTACACTTGTAAAATGCCACTGGCTCTCTGAGACAGCAAGGCATTTAAATATCTCTCCATACCATATGTATGAAATCGTGAAGATAAAGAATGGCAAATGGAGGATCAACGCCACTCGTGAGCATCTAGCGGCGACCCAAAAATTCTACAAAATTACCTAATGCCAAACGAAAACAAAGCAAAAATAGCAGAACAAAACGAAAAGATGAAGGTCTGCCCAGACAATAAGCATCGTTGGGGAGATGTCGTAACAAGAGATGGAACTATGGGGTGTCTTCATTGCGATTCGCGAAAAAAAGTTAGTGATAGGTTTAGCTTTCAGTTAGGGCAAGCTCACAGAATGAACGCAAATTATTCATTCAGAGATGAATATTAATCAGAAGCAACCTTTGGGTGCAATGGATACGAAAAAACAACTGACTAGCGGGAAAACTCAATGCAAAACTTGTGGTGCATTCTGGGGAACAGCTGGGCATCAACGTAAATGCCCACAGAAGGAATATACATATAAGGAAAAGTTCTGCGAATGTGGTGAGCCAGCAACTACTAAATCAGCAGTTAGTAGTAGACCCGACCCCGTTTGTCAGCGTTGCC
This sequence comes from uncultured Planctomycetales bacterium, assembly GCA_964354585.1. Taxonomy (GTDB): domain Bacteria; phylum Omnitrophota; class Gorgyraeia; order Gygaellales; family Profunditerraquicolaceae; genus CAYHAI01. Next base: position 932 of record CAYHAI010000101.1, read on the forward strand.
ACGACATTGAAAAAGGAGGGTATACAGTCTGTTCATCAGAATCTGCACAGTATCCAACCTACTCAGTTCGACTTCCGAGAGTAAGTTTGCAATAAAAGATTGACTCAGATCCGCAAATCTGTTAAATTTAAAACAATCCAATGATTTATATGACCGATTACAGCGAATTTACAGCCTATATTCTCAACAGCAATTGCTCAACAATTCTCAACAGCGAGAACAATCAATATGCCTCCTCTAGTATTGCTAACAAGCTCCAAGAGACTCGCCCGGGAATCAAGATTGGAGAGATCTTCTGTGGACCAACTCCACAAGACATCATCTCTGGTCCTGATGAAGAGATAGTTGAGTCCATCTTTCTTGAGTTCTTAGCTCTATCAGAAGCATCATTTTTCAGTCAATAACCAACCCAACCCAACCAAAACCAACCAACCAATGAACGCAACCTACACCGCAGTATCCAACCGATCCTCTCACTTTATGCCTTATGAACCACCAACCAGCCAGCACACTCTCCTTCCACAGTGTTCGCTTTCTGAGCAAGCTATCCTTCAGCTACTGCTAAATAACCCAGCAGATACCTCAGTAATCATCAACAAGAACAAGATTACCCACGAACTCCTAAACGAACCTAGACATAAGGTGATCTTCCGGGAACTCCAGTTAGGCATCTCGATGGGAACCCCTCACGACCTAATCACCCTTACTGAGAAGCTTTGGCCTATCATTGACACTCTAGGTGGAGCTATCTACATCTCTGAGATCGCCACTGGATATGCCCTCCAGTCCAACATCAACGAGTACATCAGACAGATTAAGCGGACATCAACCCACCGTGAAGTAATCGACATCGCTTCCACAATCACCCGAGAAGCCACTGGATCAGAAGTAGAGTTAGAAGAAGTACTCAATAAGCTCAAGACCCGTAGTGGTGGACTTTCTTTAGAGCCCATAGAATCAACTCGCCCATCATTTACCTCCTCAATTGCATCTGCATTACTGCACATCCAAAACGGAAGCGAAGCACTGGCAGACATCCAAAGTGGCATTGCTGGACTTGATCAAATAGTCAAGATGAGAAAAGGAAACCTAATCGTTATTGGTGGACCAGCTAAAGGCGGTAAAACATCCTTAGCGATGACAATGCTGCTCAATGCAGTCAATGAAGGCAAGAGAGCCATTTTCCACTCCTTAGAGATGAGTCCTACTGAGATAGCGGTAAGATTGTTGTCGATGGAAAGCAAAGTGCCTACTAGCGGACTAAGCCAAGAGAACATCACCACCAGTCAATTGGACGCCCTATCAGCAGCCGCCTGTAAATTAAGCGCCAATGAAAGGAACCTAGAGATAGTCAGTGACTTGTTTGAACTCGAAGAGATCGTTGCTCACATCAAAACACGTAATGCTGAGACTCCACTAGACTTAGTGGTGGTTGACTATGTCCAGCTGGTTGAAACACTCAGCAAAGACAAGCAGGGTAATCGGCAAGAGGCCGTAGCAAGCGTCAGTAGGGGACTGAAGCGATTAGCGGCTGAATTGGATATAGTGGTCATCGCTCTCAGTCAGCTTAACGACAACGGCGAACTCCGGGAATCTAGGGCATTGGGAATGGATGCAAATGTGGTCATCAAAGTGGTGGTTGATAAAACGACCTTCAACAGATCAGTGCTGGTCGAAATGCAGCGCAGTGGTCCATCGAATCAGATAATTGACTGCGAATATGTACCCGAACTCACACTCTTTAGGACTGGCACCTTTTCATTCATCGCTCCAGCCTCTGCTCCATCAACACAAGCCAGCAACTTTATGCGTAACCTAATGGGGTTGCCAGCAGT
>CAYHAI010000102.1:0-53774 GCA_964354585.1 uncultured Planctomycetales bacterium
AACATTCTGTAGTATTGCGCCTCTGCCACGATAGGGGCCAAGGCATTGGCCGACTATATAATATAGGTAACCCGGCTGCGGCAAAAGCCAGGCCCCGACCAGCCACGAGAGAGGTAATCCGACTTAAATCCTGCCGCAACCGAGATAAAATCACCCGCCCCAAAACCACAGCTAAATAAATCGCGCCTATCAGACCTACGAGGTATAGAAAGGTTAATCCTGCGCTGCCGGCAACAGGGCTGCATCCGCCGCAGAGGAGCGAAATTAAGGCTAAGGGCAAGAGGATGGAGTGGGATGATTTAAGTTGTTTTACAGCTATTGTTCTGCGATAATGCCATTTAAATGCGGCGTATAATAAAGAGGTTACAAAAACTCCGACTGCAAGAGCATCAAACAATTTGTTTAAGAATTTGCTTGTTTTCTTTGGCGGTATAATCCGGTCAAATTCAGCCTGCACCCATTCTGGTTGATTCTTGACATCCTCGCCTATTAGTATCTTTAATATTTTTGCCACCGGACGTCGCCTCTCTTCATCTGCGGTAAAATTAGGCGAATAGGCTATGGAAACCGATTTGATTTGGCCTTTAAGGCGTGGGTAAAAATCACCAAACTTATCAATAAGCTCCTGATGCCTTACTTCTTGCTTCGGGTTTTGATTAAGGGGATAATAGTTAGCATAGGCACCTAATTCTTTAAGTAGCAAAACCTCCCTATTTTCACTCGGAAGTCTCGCACCAGCATAATTTGCATCCACGCTTAAGAATACTTCGGCATCGCCTACAATTTTGGCGATTGCATCGGGATTATCCGAACTCATAATGTGAAGGATGACTATCCTCTTGTCCTCACTAAGATTAATTTGCGTCTCCGGATAACTTAAGGCGTGGAAATTTCTATAAATCAGCTTATCTTCGTTACTATCAAGAACTACCTCAAAGACATAATCACCATAGATAGATTTTGAGTCACTTTTTATTGCTTCTTGGGGAACAACCCAAATCATCTCCATTGCTCCATGGTTATGACTAAAAAGACGTTCATGAAAAAGCGGCAATATCCATCGGCATATGTCCATTTCGCTAGCCGAACCTACCATACCCTTAAAGGTGAAGGACTCTCCTAAAAATGCCAATGATAGTAGGGATTCCTCGAACGGCGCTCTTAAGTCAGGATAGGCGTCCCAATTGATAAGAATCTTTTTACGATGGGAGTCAAAAGTCTTCTGCCAATGGGGGTCAACAAGCAGTGACCCCAAAAGACTACATTTTGCATGGGCATAAGTCATATTATCTCCCTGTGTCAAGCGAATGGGAGCTCCTTCAGTTGTCCGAGCAGGGGCCTGATTATTTTGATTTATTACCTCTAACTCCCTATATAATGGCTCATACCTTTCTAATAATTGCTGGGAGAGGACAATATCTTTAGCCAGCCTTGAATCTTCTTCTTCCCAGCTTTCTTGAAAAGACCCAATCTGCGGGAACCCTCCATGGTATACTATAAAGAATCCTTTATTTCGAACTTTGTTATTTTGATTAACAAAAGTTACAGCAATATTTATTACCTGCAGACTACCAAAGATCTTTACTATAAATGGAGGGAGCTGCTCTATTGCAGTAAGCCATTTGGCTTTAGCTAAATCTGAATTATCTAAAAACATTGCTGCCTCAGCCCAATCACTCATATTCAGCGCATGAATAAAGTTCTTCCAGATGACGTATTTATCGTCTGTCTCTTTAATCTTGATACCCTGCTCTTCAAATAAGGACTGAATAAAGTCACCAAGGGTTTTCTTTTCTTTGCGCATTCTTTCTAATGCTTCTTCAACCTTTTGCATGTATATATCTCTAGGTATTATATGCCTAGAAAGACGGTTTTCTAGTCTAGAAATAATTATCCGTTTTATAATGAAATAAACAAACAGCCAAAATCCTATTATTACCGTAAGAACTTGTTTTGTAGTAATCCCGACCTTAAAAGAATCTATAATAGTTTTCTGTTGTTCTCTTCCTATTCCTTTTATCTTGGCGTCCCGCAACACTCTCTGTAATTCATCACGGCTACGATAAGGTCTATGAGCATTCAGCCATTTGGCCAGCTCATTTATTGCTGGCTTATCCAAGCCTTCTATATTAAGCTTCTTTAAGTGGCGCCTAAGATCACCTTTTGTCGCGATATTAATATTAAAAGTTTCGGCTTTCTCCCCTCTATGGCTATCGTTTCGCTTTTCCCCAGATGTTTTTCCATCGCCATGAAATGCTGCGGCGGCTAATAAAGGGGATGTTTTCTTGATTGCTGTGGACAACTTCTCTACTTCGGTACTGTTGGTGAGTTTGCGAGTAGACGAGTCTGAGCGTGGCTGAGGGCTCTTTTGGAAAACGATAACCGTGTCGTAAATCTTGGACGTCTCATCTATGTAAGTAATATAACCACTTTGATTTTGCTTAAAACGTCCGTCTTCTCCCACATGACCGGCAAAAACATTCCATTTACCTTCTTGCTTTTTAACAACTTTTTGCAAATTCCGCATTAACTTTGCATTATCTTCGTCTTGTTGCATCACAATCCTTATCAATTCATTTAATTCCATTGGCTGAGGCAAACTCCATCCTACTTGCCGTAAGGATGTTAGCGGATAGACTAAAATTACTTGTCCTCCAGGCTCAACCAGGTCAAAAATTTGTTCAACCCATTCTTGCGATAAATCCTTTACCCAAGGAGCCACATTCTGCAGTCTAATGGTTCCAACTTTCCCAAGAACTGTTTTTCTAGACATTGTTCTAACGTCCAAGTCAAGTATTTGAATATTATCTAAATTCAATACCCGCGTAAGCGTATGCCAAAAACGTATGACATAAGGAGAAATATCAGTAAGTAAAATTGGACGTTTGGGTGAACACTTTAATATGTCTGGCAAATAATCTTCGAAATTGGTACCGGTGGCAAGATCAACATAGGCGTACTCAGAAGTACTCACCGCAGACTTAGGCTTCGTGTAATAAGCCAATTTACGACCTATGGCTATCTGGTCAAAGTCGCTCAGCCCCTTCTCTGATTGCTTTATATTAGAACATTGCATGATTTTCTCGACCAAACCAACCATCCGGTTATTCTGCAAAATCTGTTCCACGTGACGAAGTGCTTCCGGCATAAAACGTATGCCTACAATCAGGTAAGGAGCGCTTCTTAATTTATCTACGATAAGCTGACTTCTCCACACCTCTTCCTTGGAATTCATCATGTCTGCATAGACTTCAGCCACATAATTTGCAAAAACAACATCCGGGTTGCTGTTTATCTGTTCCATAAAATCTCTTTCCTCAGGATAGACCGCTAAAAATTGCCGGGTAAGCTCTTGGTTTAAAGCGTCCTTTTCGGTTTTTATTTGGGCTCGCTGAGACACCGGTAATATCTTTGCTATAGGATATATAGCCGCAGCAGCCCCTGCTCCTAATAACCATGCGAAAAGCTCTCTGCGGGTTATGCCCACCCTAAATGCATCCGCAATGGCTTCTTGATGAAGTTTTTTAAATCCACTTATTCCCGTCCCCTGTAATGCTTTTCTGAAGGCCTCAGAATTACGATAAGGTCTATGTTCAAAAATCCATTGAGCGAGTCGCTCTTTAGTTTCTCTATCCAATTCCACCAATGGAACGAGATTCTGTAAATGTTGTTTAAGTATGTCTAATCCTGCACGATTAATATTAGGGAGCTTAACTTTCTTCTTACGGCTATCGCTTCGTGAAGCTTCTACAAGCATCATCACTATCGTATGAGGCGTATTTTTGTTTGGTGATAAAGTTGTAAGTCTATCTCTACGATTAACTCTGGCTAAGGCAACAGATTGGGATAACCTAGATAAGAGCCACCAGATTAAGAATAAACCAAATCCCAAAGCTACCCACACCCCCATAATAGGGCCGGGAAGACCTGGGGTTATACCTATATATATTAAAGTTAAAGTGGCTGCGGCAAGAGCCACCAGACCCTGACCAGCCACGAGAGAGATAATCCGACTTAAATCCTGCCGCAACCGAATCAACATCTGCCTCATCTTATCCCCAAGCCTTGTAAACCACTTAGGCAAAAGCAAGAATCCGCTATTTTTAAGACTGTTGCTTGAGGATTTATCCTTTGGAGTATCGCGAAAACGGTCGCTGTCCCTATTTTTATTTTCAGGGATATTTTTGGTTTGGGGGTCGGTTCGCCAATGAACGGTTATCTTAGGCAGATTATGGATTTTGCGCATCATCATCTCAATATTGATATAAATTCTCACTGCCATTTTTGTCGCGCCCCAGATAAGGAAGGCAAAGAGGTATTTAGTATCTCTTAATTTATAAATATTTATAAAACCATTGCGTAAAGTTCTCCACACCGTCTGCCAAAATGACCTATGAATAATCTGCCATTTAGGGCCAAATAAATATTCTAATAAGTGGGAGTTATACTCAAATCTGGTTGCTCTAATGATGTGCCTTAATAATGTACTTGTGGATTTAACATATACCTTGGCTCTTTTATCAATATGGGTTCGGTGGAAAGGATGTTGGGCTTTGCTATCAATAAAGAAAGCCGAAAGATATGTATCAGTTGAAATTGCAAAAGAAGGTAGCCCCGGATAACTCTCAGCATAAAACACGGTATGGGCTCCAAAGGGATAAAATATTCCGCTTCTGCTTCTCATAAAAGACGTTAATCTTTCCCAAGGATGGCTTCCTTTGAAAAACTCAATATCTGCGCCAACCAAACTTATTTTTCTGCTTTGAAGTAAACTTTCAACGCCAAAAGATAGGGCTCCTTCAGAAAATCTGACATCATCATCTAAGAAAGTGACAATATCGCTCTTGTTGCTCTTCGCAAATTCAACTAATGCATTCATGGCATTATTCTTGCCCTTCATCGGTAAATCAATTACTACTAAAGGAACGCCAGGCAAAGACTCCAACCATCGCCTTTGATAATTTTCAATTAAACTCTGTCTTATCTGTCCTCTTTTTTCCGCATCAAGACCATTCACGCAAACCGCCACGGTTATCTGTCTTTCTTTAAAGCGGAGTAATTCCACCTCAAGATGTTCCAGTGTATCAATAATGCAGGGGTGGTTGGTGGGTATGGCGATAAGTATAGAATGCGGGTAGTCTATTGTGGCAGGTGATAATATTTCTCTTTGCCTTTCAGGCGAGAGGAGCTCATCAACATCAGTATAAATTGGCCCCAAATATTCTTGGCAAGGCATCTCTCTTTCGCTTCCATCTGACAAGTATATTCTTGCAGATACCTTTTTGCCAAAATAGGAATGGGCCACAAGAGGAAAATAAATTCCCATCCTGCAAGGCCGGTAAGAAACTTTTGATGGATTATTTTCTTTTCCTCTCCAGATTACTTTCACCTCTTGCGGAGGCGCTCTACCTCGATATGCTTCCAAACCCTCTGCTAAAAGAATATCTAAATTGGTAAAGCGCAATCTCATCAAAGAGCTTTCATATACCACTACTTCCGGACTACCATAAGCATCAAGGCCGGTGACGATAATCTTAAACCGTATTTCTTCTGCGGGGATGTTCAGGCCCTTTACTAACGCATCAGCTTGAGGATGCTCTTTTATGAAGTCTAATTGTGAATAGGAAACCGAGTTTTCTTTAGAAATTAACTGGCAGGTTAAGCGATAATTACCCGCAGGCAGTGAAGAAATTTTTACGCCAACTTCTAAGTCTTTTGCCTCGGCGATTAAAGATACCCTAATTGGCGGATACGAAAGATTAATCAGATGGCGCAATCTCTTCAGAGTATATTTAAATAAAGAATGCGCAGGTAAATAAATCTCAATTATATCTTCTTCTTCAATTATTTGACCTTTAACCGCTTCGGGTTTATCAATTCGTTTATCACTATCCACAATCCTTACGCCCTTTCTAATCAGCTCTTCTGTCTTTAAGTGCGCCGGGCCAAGATAAGCGAGAATAAACCCAATCACCGCAATAATCCATTGTTTGAAGTAAATACCACCGATGGCAAAAGCCAGACTACCAAAAATGGCCACCTTACTCCAGAACATTGCCTTTTCCTCTCCCCGCCTTGTTTTTATATATCCTTTGAGAATCTGCCCGCCGTCAGTAGGATATACGGGTAAAAGATTAAAAGTAGCGACAGCTATGTTTGTGTACAAAAGACTCAAAATAATATTCCTGATTACCTGATAAGTATAGTTAGGTTCGAGGCTGTAGTCCTTTATATAATTTACTATTTCGGCTCCAGTATAAAGAGATAAAAATAGCATAGCCAAGAATAAACTCGCTATTGGCCCAGCCCAAAGAACGCTTGCTCTTTGCGGATGGTCAAAAAGGTTGACCTCAAAGAATTCTATAGGTCCAATGGCTGTTACCAGAACGCGCCTGGTCTTCACTCCATTGCGCCTGGCTTCCCAGACATGGGCAAATGCGTGTATCCCCACCGAAAGTAAAAGACCGATGTAGAGCGAAATGACAAACCAGGGTAGATTACCTTTCTTAATAAGGTAATCTAAGATTAGCGGCGCTAATATCATTGACCAATGAATCTCTATCGGCGCGCCAAAAAGTGAGCCTGCCTTTAAGGAAATCGATTTATGGTGCTCTACCACTTCTGTTGCTGGGAATAGAGTTATCTCGTTACTTATGCGCATAAGACGGATTAAAAGAAAGTAACCGACAATTGCTGCCACGATAGGCAAAGTAACAGAAGAGCTCAATATACCTTCTACTGCCTGAGGTAGAACCCCCAGTATTATCAGCCCTAAACCCATAACCCCGGCTGCAACCTCAGGTAGAATCAAACCTTTCTTGCCTGTGTTTATCCTTTCCTTTCTCCTAAACTCTACCCACAATCTCCACGCCTCTGGAGGTTTTATGGATGGCTCGTCAGGAAAGGCAAGATAACTATTATTTCCTGAACGAAGAGGTATGGCGTGGTCTTTCACCTCTTTTATGCTGGCTTCCAGGTCTTCTTCAGTCATCAAAATAGGAGATAGTTTTATTATTTCATTGCTTGCACATTGCAGACGTCGTTCTAAGGCTAATATGTCCTTGCTGCCCTGAACACTTCCCTTTAAAATGTCAAAAAGGACCTTGGCAATTGTAAAACAGGTTATCCTCTTACGCGCCGATTGCCAGTCAATTGCCCCTGAGTTCAAATACTCATCCACGAAACACTGCAGAGCCCCTAATAACTCAGCAGTCTTTTCTGTTTTGGTTTTGATGGGTCCGGCCTTAGCGACTTTTACCTCTATGGGTTTAGATACTTCGGATTTAACCACCCTAGGTTTAGCCACTTCTGATTTAGCCACCTCAGATTTGCTGATTGCTTCAGGTTTAACTTTTTCTGCGCTTGGTTTATCAAAATGCTTCGGTGCTGTAGCCGCAATTGGTCTACTTTTTCTTTCAATTGCTGAGGGTTCTATCTTCGGTTTCTGTTCTGAAATTTCCCGTGGACTATCTTCTCTTACAGGCTTTCTCTTCGTTTCCTCTGCAGAAATTATCTTTAAATCTGGGTGGGGTGGACAGTCTGCGTTCATAAAGATATAGTGTGCAAGCTGGTGGATGGTCATTTTAGAATCAACCTGTTCTTGCATTATTTTTAGAAGGTCAGCCAAGGTCATTTCACCTTTTAGCTGGCTTATAATCTGTGCTTTCTTAGCATTTATTAAGGCTACCTTTTCTTCTTCTACTATTCTTTCCCGTTGCCGTTCTGAAATTATCTCTAAATCTGGATGGGATGGACAGCGCCCACTAGAGAGATAGCGTTTGAGTTGAGCAAGTGTCATATTAGGGTCAACTTTTTCTTGCATTTTATCCAACAACTCAGAGTGGGTCATCTTGCCTTTTTGCTGGGTTATAACCTCGGCTTTTTTAGTATACAAATCAGCTCTTTCTACATCTGTCATTCTTGCTTTCCACCAATTTAATCCCTGATGAGATTGCATACTTGGAATAAGCCTGCTCGCAGTCTCAGCTATCTTTGCATATTTTCCTATCGTGGGATCTGGATCCTTGGTTAAGGCAAGCAAGTCGTCTTTCTCTAATCCTGACTCTAAAATCATCTGCACAATACCGCTTTGACGCGCCGAGAATCGTGCCATCCTGATAATTTTAGCCCTAAGTATTTGCAATCTTTGTCCCTTAGGGTTTAGTGCAACCATGGGTAGGATACTGGCAAGATATAAACTACTCAAAAGTTTATCCGGCAATCCGCCACTTATACCTGTAGCAGCCCACCAATCCCGCAGCGCCTGGATAAAGTCTATTAAATGAGGGCTAAAATAGAGAACCAATCCTGCGCTAAACATCAAGACAAATGGTGCGCTGCGCCAAATGAATGTTTTAAATTGTGAGGTGAAAATTCCTCGTTCGGTTTTACAGAAAACTTTATGGAATCCTAATAAAGCTAAGAGAATCAACACAAAAACAGCCATTGCATTAAATAGTAAAGAATGCAGCAAGATATATGGCACCATAATGGGATAATAGCGGCTTCTTTTTAATAGTTCAAAATTTGCATATATCTCCCATTGCGCCCTTAACCAAATTCGCCAGAAGAGGGTATTTTTCTGCTCGAGTATTGATTGCGTGGCTTCATCATAAGCAAAACCTAATGATCTTCTGATAATCAAATATCTTAATAACTGTCTAAAAATTAATACCTCCCGGGTAAAAAGTATTCTTTTTGCTACTTTGTCTTTTCCATTTTGTAATATCAACGTATAGGATTTAGCAGCTAAAAGGCCGAATCCTTTAACTTTTTGTAATGCCCTTAACAATGCAGCGTCTTTTCTTTGAACAGCCTTTTGTATTATATTGTCTGCCTCTTCAATGATTCTTTTTTCTGCCTTAAGTTGCGTTAAGCCAAAGGAATTAGAAAATGGAAATAAACCCGCAAGAGATATAAATACGTAAAAAGATACTAAGAAGAAAATTAAATATTGAATGAATCTCTCATAATGACCAGAGAAAAATGGTCGTTTATAAAAGTAAATACCCGTTAGCGTAAACGAATTAATTGTTGCAGCAAATACAACATAGGCAAAAATGCTGTAGATTCTCTTTACAATATTTGTTTTTTTCTCAGGCAAGGTGGTTTTGACCAGTAAGGGTTTATTGATTACTTTTTCGCATGGGATAGCCTTGGTAAGTTTAGACGAATTTACATGCGCTGAATACAACTGTAGCGCATTGAAAAACATTCCTAAAATAATTATAATTACTATTGATTTTAATGTTAATTGTGCAAGATTAATAGCGGAAGTCTTGCCCACTGCGCTAGCAACATCCGGCAATCCGCCGCTTATACCTGTAGCCGCCCACCAATGGCGCAGGGATTGGATAAACCCACTGATTTGCGGCCAGTGATTAAGCGTCCATACTCCCAACACCGCCGCCACTGCCACCGCTGCCAGAGTCAAAATCATCACCCTGCCTGGGCGGGAATTGGGCGGCGATTTTCCTTCGAGGATATCGAGGTTTAAGAGCCCACCTTGTTGGGCATCGGAAGGAATTCTACCCTCCATCTGTTTAAGGATATATTTTATGGCTGGCGCAAGTTTCTGGAGCGCTTTATTACGAATCTGTCTAACGCGTTCTTTGGTAACATTTAATCTCCCCTTTCCTTTTTTTCCATTTTCTTTTTTTCCAATTTCTTCAAATGTCTCTTCTTGCCAATAATAGTAATAAATTACTATTCTTTCAGACTGGGTTAATCTGGCTTTGTGAATAGCTCTTGCAAATAAGTCTAAGTCTTCCAGGCACAACAATTCCTTATCTATATCCGCAGGCTCTGGGAAGGTTTCCAGGTTTGCCTCTCTAAAGAAAGCTACAGGTAAAGTGCTAGGATATTGCCTCGGGCTTAATTGATGGCTAAGGAATACTCTTCTAATTTTCGGCCAAATCTTTTTTGCCTTTGGACAGGCCTCTAAAAGCCGGGCATAAATATGCGGCGCCTTGTCCAACAACTCATCAAGCGTAACTGTATTTACATCAACATCCAAATAGCGTAAGGCATCAAGTATTTTGTTTCTTGTAACCATTCTTCGCCGGGCAATCTTCGCTATTACATCAGATTGATAATCACGCTCCAGAAGCATATCTACTGCCGCCGGCCAGCCGCCTAATTCACCTAATTCAGAGAAAATCATTTCCGCGCGCTTCACCAATAGTTGGTCAAAAGGCAATTCAGGCAGCCCAAAGGAAAGAGGAATAAGGTCTCCTCTTCTTTGCGCAAATAGTCTGCGCATTTCTCTGCGGAAGAACTCCAAGATTTCCCAAAGCTTGGCTTGCTTTCCAGGATCGGACCAACAATCTTTAGCAAATTCCGGCCAGCTCATCCCTCCAGGCAATCTTGGCCAAAAACGCCAAGGCGCTCTCTTAAAATGCGCTAACTGTCTTAATTTCTTATCCGGGGTAAAACAATATTTAACTTTTCCGTATTCGGGATGGCCTGTATCAACTACAAGAAACCATTGACCATTTTCAAAAATTGGCTTCTCCACCCTGGCTTTATGGCCTTTGGCGATTTTGGTAAGGTGGATTTCTACTCCTCCCATTCCAGAATATCCGTGCCTACCAAATTCTATTTCAAAACCGTCTCCGCTAAAAGGCGGTTTCTGGGGATTATTATATATACCCTTTTTTGCAAACTGCGTGATTTGTCTTTTCTTTGCTGAAGCCACATCAGCCAAAACCTCGTCTATAATCTGAATGGCCTCTGGATATTTTTCTTGGTACTCTTTTCTTGTCTCTTGTTCGGCTTGGCAATGAGATTTTTTCTGGATTACTTCTTTGTATTCATGGCGGGAAATATATTCTAAGACTAATTCGAGGATGCGCTGAATTTGCTGAGGAAATCTCCTTTTTATTTTTAAACTAAGCGTAAAAGGAAAACCTGGCGAGAAGATAACCCTTAAACAAGCTCCATCATATCTGCCAAAGGCGTATTTATCTGGCAGGTCTTTTGGCGGCGGGGCTCGGGAATCAAAAGATTTTATCACATAGAATATAACCGGTTTTCCTCCAACTTCTATCTTGAGCTTATTGTATTTATTTAAGCACCTAATTTTGATAGTTTTATCCTTTATTCCTTTGGTCAGATAGCGCAAGCCTTCCTTTTTGAGGTTGCCCAAGAAGCCGAATCCTCCATCTATCCCGCCGCTGGGGTGGCCGAAGGAGGATATCTTATTTAAAATTAAGGCTAATCGTTCGTCATACTTTTTTTCTAAAGCCTCAAACTTGTCTGGTTCTTTCTTTCGTAAGTCTGCTTCAAGCAAAAGCTCCTCTTGGCTATAATCTCTAATATATTCGGCCACGGCTTTCAGGATCTCCTCAGGATAATCTCCTTCTACCAACACATCATATTCACTTCCCGCCTCTCCTTTAGGCATAATGGCTAATCTAGTTAAGGCACCTAGATAACGGCGGGTATAGATATCAAGAATCTCCTTTGGATCTGTTGAGTCAAATTTCTCTCTGTAATGTAAACCAAATAGAACGTAACACGCATTAGCAGTTACTGCATTTAAATTAGAAAAACCTTCTCTCCTTTTCTTTGCCCCTATTAACTCTGCTATTGTCTCAAAATCTATCCCCGGATTAATAGTATCAGGGTTAATATAAATTTTAATCCCTGTTGTCTCATAAAGTTGTATAATTAGTCTGGACAAAATTACGACAGGAGATTGATGAAATCCTTTTGGTAAATTACATTGCACCTTATTTATGCGGTAAAAGCCTTTTCCGCTTTTATTTTTATACACCTCTAAACACCTCTTGGCAAACGCCTCATTCTCTTTGTCTGACCTGCCCAGGCGGACGCCAGCTTCGTGGATAAGGGTGATGAGGAGCTCTTTTTTGTTTTCGGGCTCAAGCAGGGATTCGCCAGGGGTAGTATCAAGATGAAGCACTTCATAGTTAGTTTGAGCTTCTTCTCTTACTACACCATAGAGATTAGGCATTGGCCCGGCGCGGCTTTCAATTGCGGCCATTTCTTTTAAGGAACGAACAATCTTTTTATCACTTTCAGCTAACCCTTGCGCCTCTTTTATAGTAGCCAGCAGATATTTTATTTTTTGAAAATCGGTAATAGGTAAATTATCTTTGATTTCCTTCTGGATTGCCTTTTCTTTCGCAACCGGCTCTTTAGGCAGTTTACTCGTCGGTTTTTCGCGGTGAGGATCCTGCATCGCCACATTCATCCCGCCGCTGGCCGGGCCAGAAGCCGAGCCGTCCCCAATTATTTCCCCATTTATTCCGGCTGTGGTAGAAAGAGCAAAGACGAAATCACATTTTGTTATGTCAGCTGCATCGCCGATCGGGACAAAACCCCGCTTTACAAGGAATTCAGGAACGCCGGATTCTTTTGCTTCTAACGCAATAGTTTGATCCGATAATGATACCAGCTTCGGAAAGATGAATCTGCGTGGAAGCGCATGAATATTATCGTTATAAGCCGCATACAATATCAATTTAAGAGCCTTTTCGCCCAAGCCTCTGTGCCGATATTGCGAAAATATCAAGAATCTAAAATAAGCGTCTTCCCATTTTTCGCCGGCACGATACACGTATCCATACCCGACCATCTTATCTTTATCGTCAAGAATCATGTAATACCGAGACCATGTGGCAAATATATCAATAAAACATATGATACTTTCTCCGGGAATCGAGCATTTGTCAACATATGACAAATCGGTATCTTCGGCTATTATCTTTTTGAATTTACGCAAAATAAAGAAACTGAATGCTATGCTAAGATTACGCGAGTCAAGTTCGCTATCAAATCTTGCAGCTAGGCGACGCGCTGTTCGTTCATCAAGAGAGCGTCTCTCAACCGGACCGTTTATTACGAACGCGCATATCTCATTTGACTTAGCAAACTTCTCATGCTCCTCATCCGTCTGTTCAGGATAAACCAAAGCATGGCCTTCGTAGAAGAAGTCTGCTATTGTGGGGTTATCAATGAGAATAACGATTATGTTGGGCTCGGAACGCAGGTTTAAGATACGGACTGTTGTGTTGCGGTTCTTTTGAAATGCCTTGATTTCTTTACTCAGGTTAGATTTTTCAGGTTCAGGAGGGCCGGTTTTGACAATAAGATTCTCTAAGATTTCAACTATGTTAGAATCACCCTGGTTATCCTTTAATACCTGAATAGCTGCCTGCCTTAGCTGGTCATATTCGGTAGTCTTAGGCAAAGCCTTGATTTCCTTTGTATTTCTATCCCTGATAGTCTTTAATTCTTCCATTGCTTTTGTATCGGCCAGGGGCGGGTCGCAGCGAGCGGGGTCAAGAGAAATCGGCTTGACATAAGTTGTCAAAAATGGTATGTTTGTAATAGAGTTAGGAGGTAAGTAACTATGAATGCAAGAGCTAAAGAAGCCAAAAGGCACCTGGAAAAATTGCGTAAATTGGTCGCTAATACTCCATCCCCTTTTCAAGGAATGACTCTTGAAGAGGCAATCGCAAAGATGCGAAAAACCAGGGAACAGCTGTGGGAGGAAAAACTTGCACTTCGTTCTTGATACAAATGAATTTGTGGGCGCAACAGGATTAATCCGCAACCCGCCCTCAGAAACCCTCTTTAATATTCTAACAGAATCATCGCCAAAGCATACTATCCATATTCCTCGATTGATAATCAACGAAATAAAACGCAATATCCCCCCTAATATTTTTACAGAATTTATAAAAACTGTTATTCCGATCGCTATCATTGATGAGGACATCTCAGTGCCTTTTGAGATAGGCATAAGATATGAATCTCTTGGTCTAAAACCTGCGGATGCCTTTATTGCCGCATATACAGAATGGACCGGCGCCGACGTATTAGTAACTGAGAATAGACACTTCCTGTCTCGCCATAACCTTCCCTTTAAAGTCCTTACCGCCGAAGCCTGCCTTAAAGTTTTAGGTAAATAAACCAACCCGCCGCTGGGGTGGCCAAAAACGCTACTTAGTTGTTCAAGCACAGCGTCATACTCATCTGAATAAGACCAGAATATTTCAGGGTATCTTTTTACGATGCTCAGAGGAATTAAAATAATGCCGACATCTTCAGCTAACTCTGATAAATCACCGGCAGCATCTAAAATAAAATCATATCCGGCTAAAGAGATAATCAGGTAAGTATGGTGTTCGTATCCCTGAAATCTATCGTCTTCTCGGTTAAAAATGGAAGAATGTATTTCATAATATAGAATATCTTTTATCTGTTCGGCCATTTCCCCAGAAGCCCTGCCACAAGGATTTATCTTAAAGTCGGATTGCTTAACCTTTACTCTTGTCTCATCGAGCTTATCAAAACGGGCTGCTAATGCTTCCACTTGCTCAAGCTGAGCCCTGTTTAATCTTTGGCCAGCATTTAATTCTTCCAAAATAGGCAGAATACGGCTCTTAAAATTCCTCGCCTCAAATCCTGTATACCTTGTAAAATCAGCTCTACTAATCCACATTCCCGGCAAAATTCCGGCAAAAAGTAGCCCTAAAGGCAATTTGCTTACCGTAGCAAAATGGTGACCAGAAAACAAATGGCTACCAACCAGCGTTACAATAGCGGCTGCGGCAAGAGCCACTAGGCCCCAACCAGCCACGGTGAGGAAGCCCGAAGAAAATACCTGCCGCAAACGCATCTTTAAATATTCTTGACTTGGAGATAAATATATAGTATGCTCTTTGACAGAAAGAGGTGAAGAGTTATGCGAAAAGATATCAAAAAATCTATGGAACGAATTAACAAAATCCAACAACTTATGTCTAAAGTTCGCTCTCCTTATCGTGGCAAGAGTAAACAAGAAATAGTTGAGGAAATCCGCAAGACAAGAGAAAGAATCTGGGAGGAAAAGTTTGCTATTCATTCTCGATAGTAATGAGTATATATTTGCCCTTGGTGCAGTTCGAGACCCAAACAGCGAAAAAGTCCTAAAGAAAATAGCGGAACGGCCCGAAGACATCTTTGTGCGTATAACAAGATTAATTATTGAGGAAGTCCGTAATAATCTAACTCCCGAAGCTTTTAAAGACTTTATAATGCTCATAAATACCCTAACTAAAATTGACGAGGATGTGGAAGTGCCATTTGAGTTAGGCGTTAAATATGAACTCCTGGGCCTAAAACCTGCGGATGCCTTTATTGCTGCATATACAGAATGGACTGGTGCCGACGCATTAGTAACTGAGAATAGGCACTTCCTGTCTCGCCATAACCTTCCTTTTAAAGTCCTTAATGCTGAGTCCTGCCTTAAGCTTTTAGGTAAGTAAACTAATTTTCTCTCCGTGTGCGCTAATTTATCTTCCTCTGTAATTCTTCCTATGGCCGGGCCAAAGATTGTATAGCCAATCACACCACCCAGTAAAGCGGCTGCAAAAAGCACTATTAGAGTTGGCACAAACCACGCCCCCACCCCTGCCAAAATCCCCAAAGTCAAAACTTCCGCTAGGCCGCGCGTTCTGGATGACTCGGTAGATATTCCAGAAATGTCCTGGATGGCTTTTAAGACATTGTGGAAATAGAAGGGTTTGGCGAAGATGGCCAAAAGGTTGTTCTCCGAGAAATCCGCTGGGGAGAGTGCCGGTGCTTCGTTGCTGGCAATAATGAATTTTGCCTGTGGATTCTTCTCTTTAATCACGCGGATAATGGCGTCAATATCATCGTTGGCTTGGCTTTCTTCAGATTTAAGCGCCGTGTCAGTAATCACCAAAGTAGGCGTGGCTTCTTTTAGCGCTCTTCTTAAGCTAAACATCATCTCGGCAGTAACAATATTATATTTATCGCCCAAATGTTCGCTGAGGAATCTCTGCAAAAGCCCTGCCTCTGTGCCATTATTATCCAGTACAAAAATGGTCTCAGGATGAAGTGCTGCAGCTGGCCTTGGTGCAACTATTTGCGGCTGTACAGCTTGCCAGGCAGCCAGGGCTCTCTCATAGGCCTCGATTTGCTGCTGGCGGGCATATTTTATTATAGGCAATAGTTCTTCCCCTATTATATAAGGGCGTTGAAAACATAAAGCGGTACTTTGACGCAATCTTTCGCTTAGTTGCTTTTCTATCTCATCTTTCGCTGCTCCTGTTTGTAAAATTAAGGTCGCTTTTGATTTTATTAAAAGATCCTGAATTTGGTCTAAATCAGGTATGCGTAAATCATAAATAATAAAGCGGTATTTCTCAGCTTCGACCACTTCACTAACTTCATGAACAGTGGTTAGATCATATTCATCCCGAGAAAGGTCTGCTTCAAAGGTACTTTTAAATGAAGATAGCAGACGAATATCATCATCAAGTATTAAAACGCGTAATTTCTCCGGATATTCTGGCTTCTGGTGCGCAGCCTCCCAGGCGGCCAAGGCTTGCTCATAGGATTGGAGCTGCTCTTGGCGGGCGTGTTTGATGCGGGCTATCTGTTCATTTGTATCGCGGTGAGGAAATTCGTGTATGTTCAGGTCAGGGTACTTTTGCTGAGCATCTGGAACATACTCATCAGGCCACGCACTATCTATATCAATGCGAGTTACTTTTTTGTCCTGATTAATTACTCTCATTATACTGCTAGCATTAACACCTTCCTCACTCAGTACCCAATCAAGAATGACATAAGCTATATTTTCTGCCCTCAGAATTCCTATGGCTTCTTTGCTATTTTCTGCAAAAAATATCTCGAAATCTCCACCGGCATAATAATTGTCTTTTATCGGTTTCAAGTTTAGGCCTTCAGACAATTCTATTTTTCGGTTTCCGATTATTGCTGGTTCATCATTGACAAGTAATATTTTTAACTTCTCTGGATACTCGGGCTTAGGGCTTGGCTGCGCCTGCCGGCGCTGCCCGGCTTGTTTCTCTTGCCATTTATGGAAGTCTTCTGTTATAACCTGCTCGAGTTGGGAATCGCTAAGGTCTGAGTATATACAAATCTCCCCATATTGTCGTTGGAATATGGCAAAATCTTTTTCCTGTGCTGCTAAACCGTCAATAAATATCTTGGCTTGAGGATTTTTCTTTCTTATGTCTGTGAGAACTTCTATTAAACTATGGGTATTTATCCCATGAAGGTGTATATAGAAAAATGAGATATCGTAATTTACTGCAGAAAAATCAAATCTTATACCCTCCGTATCGCGTGTGGGTTCCTTTATAATTTCACATTCAGGCAGTTTCTTGTTGAGCGCATTTACCAAAGTAGTTTTGGGGGCATCGGCATCAACCAAAACAACTCTATATTTATCTAGCGCAATTCTTTCTTCATCTTTCCTTCTCTCTTGCTCAAGTACCTCTTTTATTCCTTTGAGGAATAATATGGCTTGGAAATATTTTAACCATTCACTTTCCCACTCCCTTGGATATAATGGGTGCGCTAATGCCTCTTCCAGTAATTCAATTTTGGGCTGGATGTCTTCTAAGTCATTCTCGCTATACCGCCCCGCAAATAAACCAAATTTGACAGCAAAGAGAAAATCAGTAGAAGAAAGTAAGTCTCTAATTATAAAAACCTGTTGTTTACTTATTTTTCCTCCAAAAAGTGCTTCTTTTAAAATTTCGCCCATATCAATATCAATAAACCCGCTCTCAGGAGGTTTAAACCAAATATCCTTTACCGCCTGATGAAATGCCGTAAGCTTTTGCTGGCGCTCATTCAGCGGTTCGGCTTGAGTGGAAGCATCTCTTTCGCTGGCTAAATAAAATCTTGCCCTTAAGCCATCGCAGAAATAGGTGACTTTCTGCTGGGAAATCCAGACGCCGCGTAAAGCAGGATGCGGCAGAAAGGTCAAATTCTGCTTGAGCCCCTCGCGCAAAATCGGGCTATTAGCATAGGCAAATTCGCCTTGGGCAATTCTTCCTTCAATCAGGGTGAGGTTATGCGCCTGGCGCGAGCCCATCTGCACATCCACCAGCACCTTGGCCTGCGTAGCTGCTCCCAAAACCGCAGAGGCCACATCAAATTGCACCCGGATATACTCTTGGCCAAATTCTTGCTCAAATTGCTGAATCGCTTCTTTGTCCGCTACGTTGCCGAACAAAACTATTTTGCCGCTAAAGCCTTCCGGCGCAGTAGCTCCCAAGGCAATGGGGGTCTGCGCAATGGGAGTTTTTACCTTGAGCTCGGCACTTTCCTCAACCAAAGGTTTTCTAAAATCTCCGATAATCGGACGGAATTGGATAATGTAAAGCTTGCCGTCTACGAAACCCCATTCCACATCCAGCGGCACGCCGACTTTAGCTTCTAAGGCATTGACCACACGGTTTAATTCCTGCGCTTGTTCTTGGCTGAGCGGG
The DNA here is from genome assembly GCA_964354585.1 of uncultured Planctomycetales bacterium. Taxonomy (GTDB): domain Bacteria; phylum Omnitrophota; class Gorgyraeia; order Gygaellales; family Profunditerraquicolaceae; genus CAYHAI01. The sequence continues at coordinate 18,282 of CAYHAI010000102.1, forward strand.
CTGAAGATATCCTGAATTTTGGGATACGTCTGGATGACTGCCTGCATCTCTTCCAGATTTTTTTCCACGCAGTAGCGCTGGCCTTTTAAGGTAAATTCATAAGGCATTTCTAAATAGGAAGGCGCATATTCAAATAGATGTTCACCTTTCTTAAATAAGAAGTGGCAGGTATTGGCAAATATTCCTCTGACTGCTGTCCGGGCATCGCCGATTACTGCCTCTATGGCGGTGTATCCATATAAATTGGACTTGGCCACTCCGGAAGCGTCAAAACGCAGGAATGGCTGCACTAGAACAGCAAAGCCTTCTTCGGCGCTTAAAAGAGGTGAGAAGCCTGCAATTTTTTCCACACCCCAGATTTTCTTGAGCGCATCCATGAATATCTCTCTTATTCCTATGCTAGCAAAGCGTTTATCCGGCTTCTGGGGCGAGATAAAGATACCCGCTAAGCTGCGCTCATACGAATCTTCTCTTCGGCCGCTGGAACGGACAATAATTTCTCCTTCCAACCCCTTGGTGCGCTCAGCTATTTCCTCCTCTAATTCTTTAGGAAATACGCATTGCGCGATGAAATAGTCTAATTCCGCCTTGGCCTCTTCGCTAATCTTGCCGGATTTTTCCATCTCGCGACGCACCAACGCATTACCCTGCTCTACTAATTTCTGATTAGCTTGCAAAAATCTCGCCCATATTTCTGGAATGGCGAAATATATAGTCGCTATGGTATTAAACCTGAGCTTGTCTTTTAACTGCTCAGCTATCTTCAGCCAAGCTCCCTTGCCGCCCAAGGCCTTTGCTCCTTCTTCAAAGTTCTCTCTTACCTTAACGTGCTCGGCTTGAATTTCCTCTAACAATTTCTGAAGATGGAGCAACCTTTCTTCCTCTGGTATTGCCTCTAACACACCGGGATGGTGCTCATTTAAATACGCCAGCAGCCCTGGCGCAGAATGGCCTAACTCGGGATTTACGCTGAGAATTTTATGAATTACCCAGCGTTGCTGATGTAACCCCATCCCGCCGCTGGGGTGACCAAAACCCGAACCGTCTCCCTTCGCTGATTTCTGTTCTGTTGGAACAAGTTTTGCCTTAAATCCAATTTCCTGTAGAATACTACTGATTAAGTTACACAAGATATGCATAATAACGGGGACAAGCAAAGAATTTGTCCTCCAATAAGCATAACCATAAATAAACCCAATAATCCACGCCGTAATTATTTGTCCCCTATGACGGATAGAAAATATAGTGGCGCTGATAATCAGAGAAATCAAAACACCTAATGGTAATCCAAAAATTGTGTTATTTAACTCTAACGTGTTAACAAAGAATGATAATGCTAAGTTCAACAATATCAATCTAAAAATTATCTCTTCAATCACGGGTAAGGAAGTAATACTTATTACCGTACTTAATCTGTCCTTAAAAGCAGAATGTCGTACGGCCTTGAGGTTAAGAACGTTTACAATTAAAATTTTCATTACCATATAGAATATTGAAATCGGAAAGACTATTACAAAGTAAAGTTTTAGTCCTTTTAGCAAATAAGTTAAAGGTGCATCGCGATTGAAATAAATAATCGGAATAATAAGAATAAGAAAGATTAAAATGGCAGGAATAATGCTATGAATGGAGTCATCAGAAGCACGTTGTTCGGACTTCAAATTCTTCACGCACCTCTTGGCAAACTTCTCATGCTCCTCATCCGTCTGGTCAGGATAGGCCAGGGCATGGCCTTCGTAGAAGAAGTCTGCGATGGTGGGGTTAGCAGTAAGGAAGACGATGATGTTGGGCTGGGAACGCAGGTTTAAGGCGCGGACTGTGGTGTGGCGTTTGGCTTGAAATACCCTGATTTCTTTGGCCAAGGTAGATTTTTCAGGTTCAGGAGGGCCGGTTTTAACAATAGAGTTTTCTAAGATTTTAAGTAGGTCAGGAAAACCTTGGTTATCCCTTAATACCTGAATGGCTGCTTGCCTTAGCTGGTCATATCTATTAGTCTTGGGCAAAGCTTTGATTTCCTCTATATTTTTATCCCTGATAGTCCTTAATTCTTCCGTTGCTTTTGGATCGGTCAGGGGCGGCTCGCAGCGGGCGGGGTCGGGAAAATTACCTTGACGCAGGAAAGAAAATAAGGTATATATATAAACAAAGGGAGGTAAACTCAAAATGGAAGCGAATAATAAATTATTAAAAAGAATTTTTGTTGACCCTAAAGTGCAACACGGAAAACCCTGTATCGCTGGGAGCCGCACTCCTGTCCACGTGGTACTAGAAGCCATTGCTATGGGTATGGATTTTGCAGGAGTGAAAGCTGAATATCCGCCCATAAGTGACGAAGATATCCGAGCCTGTATTCTCTTCGCAGCATTACTTGCCCAAGAAGAAGAAGTGCCGCTGGTAACCTCATAATTACGATGAAACTGCTTCTGGATGCAGACATTCCGCGTTCTTTCCTGAGCAACCTTAAGGCAGAAGGTTTTGATGTCACTGATGTGCGGGATATGCCTGACCAACCCATCCCAGATGAAGCGATATTTAATCTTGCCTCTAGAGAGCGCAGAATTTTGATTACGCGCGACCTGGACTTCAGCAACATCCTGCATTATCCTCCCTCTAAGTCCTCGGGAATTATCGTCCTGCGCACCCACCTGCTCTCTAAAGAAGAAATGCTGCAAATCCTTAAAGAGGCGCTTAAACAAGGCGCGCAAACCCTGGATAAAACCCTGGTCATCGCCAGTAAAAACCGCCTGCGTTTTCATAAATAAAATAACATTCCCCACCAAGCCCATTACACCTAAACTCATTATACCTACGAGGTGGAGGAAGGTTAATCCATTGCTACTTGCATCTGGCCTGCATCCTCCGACAAAGAACGAAATTAAGGCTAAGGGCAAGAGGATGGAGAGAATTTTTGGACCGTGAGAATTATGTCTGTCCCCATTTCTTGCACCCGAGGCCTCTTGTGGCGAATATCCTTTCTCCTCCAAAAGTCTTGCTAATCCCCGCAATAACTCTTCTACTTCTTGTATCGTACAACTCGAATCATCAGCTATTGATTGAATAACTAATTCTCTATCCGGCCGTGTTTGCGCCCCTGCTAAATTATATAAATTATCCATAACACTTGTAGACAATTGAGGATTATCCCGCCTATTGCTTGATAAATATGCCCATATCAATTCCTCTAATTCTTTAAGGGCTACGTTTTCAAAAGGAGACTCTTCCCGCAAGCGTCCGATAAAAGTCTGAGCGGTTACTTTACCTGTAAGGGTTTCGCCAAAAACAGTTTCTCTTATCTCAGGAAATACAAACCGCCTTATAGAATTCTTTAATAAACTTATAGGAATTGCTTTTCCTTGCCTGCTAAACATAATCCAAGCTATGGCAAACGGCGAAAGCAGACATTCTCCATCAGAATCCTTAACCGCAAGGAGATCGGCTATTTTCGGCTTAATCTCATCATCGTCAAGCGAAGATTTTATGACAATGGCAATCTGAGAACCGTTGAATAAAGGATTGTCTGAGGCGTCTTTTTGTTTCAATAGCTCGGCGATTAAGGCGCTGAGTTTATCATCCGGCCGCTTGGAAGCAATTATCGTGGCAATCTGAGAACCATTGAATAAAGGATTGTCTGAGGCGTCTTTAATATTTTGAAGATAATTTAATAACCCTAATTTTTGACTGTATGGCCGTCTTGAGTTCAATATCCAAGACATATACCGAGGCAAAAGATTAGGAAATTTAGAAATAACCTTATATCTTATTACGCATTCCGTTGCAATCTTTTCACTCTCCTCATCACTTTTGCCACAGAGAGAAAAGATTTCGTGAAGGACCGAAGGGATAAATTCGGGGTGGGTTTCATGGGAAATGTCTTGAGCAATGAGTATCCATTCATTATCTTGTTCATCTTCGTAGTAGGTAGCGAAGATATCCTCAAATGCGTTTTCCTTGGGGACTTCCCTGATGCGGTGGCCTTGGTAGATTTGCTCTAATTTATTTGCCACGGCTCTTGCTTCGGCATCAGGTGATTTTTTAAGCGAAGAGATATATTGCTCTATTGCGGGAGAGATGATTTCTTTCCTTCCTGATAAATTGCCTAAACTTTTGAGGTAAGAGATTATTTTCCCTCTCTCGGGCGTCTTGTGCCCTCTCCGGGTGCGGGCAGGGTCGGCGTGAATAGACAGAACTGCTGCGGCAAGAGCCAGAGCCCGACCCCTCGGCTGCATCCCTCGGTTTCCAAAATTTCTGTTGACAGGAATACCTAAAATTGTTAACATAAATCTGCGCCCCAGTATCTCAACTGGAGAGAGAACTCGACTGCTAATCGAGTGGTTCCGGGTTCGATCCCCGGCTGGGGCGTCGTTTAGAGAGAAGCGGAACCGGGGCAGTCGCTTCTCTCTTTTTCTATCAGTAATTTTTCCCTTGACAAATGTAGGTTTATCTTTTATACTTTTAGTAGCAGTCGAGAGTATCCTGTTGAGGTACTGGGAAAGCGAGGTTATTGATATTACCTCGCTTTTTCTTTTGCCTGCCCAGTAAGAAATACCAACAATAGCCCCTACACTTACTACCGCAAACACCAGCCATAGCGGCGCAAACCACGCCCCCACCCCGGCCAAAACCCCTAAAGTCGCAAGCTCTGCTACGCCGCGGGTTCTTCTTTCCCCCATCCCGCCGCTGGGGTGGATGTCAAAGGAAGGATTTTCTTTTATTATATGGAATGTATTCTGCTCTAAAGCCTCAAGGTAATATTCCTCATCATTAAGGTAACCGCCTATCTTCTTCAGTTGGAAGATTCCTGTTATATATTCATCCAGGCTAACTTTGCTATAGCCAAACATGCCGGCAAGGACCGCCTTTATATTGATATTACCTGCATATTCTATTGTGTAGTCTATTAAGGCCTGTTTGATCTGTTCTTTTAAAGGCTGTATAGATGAATAGCTGTCATTTATCTCAATGTTATCTATGATAAGGTATGGTTTATTATGTTTATCCTTAGCTAAAAATAGCCAAGCCAAGGCCATTGTTTTAGCGGTGTCCTCATCGATTACTTCTGCCACCTGAATACCCTGGTCGATAAGATGGTCAATCATCGCATCAAAGTGGGAACCTGAATTGGTAGCCAGGCAGCATCCGGTAAAGTCGCCCATAAACAAGTCATGCGCCGGGTCTCTTTTCCATACCTTGATAGTGAAATATTGTTTTCTCTTAGCCAGCTCTTTTAGGAGAGCAGGATTATTGATAAGTTTTTTGAGGTCGTCTATGGAAGCGCTTAGATGAAGGGCGGCCTCCTGGACAGACGACTCGGTTACATTCCTGGCAATATAGCCTATAGTCTTTTCTAAGCTGGATATATTGGCGGCATCTTCAAATACTGCCACTACCCTATTTCTATTATTCAAACTGTGTCCGCTGGTAGAAATAAACTCTAAGCCTAACTTGGTTTCTTTGTCGGATGAGACCTTGAGGTTTATTTTTTTCAAGGCATTGGTTAAGCCCTGCTTTTTGGCTTCTGGCAAAAGCTCATATAGCTTTGCAATATAACCAGCCATCCTGAATATCTCATCCTCGGGGTCTATTTGAAGATTGCGCTCTGAAAAAGAAAAAAGGTTTTCTTCCGGGTAGGACAGCCATTTATCTACATTTACACCGCAGGCTTCTATAGCTTTTCTTATCTTGCTGTTATGTTCTGCTAAATTTCTACCCTCTTCATCTTCCTGAGCCGTATCCGTCAGAAAGGATGAAAAATTTCCTTCGAGGGTAGCCTTAAGTATAGCCTTAAACAAATCTTCTTTATTCGGGTCTTCTTTTCTAATAAACTCCATTGCCGGCTTTAGCCTGCTGATATACGGAAGGTGAAACTTGGATATAACCCCAGCTTCAAAAGAAGATGCCTGTATTCCCAGGGAAGCAGCTAATTCCCCAAGGCATGCCTCAGCAAGGCCGGAGAATAGCTTTTGCCAAGAAGTTTTCTGAACCGTGGCTTCACTTAACAGTTTCGTTAAGAGGTCTTTTTTATCTAATTCCAGATAGACGCCTAATAATTCCAATATTTTTTGGAAACTGCTAAAGTCTTTTTGCCTCAAAGAGGTATATAAGCACCTTAAGGCTCTAATTATCTCATCATCGTTTATGCTTAAAGCCTCAAAGAATCTCCTTAAAGGATAAGGGTCGTTATTCAGGAAGCCCCTTAAGAAAGAAAAACTGTCCCCGGTCATAATTTCTAATAGACCAATCAGCTTTAAAGAATTTTTCTGCCAGAATTGTTCTTCCTTTATCCTGCGTGACGCTTCTAATAACTGATTTCTGTAATGAAAAACCTCTTTTAAGAAATTAAATTGCTTCAACAACGCCTTTTCGGCTGAGCCGGAAGATAAAGAAAATAACTCTATATACATCTCTAATAGGCCATCACCTTCAACTCTATCCCAGATGTTTTTATAAGCAGTTAAAGATTCTCTTGGCAGTTCAGGATAAATTATGCCTAAGGCTTGGGCTGCGGCTTGGCGGACAGCCCAGTTGCTGTCAGAGAGTTTAGTTTCTAAGGCAGTAATGTCTACTTTTTTACCCTGCTTGAGCAGTTCAGGATAAATTATGCCTAAGGCTTGGGCTGCGGCTTGGCGGACAGCCCAGTTGCTGTCAGAGAGTTTAGTTTCTAAAGTAAAAATACATCTTATAATTTTTCGAATCTGTTCTACGGGTTCCTCTATACAACACCTCTGCGCAAACGCCTCATGCTCCTCATCCGTCTGCTCAGGATAGGCCAAAAGGTGGGCTTCGTGGAGGACCGAAGGGATAAATTCGGGGTGGGTTTCCTGGGAGATGTCTTGAGCAATAAGTATCCATTCATTATCTTGTTCATCTTCGTAGTAGGTAGCGAAGATATCCTCAAAGACATCTTCCTTGGGGACTTCCCGGATGCGGTGGCCTTGGTAGATCTGCTCTAATTTATTTGCCACGGCTTGCGCTTCTGCGTCAGATGATTTTTTAAGCGCAGAGATATATTGCTCTATTGCGGGAGAGATGATTTCTTTTCTTCCTGATAAATTGCCTAACCTCTTGATGTAGGAAACAATCTTTGCGGGCTCGGGCGTCTTATGTCCTCCCCGGGTGCGGGCGAGGTCAGGGATACTGGTAAAAATACTTTCAACTTGACTTTTGCTTATCTTCATAGTATATTTATTTTTAGAGGTGAAGAAGATGAAAAAGATAATTACAACAAAAACAATGGCTAATGACAGCTGGTTAAGAGAACATTTCGAAGAAGTAATAGATAAATATGCGGGCAGATACATACTCATTGCCAACAACAAAATACTGTATACAGATGCTGATGGAACTCCCCGCCAATTAGTAAAGAAATGCAAAGCCGAATATCCCGGCATTATGCCGCTCTTTTTCCGTGTTCCTATGCCTTCCGATTTTATATGCGCACTAATAACTTGATAAGCTTTCCTTACAAAACCTATAAAACCACGCCTTGCCCCATTATTACTCTCCAGCTGTGTGGAATCGAGCTCGACGCCTACGTGGACTCTGGCGCTTTCTATTCTATCTTTTCTCCTAAAGAAGCAGAGCTGATAGGCATAAATTATCAAACGGGCGAAAAAGGTTTTGCCACGGTAGGCGATGGAAGTCTTATACCCGTATTTTTTCATATTTTGCCTATTAAGATCGGCGATATTTCTTTTAAGGCCACTATCGGCTTTTCCCCCCGCCTGGGAATCGGCTTTAACCTTTTGGGAAGAAAAGACGTATTTGAAAAATTCATAGTAACCTTTGATGACGTCAAGCAAACCGTATCTTTTCTCCCTCGCAAATATTGTATAGCTAATCACACCACCCAATAAAGCGGCTGCAAAAAGCACTATTAGAGTTGGCACAAACCACGGCAGAACAAAACCAACCCCCACCACTCCTGCCAAAATCCCCAAAGTCGCAAGCTCACCTAAACCGTGATTTCTGGAGGTATCTTTCATCCCGCCGCTTTGGCCGCCAAAATCTGATTTTTTACGCTGGCGGGAAGATTTTCTAAAAGTAGTGCTGCTATCCAAGATAACGTCATATATCTCGAAGGTAGAACTTAATGACATTACTGTTGTTACGACCCCTTCATATTCTAGACTAACCCTGCCTTTCCGCCTTGGTTCTCTTAAGACCTCACCAATAATTCTATGCGCATCTTCCCGCTCAAGAGACCAAAAGCCGCTAGTTCCTAAAACAATTCTTCCGCCGCTTTTAATGACGCGCAATGTTTCCCTGAAAACCTCTTTCGCGTCTGACTCAGGAGACGGGTCAGAGAGGGCGCCGGTTAAAATTAAAACAAAATCCTGAGTATGATTTCCAATATTTTTAGACGCTGATTTCTTCCCATTAGAAAATTCGCCGCAAACCAATTTTGCACTACCGCCATACATATTGAGCTGGTAACCATCAATAAATCTTTGGCTAAAAGCTATCTTTCTGGATGATAAATCAAACCCTATATAATGTGCTCCCATTGCTGCCGCAGCACAGGCAGAAATTAGATCATTACCGATACCCACATCTATGATATGGTGGCCTGGCTGGATTCCGATGGCGTGGAGAAATATAATTAAATTACTATACAAATCATCGGCATCATGGCTTATACCTAATGCTCTACTCCCAGATTCTGCTGTCGGATATAAAACAGAAACCTGGGGACGCCCGCCTGTCCGCGAGGCAGGCCTGCCTTGCGGCGGCTGGGGATGGGGCGGAGCCTGAGATTCCTTATGTGCTGCCGACTGGCTATCCTCTTTCCTAATATGCGCGTTGGCTACATCGGTCTCACCTGAGGCAATCTTCCTCTCTAACTCCAGCAGGGCCACCAATGCCTCCATCAGCATCACATCAATCTCGGTGTGGCCGGCTAAGATAGCAACATTGAAGTTGGACGAGCAACTTTCGCTTATTCTTTCCCACATCGTCCTGATTTGCTGCGATTTATCAATCAGTTTATCTTTTGCCTCTTTTACCTTTTCCTTGTCTTTTGAAGCAAGCCGTATGCTACAATAGGAGCGTTCCTCTTCACTAAGCGCATTCCAGACGCTTTCCAAAAGTTCTAAGTGGGGCTCAATTTCTTTCATACGATTAAATGTCTCTTCTACTTTATCGCTCAATCGTTTCAAGACGTATGTTTTTTCACCTAATTGCGGGACAAATCCTATACAATGGCTATGCAGATATTCGTCTAAACTTGCGCGTTCGGCCTTAAATTGTTCTTTTAGCGCAGGAGCAAAATATACATTCTCAATAATCATTTCAATAATACGCTCTTTGTCAAAATTATTGAGCGCGTAATTATAAAGTTTGAGCACCCAGCTGTTTGGCCCATCCTCTGAGAAATAATTCAATATCTCTTGTTGCGCCTCCAAATCTTGATTCTTGAAATGGAGCACGCTGTTATATATCGCTACCAATTGCCTGATACCTGAATTACTCTCCACTAACGGTAAGAGGCTCTCCCCTACTTCATGGAAACTGATTAAATGCTCTAGAAGATAAAGATATTCTAAGGCCTGCTCAGCTAATTCCAGCGTCTTACCCTTTAAAGCCGCTAATTTATCTCCTGCCTTTGCCGGTAAAACCTTAATACTATCTATACAAAGCAATTTCCAGGAAGGTAATTTATCTAAAATGGGCTGAATCATGTCTGCAAATCTCCAAAGGCCCTCTATGCGTTTTCTGCTTGTAGGAAGGCCATCCGAAGCAGCCCACTCTGAATCAATCACCGTCACCAATGTCCCGGATTCAATCCAACGGCTCTGCGCTATTGAAACAGGCTCTTCCATTAAGATATGGCCAGAAGCTTGGGACGGTTCTGGATTGGTAGTCGTTATTGCAAATGGTTCTACAATGCCAAAGACTTGATAAAAGGCGGCGATTTCTTTAACTGTAGCCTTTTTAGCCAATTGGAAATCTTGGCGCGCTGCTAAAAGCATCTCGGCTAAAAACTTATCCCGCTCTTTTTCTGGGATAAGCCTGGCGCGGGTAATTTGACGCTTTAACAATCCTACTATAACTTCTAAGATTTTTTCACGTTTATGTTTCTTGAGATTGGGAATGAGGCGGCCAAAGTGGTCAACCTTGATGATTAAAAGGATAGTGCCAGCAGCCTTAAAGCAGGCAGAGCGTTCGGAAAGGAAAACCGTCTTGCGCAGGATGGCTTGCCAGTAGCGCGGCGCGCCGCGCACAAGATTATTATCTCTTGCCCAGTCGCGGAAGACCTTGTTAAATACTGCTTGGTCATCAGCATAACCCTTAATCTTTCCTAAATGCACTTGGTTGCTAAAAGTGCTATAAATGGTCATAAACTGGGCTACTTTGCGCGACTCCTCCACAATATTACAGATTAAATTCAACTTTTCTAAGATTTTATCTTTCTTCTTTTGCTCCTGAGTCGAAAGCCCTGTGGTAAAAAGAAGCCCTGGCTGGATAGTGAGTGTTAATTCCTCAGCCAATTTGCCGGAGTCGATAATTTTACTGCGCACGCCCAGAAAATCGGGTTCGCTCAAATAGGGTAGCTGAATAAATGCTTTTAAATTATCCGCGGCTGTTTTCATCGCCTCGGGCGCCTCTTGCGTCAATAATGCCTCGCGGATATTTCTAGCCGCATCATAAACCTGGTCAAATCTATTGGCGCCAATTTGGCGCAGTCGTAAACGCAGATGCTCTAAATAGGCCAGTTCACTATCTATCTGGTGTAAACGCACCTCCGCAAAGGGGAGACTAACTTCTAAACTGCTCAGCGCAGTTTTAAGATAACGCACTTTCATTAAATCTAAGGCGGTCTCCAGTTCCCGACGCATATCTTTCTTCGCTTCTACTCTTTTGCCTTTTAAAGAAGAAGTCAGCGCTTCTATTCTCTGGGCAATCTCTTCCAGCTCTCCGGGCTCATCCGTATCCACCAGCGGCGCTAATTGCGTACTAAGCGCGTTTATTTCTTGGGCTAATTTCTGCGTGTTTAAGTAATCTTTGGCTAAACCGGCAAAAATCTTATCCAGAATGCGCTGCCAGCGGTATAACGTCCGAGTTTCTGGCTGCGCTTCTGGAACCGAGGCGCCCGTCTTTCTTCTATATCTACCCATCCAAATCGTAATCTTACCGTCTTTTCTCTGCGTAATCTTGGCCCTGCTTTTCTTGCGCTCCAGACGTTCGTCTAACAACTGCTTCCTCTGCTGCGCAAAGGTATGCGAGAGACCTTTGAAAATCCACAAGGCGGCCATCTCATTTTTTTCTTTGATATACCTTAAGATTTCTCCGGCGCGGGTGATTCTACTTTTGCGGATAGCTCTTTTCAGTGCCCCCAGGCTTATCTGCACTACTTGGCCGCTGAATCTCTGATAAGCTAATCTAGTCAAGCGCTGTTGTAACTTTCTGATTTCTTCGTATTTGGCTTTAGCCCGAGCTTCTCGGGGTAGAACGGTCTGGCGGTAAAATAATCTCTTAGTCGAACGTTCTTTTTGTCCGCCCGCCCCGCCCCGCCGATGCGCCCGTGGACAATCCTGCGCCCCCGCCGCCAACCGCTGCCTAAGCTGCTCGGCGACTTGGGTGAGGGTGAAGCCCTGGGTGGCCATATCCTTGTATATATAATCGGGCTGGGAATAGCTATCTTTTTTATCGACTAATTTCTTTAAAATCATATAGCCAAATGTAGCCATATATTCTTCAAAATCAGAGAAATGTGGTTTTAAGGCATCCATAGATTCTTCTGCCCTTTGACCTTGCTTTATATTTGTTGCAAGAGACTTTATATGCTCTACCACATACATTTGTATAGTAATGAGATGTATATGACGGATCATCTGAACTACATCGCTGAACTTAATTTTATATTTATCTTCTAACTTAATTAATACACCGAACTTAGCTACAACTGTCTCCCATTGTTGAATTTCTTTTATATTCCTATCAAAGTCAGCGTATCTATATAAACTTTGTAGAGCTTCATCATCCACTTTTCCTGTTAAGTCTTTAATCTTTATATATAAAATATAATTAGCAAAAAACACCATCGTCGCAAACATCTCGCATACCAACGTCCTCAACTTCTCACAAAGCCTTGTCTGGAATTTCGCCTTCTCGTATTTCTCCAAAATCCCCGCCGCCTCATCCATAAACATCACCCGTATCAACTCCTCGTCCTTCGTCCTTCGTCCTTCGTCCTTCGTCCTCAACGCTTCTCTCAAAATCTCCAGCGCTGTCTCAAGATTCACCACATTCCCCCCAAAATACGCCCACAAAGGTAAGACCTCTTCCATAATCCTTCTGGCGGCCTCCTGAATATCTATCTGGCCTGCTTTCAGGGCATCGTAAATATTCACAATCGCCGTATCCACCTCTTCCTCTGAGCCAACCAAAGGTGCAGTGGGGTATTGTACCTTGGTGTTTGGAACATAGAGATAGGCATCCACCAGATTGGCAAAGCCGGCTCGCTTGGACATCTGCTGTAACGAATTCAAATTCTTGAAGACCAGGGTTACCTCTAAGGGCGGCTTGAGCCCTTGGCGCCTCATTTCTACCAAGAAACGGCTGATCTGAAGCCAATTACCTTGCAAAATCTCTGCCTTGGTTTTCTTCCATGACTCGGTTAGCGCTGTGCACTGCTGTCGGGAAACTGGAGTTTTGGAGACCGCAATAAGCTGGGCAATAAATTTTTCCGCAGACAATGTCCAGAGCTTCAGTGGATCCAACAGTGAGTCAATTACAGTCTGAACCTCTGGGTTTAGCTCAAGGAAAAAGTTTCGGTCTAAGATGGCAATTTGATTGTCTTTCGTTACCCGGAAGTTGCCCACGTGGACATCGGAATGTGCCGTACCTCGTTTTAGTTGCTGGACATAATTTTTCACGATGAGGCTTACAATCTGCTTCATATCGTGGCCCTGTTGCAAGAGCGTCTCCCACTGGGTTAGATTTTCACCTTCTACATATTCTTCGCGCATAAAGTAGCGACTGGCCGGACCCCGTGATTGTGGCACTGTCAACTGATAAATAAAGCCGGGTGCGGTAAACCCATTGTTTTGACTTCGAAACACTGCGTCCTTGCGTAGGAAGTCCTTAAAGTTTACGTCGCGCTTAATCCACTCCTTAAGGTCATCCAAGAGTAAGAGGGCTATGTCGTACTTGCGACCGTATAGACGTTGCAATTCCGTCAGCACTTCCTCAATGTAGCGGACATTGGTCTCCAAAAGAAATTCTAAATTAGGATTTAATACCTTAAGGGCTTCGCTCTTTTCGTCAACCTTAGTCGCCTTATACACGGTCATCAGCGAGCCACCGCCAACTCGCTCCTCAATTCGCGCGACTTCCTGCCAGAATCCAGACCACTCCCGCTCCAACAGAGCAAGTGCGGCTAATTTGCTCTGACCATACACCTGATCAAACACCTTGCTAAAGACACCCTGTTCCTCGTCGGAGAGTTGCACGAATTGGGGCAAAAGCTGCAAAAACCGCACACCTACCGAACCAATGCGTTGCGCCACCTCAACCGCAAACTCAAGTGGCGACATCACTGGCGCCTCTTGGCTGGGCGCGGCCACGCCTCTGGCCACTAACTGGGAACGCAAAAGCTCCTCGCCATACAGAAGCCACTCTCCCTCATAACGCCAAGATTGCTTTTGATGTTTTTTGATCTTTTCTGCCAACTCCTCAAGCGTGAGTGCGCCACGGCCTCTCATCAGCTTGAACAGAAGTGAGAAATCTGCCAGCTCGACCCAGCCATCAAGCACTCCCCCCCAGCCAGATAAGCGTTCAGGTGGAATGGCAATCCGGTCAGCCAAAATCTGCTGAAGCGCAAAATACAACGGCTTCCACGACTCTATCGTTCCCATAGCGCTAACCAGCTCCTGGATTATTCCCAGAAGGCCTGATTTACTCTGTGTGTCCACAGTCCGTTCCACTAATCCTTGCAAAAATTGTCGGCGCTTGCTCGGTTGAGAGAGCAAACCGGTGTCTCCGGTCAAAAGCTTCCTCAGGAGCGCATACTTGGCGCTGGTATCCATCCGCAATATCAAGGCCTCGCACTCCTCGACAAGTTGAATTCTCTTATTGACGAGCTTAATCACCTCGGTGTCTTTATCCATTGTAGATTCTCTCTCAGCTAATACATCTATATTTGAGATGGTCTCATAGAGCACTGCTTTGAGCGCCGCATCATCATCCCAAGACCTAAGCAAGGCCATCAGGAATTCATGCCACTTCTCTTCTTCTAAGTTCGCATTGCTTAAGATAGCAGCCAGGCCAAGTTCTCGGCTGCCCTCGCAGAACAAAGTATCAAGTGACTCTACTAACCTGCGCTGTGTTGTATGGAGTTCTTCCTGCGTGCGTGCGTCCTGCTCAATAAACTCGTGGAAGCGACGCAGGTCAAATAACTCCGCGCCATCGCGCTTGAAGAGCGCATCCAACTTCTCATTAAATGTCAGGGTTGGCCAGAGACGTGCATAGTAATATGACTGAAGCTGAAGTCTAAGGAAGGGGTCATTAACCACTGACACTACCCGGCCAAGCTGTGCCAGTGCCTCGCGTTCGGGTGCTTCTGGTAGGGCCAACCACAACTGACTTAAGATGTGGCCAAACGCCTTGCGCTCCTCTGCCATAATTTTAACTACCGGCACCCCCAGAGACTCCAATTGTTCAAGGTGAGCAAAAAACTCCTGCCAATTAGAAAATCTGGCGATATGCTGTGCTAAGATTTTTGCAAAGAGCGGCTTAGTAATCGCCGCCGCAGAAATTACAGCCTCGGCATCAAGAGAAAAATCAAGTTGCGCATCGCCAGAGAAAACTGGATAAAAGTCAGCGATTTCCTGGTCAGACCACTGTGGTTCAAGACATCTTCTTTCCACTGATTGCAAAAGCCGATCCAAATAGGTTCGGTCGCTGGAGGTAATCATACTGATATATCGCAGCTCCTTGTCCTCTACGTTCGTCTCATCTATTGAGAAATAATCTCCTCCTTCTTGTCTTGCCAACGTTGATAGCTCTTGAATTACTAACCTTCTTTGTTCATCTTGGCCGAGTTTCGCAATATGATAACGCGAAGATGGCATAATATAGATTAGTGTGACTAAGCCTCTAAACAGCCAAGCCTGCTTCAGGGGTTCAGAGAACGAAATAAACTGTTCCCAGGCCCTCAAAGCACACTCATACAGCCGAAATAATACATAACCTTGCAAGCGCGAGCGAACCTCTAATCTGTCTTGTTCGTGCTCCAACAAGACCACCTTTTCATACTCATTTTTTGCCTTATCAGCAGCGTCAATCTCAGCTGTAACTGACATGAGCTTCTCTGATGTGTCAAAATAATCTGCCAGCGCAATGTCGTTAAAGAAAGCAATAACTTCCTTAGTGCTGCGATTATGCAGATACTCTTTCATCTCCTGCAAAATTTTTCGGTAGTCTGCTTGTTGATATGGCCTGCCAAAAGCGACTTTGCCGCGCAGTTGTTGAGCAAAGTCCTGCGCCCGCGCGTCAATTTTTTGGCGTTTCCACCAACAAGGCGCCTCTGCCTGCCTTGACTGGGTAGATACTGCCAGGCGCCTGCCTTCTTCTGTTGCCTCTACCTTCTGTTTGGCAAATTCAAGTAAGTCTTTCTGCGACTCAAGCACGGCATAGAGCCGCTCTATCGTCCGCTCAAAAACTTCATCTACCTGCTTAGCCTCAATTCCTTGAGCGGCATAGAGCGCTCTGAAACTTGTGGCTAAGGTATGGGCCAAGTTTATATAACGTTCAATATTGGGCTGTGTTGGTTTTGTATTCAGCGCTAGTTGCATGATAAGCCATTGCGCCAGACGCTTGGCCAGTTTATTCGGCAGAATAGCTATTGGCGGAACAGCCAGCCCCTGAAACTCCGCAGAGCGCAGAACCTCGCTCATAGCCCCAACATCTTCAGGATGAACCAAAAGTGCCTCATCTGCTTTGCGTCGTGTTTCTAACGCCTCCACAGCAGCCACCAGCTTCCCTGCCTTTTTCCTCGGCTGAAACCACGCAAGCCCCGCGTGCAACTCATAAAAGAGCAGCCTGGCTAATCCTCGCTGTTTGGAATTTGACCAGTTCAGTTCGCAAAAAAGTTCCTCATCTACTCGCCCAGCCAAACATTTGAGAATTGTTTGGTTGACGCTCTGGCGATTACCCTGTTGTTCTGGTTTGACGAGTTGGATAAGAGCGCTAAGGGCAATGCCCAGTTGTCTGGTGGGCAGTTCCTTGGCAATGTTCAACCGCCGCTTCTGGACGGTTTCATACTGATTCCCCTGGATAAATTTGGGAACCTCGCCTCCAAAGTAGACTTGGTCAAAGGGAATCGCCGCAAGTTGTTTTTTAATCTGTTCTGGAATCTCTCCGCCCAATTCGCTGGAGAGCGTATCTATATCAAAGAAGTAGAATAGGCTTTCAATATTCAGCGCCCGGTCCTGAAGCGCCCCATGCGCCAAATCAGACCCCTTGATTCTGCCCGGCTCTTTCTTAAACTGCTCTAACCGAGTGAAGTAGACGACCCGAGCAAGGGGGTTGACCTGAAATTTACCAAACTCTCCAAACATCCAGCGCAGGTCAGCCTCATATTCAAGCGCACGTTGAACGCCAATAACTTGCAAAATCGCCTCAATGGTCTCGCGAATATTAGCAGTGGACTCTCTTAGTTTTCCTTCAAGTTGCTCTGCGACCTTCGCATGCTCTCGTTTATGATGCACTACCTCATGCACCAACACCGCCTTCAGCTCCTCGCGATACTTCACAAACCCCAGTAACCCTGATGCCACCAGAATGGTTCCATCAGGCAAGACAGTAGCATTAATCTCCCGCCACTCCGGTAAGACATATAGAGAGTAGTTTGTGTCCTGCTCACCAAGAGCTTCTTTCAGCGCCTCCCGCGCATAGACCGTTACTGGATGCTCATCGGAGAGCCTTCCATATTTGAAGAAAAACCATTCCCTCATATAGGCACTAAGCCGATGATATCTCGCCTGCCCCTCGGCCTCAGCATTTGCCACTAACCGCTGCCTAAGGTCTTCGGCGACTTGAGGGCTGGGGACGCGGCAAGACTCATCAAACACACTTTTTAGTTCTTCTTTTTCCTCATCGCCTTTTACCAAATGAGAAATAATTTTCAGAATATTTTTATATGCCCTATGTCCTGCGATATCTGTGATTTTTCTCATTCCATGAAAGTGCACATCTGTCAATACAATATCTCCATTACTTCTGACTCTAATATGTTCTTCGTCATCTAAATCCGTAACATCGGGCTCAATATTTAAGTCGCTCATTTTTCTTACCAACGTACCTAGTTTTTTAATAAGCCCTTTTCTTCCTTGATTATCTAAGTCCCAAAATGCTGATTGTATGTTGTATTTAATAAATTCTTCAATAAAATACCAGATACCCGTTCTCTTATCAAGAATATGGCCGATGGGAATAGCCATAATTCCCTCCCCTGATAAAGGTAAATTTATATCATACTCAAGACTGCCTACTGCTTCTCCTTCACATTTCAGAACACATGAGTTCGTAAGGAAATGGGCTCTTCCTTTCCAATATTCTCTTACCGCTCTAAGCGCTTCTAAATTTTTGACAACGTAGCAGGGTTGGTTTCCTACTGAGCCTATAAAACAAGGTACTATTTTCCCTAAAGTGGATATTTTACCTTCCAGGCCCAGTTCTCTTTCAAAATTCTGCCTGATTTTTTCTACGCCCATCTCCTTATCAACCTCTGCTGGCGAGCCAGTGTGGGGTTTGGGTATGGTGGTAACTGGTTGTATCTTCTCAGCCTTATAAACCGCATAAGCTCTTAGCTCATCTAAGTTTCCAGGAACCATACTAAAATCGCTTATATCTATTTGCGGTTGTGGTTTAAATTGAACGCCTAATTCTTTTCCCAGGTTTAAGAGTACTTCATCTAAATAATATAGGTCTTTTGCAATAAAGGCGATATCATTTGGGTTTTTAGTTCCTTTAAATACAGTGATAGGAAATGCAGCGGGAGCATTGACAAAAATATAGCCACCATCAAGATTTAAACGGCTTACAATAGGTTCTATCATCTTTTTTATCTTAGACTCAAAATACCTCTTTGCATTATTTTCAACAACTTCAATGTCTGAATGTGAAATATCAAGATTTAGCCTAAACCTTAATAAAGCTGCTAATTTGTCATCTCCAAATACATCTGTAACTTCCTGTATAACAGCTAATAATGTTATGTAATCAAATTTTTTATCTTTTATAGCATCATAGGAAACAAAAATACTTATTTTCTGCTCAAGGGCAAACACTTTATACAGTTCCTTTTGCTCCTCTATTACAGACTCATCTATATCAATAACGTTAGTTTTAAGCCCCAGTTTAGCAAGTAAAATTGGCAGATAGTCGTTCCTGCCTGGACCTATAACCAGGGCGCTTTTATCCTTTATCAATCCCATACCTGATACTTTTTGAGCAATTTGATGTTTCGTCTCATCATCAAATATAACTTTTCCTGAAATTCTATTTATATCATCAACAACTGCTTTGACTTCTTCCTGAGTTATGGGCTTGGATATTCCACTGCCAAAAAGCCGAAACTCACCATTCCCCCAGAAAAGCTGGCGGGTTTCTATATAATATTGCGCTTGCTCAGCTGATATCCTCAAGGTTGGAGGCATTCCTGAAGAGGCCATATTGTTTATCACTTCAACGCAAAATCCATCTTGACGTGAAAGTGGTTGTATGTTATAGTTTCTTTGCTTAAGGAGGTGCTTTAAATGACTAAAGATAATGGAATGGATATTAGGATCAGAGATTATATCAGCTGTGACCCCGCTATCTGTGGAGGAGATCCAGTCTTCAAAGGAACTCGTATCGCCGTTTACCTTGTACTGGACCTGATTGAAGGGGGAGTCAGCATCCAAGAGATTCTTAACCGCTATTATTCTCAATTGTCGGAAGAGGCAATCAGGGCGGCTCTGCATTATGCCAGCGAACTTATTAAGAGGTCTGAGTTCATCCCTTTCAACCCTGTAGAGGCGTAGAGTGCGGTTCCTTATTGATGAAAATATACCTAAGGAATTGGCTTCCTGGCTTAAAGAAAGAGGACACCTTATATTTTGCGTTGCCAAGGGAACACCTGATGAAAAAGTAGCCGCGCTTACAAAACAACAAAAGTCTATACTCTTAACCCAAAACAGGCATTTTGCCAACTCTTTAAGGTTCCCTCCTCGTGATTTCCCAGGAATCATCAGAATTAAAATCCATCCTTCATATATTGGAGATATTACTTTTTCTTTAGAAAGACTATTTACCGAATTTACTGAAGAAAAACATTTCAAAGGCAAACTTATTATTTTAGAGAAATACGGATTCTTTAAACTTAAAGAATAGCTTTGCGTTGGCTTCTGCTTATCCCGCCCCTTCTTCCCCAGCCCGCCCAGATGCGCCATTTGTGTGCCGCCCATGTTCCTGCCATTTAGATTTTGGTCATCCGGTCCCCGACAACCGGGAAGTTCGGAGATGTGGGGCGGGGTATTTTGAGGCTTTGCCCCAAGTTCACCCAGACCTTGAGGAGAATAGACAAAGGCAAACTTAGTGGTACGAAGAACGTCCGGGTAAATGTCATTAAATGCATCCTTAAAACTTAATAGTTGAAAATCTGATAGTATTTCCCAAGCTGCCGCTGCCTCAACTCCGAAAGATAATGTAGAGCCCCTAAATAAACACTTCATATCATCTAGGTCTAATATAATAATGATTAATCCTTTTTCAGCTATTACCTCTTTTGCTATGTGGATAAAATTAGACAAAGTATGTGGACTTGGCGCAAAGATTGTAATTAAATCTAAATCATATTTGTCACTCCCTTTTACTTTTAAATCATTAACATCAAAAAATGTTACAGGTCGGTTATCTTCTCGGGCAGCTATAACAGGCTCGAGCAAATTCTCTATTCCAAAGTAATCTACCTCTATGAAATTTCTCTTCAATAACTCCTGCATCGTGAGTGTGGGCCGGCCAGAGCCTGCTCCAAAATCAAGCCCACAAATACTCTCTTTGCCAGCAAAGAAATCACATATAAACTTTTCGAAAGAGTCTAGTTCTACTATATTCTGCTTTGAGTCCTTCTCCAACCGCTGCCTAAGCTGCTCGGCGACTTGGGCGAGGGTGAGGCCTTGCATGTGTAACATTTTTGCGATTTCCTCTTTTCGTACAGGCCCATAATTTTCAGGTTTGTCGGTTAGATTATGCAAACTCATATAACCAAATACGGCTAAATCTTCTTCAAGATTAGATAACCCGTCTTTCAAAAGCTTTACTGTCTCTTCTTGCGACTCGTCCCACTTAAACAAAGACATTGTTTTGGTATCTTTAAAGAATGCTAGTATTCCATGTTTATGAAGTAGGACGTCATACATAGCCACTGCCCTATCCGATAATTTCCCAAAACGATTTAAACTCTCTAAGAACTTCTCCCATTGTTCTCTCCCTTCAATAGAATACAAAAATGCAATAAGGCCTTTTGGGCCTTCTTTTTTAGTTAATTTAATTTCAATGTTTCTGCTTAATTCAATAATTTCTCTTTTAATATTATTAAACCAATAGTAACAAGAAAAGAAACTGAGTGCCGCCAGCCTGCGATAATTAAACCTCTCTAATTCCTCAAATAGCTTTGTCTGTTCTTTCTCATCCTTATACCTCTCCAAAATCCCTATCGCCTCTTGCATAAACACGAACTCTATCAATTCCTCGTCGACGTGTGACGTGTGACGTGTGACGTGTGACCCGATGACTTTAATCCCTTGCCTCAGTATCTCCAGCGCTGTATCAGCATTAGGCACATTTCCCTCAAAATACGCCCACGCCGGCAAGACCTCTTCCATAATCCTTCTGGCGGCTTGCTGAATATTTATCTGGCCTGCCTTATAGGCATCGTAGATATTCACAATCGCTGTATCCACTTCTTCCTCTGAGCCAACAGTGGGCGGGGTGATGTTGAGATGTTTAATTTCACTTGAAAGCGGCTGGCGGGCGAGGTCAAGGAGAGACTGCGGTACAATATTAAATAAACCGAACTCTGCCATCCTTACAAGGTCCCTTTGCGCCACAGTTCCCAATTCTAAGCTAAGCCCACCATCGCTTTCACTTTCATCTATTATTCTTGCATTAAACTGAAATCCTCCTTGGCTAAGCTTTGTCATCTCTTCCCGAATCTCTTGCGCAGTTGCTTCCTTGCCGTTTAAGAAAAATTTCTTTATTCCGCTGGGTGGAATAGGGACAGAATTCTTACTCTGCTGCTCTGATGGCTGCTGCCCCTCTGGGCCGATACCGCTGTCCTTCGCAAAGGCGCAAAAACCATTGACATTCTTGCCTATATCAGGTATATTATTTTTATGGCGAAGAAGGGCAAAACTAAAAGCTTCCTTACTGCTTATGCTCCTGATTGCCGCAAGCGCCACCAGCATGAGCGGGATAAAAATGAAATAGTAGAATTTGTGGTGCAATTGGAAGTCGTAGTAAAAGGCAGTTGGCAGCCCGTAATTAGATACGATACTACTCATGGATTTGCTCATTGCGACATCATTCATTATAGTGGAAAGACGGAAAAAGTAAGGATGCCCACTCTTGATTATAAAGAAGCGTTGACCTATGCTGATGAAGACCTGAATGAGAATTGGCAGACTTACCGCAATCGCTATTTTAAGGAGGTAATTAATGATTAATGAGAAATATTTTTGGGAACTACAACGAACTCTCTCTGCAGAATTTAGTAAGTATGTCCTCGCCCATCCAGAGATAGACGACCAAATACCGGATAATGCCCAGATAATCTTCCAACTTAAGGGTAATGCGGATTTTAATGCCTGGAGTAAAAAGATAAATCTCTCCCAAAGAGAACCAAGCCAACCACTGATTATCGTTGAGATAGATGACCTGGCGCCGCCCTTAGAATCAAGGCTGGTCAATCCCCACTTAGAGGTTGCTTTTAAGTAAGTTTGTCTTATTGTCCCCACCAAAACCACAGCTAATACTAATGTCCCGATGCCCCACCCATAACTACTACTCTGCCCGCCAAAACCAAATCTGCCAAAACCCGCGGCAAGAGAAGGCGTAGCAGAAGCAAGAAGGATGCCGAAGATGAATATGAATAGGCCAAGAATTGTGCTTGAACCCGGCGAGTCTGTGGAGGAATGCCAAGGTTCCACATACCCTAAAGCTAAATTCAAAACTCGCTGAAAAATTACATTATAATAATCTGGTATCTCCTGAATTTTTACTTTATGAACATTTTCGGGTCCTACAGTAACAGTGCTGCCGTCTTTGAGTCCTAACGTAGCTGAAATCTCAAGTTCGTCACTAACACGTTGTGCCTCTTTTAAAGTATTAATAAATTTTTTCCAGAGTTCTCCATAGAAGAAAATGCCCCGATGTTCTTGGCTTAAAGAAATCATTGTGAAAATTGCTTGTGTAGTATACTGAAGTGAGTATAGAGTCTGGGCTTCTCCTTCTTTTATTCTTGCGATTAGCTCTTCTTCTGAAATAACTTCTCCTGTAATAAGATAAGATATTGTTGCAATACATGCCTGCCAATTTTTGAATACTCCAAAATCTAATGTTTCTGTATGTCCCTGCGGAGGTTCAAATCTCTTCTTCTTTGCATAGCTTAATGCCTCCTCTATAGTAAAATTAAGTTCAGTCATGCTGCTTAATCTGAAAAGAACAGTTAATGTGAAAGCAAATAAATTTTGCAAAAATTCTTCTCTTTTACTTAAATCAACGGTCCTGCTAAAGTAATCAGCCGCGTCAGATTCCAAAATCGGTTGGATTTGTTTATGATAGATTTTTTGCAGGGCGGCTTTGGAGGGACGAAGCATCTGGGGAGAGCCTTGGAATTGGGCGAGGACGGGCATTAATAATTCGGCTTTCTTACGAATGCCCTCTGGCACATAGTAAAGCGCATCTTTGCCGGTTCCGATGCGTTGCAATAAATGCAAATATAGCGCTAGCGCCCATAAATCATGCTCAATGGTTGCTGGCTTCACCTTTAAGCCCTCTGCTATTTGCTTTCGGCTGCGGGCTTTTTCTTCAGTTGTGATTTCCTTCTCGCAAAGCCAATCAAATACTCCCGGGATAGAGCCAGAGGGGGTGGTATCGGATTTTTCAACCAGCTGGTCATCAAAGCTTTTCATCGCCAGAGGATATTGTAGTTTTGAGAGCCACCCCGGTACACACAAACGCCAAGTCTTTATCTTGCTACCTTCTCTGCCTAAGCGCACTTCTTTGATGTTCGCTAAACACTCAAGAAATCTACCTATGGCTAAACAATAATCCCTCATTCTCCAGATTAACTTATCTGTCAATACCAATGAAGAGCCCTCCTGCAATAATACCACCACGTCTGTCCTTAAGGGATGATTTAGATTTCCTATATTGTGTATGGCTTCGTAATGGAGAGCTTTTAAAAGGATTTTTAGATTCTCATTCTTGCTTCCCTGGATTTCCCTATCAAAGCTTATCTGATTCAGTAAGTCACAGATATGCCTTGTTTGGTCATCCATTTCTTTTAAAATTTCTTTTGTTTTCTCTGAAAGCTCCTTTTCTGGAGATAGCTTCTCAATATTCGCTAGAATTGCCGCGATTATCGGCCCGAACTTTTCTTTCAGGATGCGCGCCTCGGCGTTGACTCGCTGGGCTGGGGTTTGGGTTTGTTTAGCCGGCGGTTGCCTGGCGAGTTCGCCGAGGGTTTGGGCAATTTTTTCGCCTGCCAACGGCAGCCTAATCGTAAATGTCGTGCCTTTGCCCTCTTCTGACTCCGCCGCAATGGTGCCGTTGTTTTTCTGGACTAATTCTCTGACAATTCCTAAGCCAAGGCCGTGGCCTTCGCCTTTACTGGAGAAAACAGCCCTGCCGCTGTTAAAGGCATCTACCTTATCTTGAGGCATACCGCTTCCCGTATCGCTGATCCTGATTTCAACAGCGTCTTCTGCGCTGCGAGTTTTTACTGTTACTGTGCCTTCGCTTTTCGACATAGCCTCGCAGGCGTTTCTGAGAAGGTTAATGAAAACTCTAAACAAGTCGCCTGCGTTTGTTTTTAGCAAAGATCCCCCTTGGGCATAATCTCTATGGATTTGAACTTTCGCAAAAAGAGCTACTTCCGCTACCAAAGCGGCATCTAGCAACTCCTTGGGGTCAACCTCTTTTTCTTCTTGAGCAAATAGTTCTAAGGTGTTGGACAAAATTAAAGATATGGCCTTAGTTCCATATTCAAAGAACCAAGCATCTTGAGCTATTTCTGGTTCTGGAAGACGATGCACTTCCCTACTTATTCTTGCAATCTCTGAGTTTAATAAAGCGATTCTCTCAGGAGTGAGTATTTCTATCAATTCTTTAGCTGCCTCTACATAAGAAGATACATTTGGCCCTAAGTCGTCCTCGTTGTCGCATATTGTGTAAGCAGCATCCCTTAACTGCATTACTACCTCTTTACATCGTGTACAAAACGCCTTAATATTATCATCTGCGGTGTCTGATTTAATCCAGCCTACGTTACCAGTCAGTATATTTAGCATGTTCATCATGTCGTGATGTATGGCCCCTAGTCTTCTTGCCAAACCGCCATTGTTTTGCGGTCCTATCTCCCTCAAATCAACTCCGGCGGGTTGGGCTTGTCTTTTATCGCTACCGGGCGATTCAGTAATTTTCTTCAAAACAAGGATTCCTCTTGGAGTAAAATTGAGGTTGCCTTCGTCTATTCCCAAAAATTGCTTAGAAACCAAAGAAAAACCCGATTTTCTAAACAACCCCTCCCACTCCTCTATGTTTTTGAACGTAAATGGGGCCTGCATATTTAGTCTCCCAAGCACGCTATTGTTTAACCAATCGCAAAAAGCTAAAACAGATTTTCTTTGACTATCACTAACTTTTAAGAATTTTGTTAACAGCCCACTTTTGTAAATAGGCTCAATTTCATTAGAAAATGTATCTTCCAGCACAATTAGTATGCCGCCCATTTTTAAGGCACGGTTTATATCGTTTAAAATATTTTCTTGGCCGCCTCTTTCAATATGATGAGACACATAGCTCAATACTGCCGTATCAACTATACCTGTATCTATTGGTACCTTATCTTTTTGTTGCTGCAACCTAAAATCTACTGAAGGATTAGATATGCTGAGTCTATTTTCCAAATCTGTGGCAATAACTTTTTCTACTTGGGTGCTGTTTTTCAGTATTATTTCTGATAATAGGCCGTTTCCACAACCTATGTCGGCAACTAAAGAACCTGCTATAAACTCGCGAATTAGCCCAAACTTGTGTTCAGCTCGCCCTTTAGGATCATATTTTTCAAATATTGAATTAAACTCTGAATTTAAAACGTACCTCTTAATAATAGAAAAAGCCTCTTCTTGATCCTCGTTTGTACACTGCTCTGACAAAACATCTAACAAGCCTTTTATGGCAGGTTGTGAAATTCCAAGGCGTTCGAAACTATCGTAAAATGCAGCAGTTAAGAACGCCTTTGAAGCTGGATCGGAAAAAACTACAAGAGGGTTTATTGGACGCTCTGAGTCCGTCTTATCTTCTCCTTTTGAAGATCTGCCGCTCCCAAAAAGCCGAAACTCGCCATTCTCATAGAAAAGTTGGCGGGTTACGGCAAACCAGATTGCTTGCTTAATCTCTATTCTAATTTTTGGCATATCTGGAGCCATTTCATTTATAGCCACTATTTCTTCTACGCCTTTAACTTGGAGCTGATGCAGCTTGACCAGGGCCTGCTCTTTTTTCATTAATTCATTTGCCGCCTGCAAAAGTTTCGGTAAAACAGGTTGTAGGCCTGCTTCCAAGTGAGAAATATATTGGAAGTGGAAAGGCTGGCGTGCAAGTTGCCTACCCAGGACTTGGCCAAATTTTTCTAGGCTAAGCCCTAATGCTTCGCGGACCTTCTTTAGTCTCTGGCCGGCTTTTTCTCGATACACTCGCCCTGCAGCAATCAAAAGCTTAGGTGGAACAACAAATCTTCCTGTCTCTAAGTCCCCAATATAATCTTCAGTGTAGGGTTTCTTGCGGTAAGGTTTCTTGCGCCTAAGTTGTGCTGCCAGCACTTGACCAAATTCTCTCTGGCTAAGGCCTAATAATTCACGGATTGCCTTAATTCTTAAACCAGCTTGTTCTCGGTATAATTGCTTGGCAGCATGCAAAAGCTTCAATGGAACAACAGGTCTTCCTGCTGCTATTTTAATAATATGTTTGGAAAAGGGGTTGCGCTCAAGCTGCTCACCCATGACCTTACCAAATTCTTCCCAGCTAAATCCTAACCGTAGGCGGATGTCATTGAGTTGCTTGCCCAATTTTTTTTGATTCTTCCGATACACTTGCTCTGCGGCATCCAGAAACTTCTGCAAAAACTTTATGGAGGCAGCAAATCTCCCTATCTCTAATTGAGCAATACAACCCCTGCTGAAAGGCCTATGGCGCTTAAGTTCTCTAGCAATAACTTTACCGAATTGTGTCTGTTCCATTCCTAACGCCCGGCGGATATCCCCTAATTTCTGGCCGACCCTCTTTCGATTCTCTTCAAATACTTGCTCTGCGGCATAAAGAAACCGCGGCGGAACAAAGTCTAAACCTTTTTCTAAACGAGAAATATACGCCCTGGTGTAAGGTTTCTTGCGTCCAAGTTTCTGAGCAAGGGCCCGGCCAAAATCTTCTAAGCTAAATCTTAGCGCCTGACGGAAAGCCCTTAATCTCTGGCCAGCCCTGTCTCGATACAACTGCTCTGCCGCTTTCAGAAGCCCTGCTGAAATATGACAGCCTCCTGCAAGATAGGAAACGAGTGCTTCGTTGAATTCTTCCTGAGTGAAGCCTAACAATCTACGGATTTCCTTTAGCCACTGGCCAGCTGTCTGAGCATTCACCACCTTCCCCTCAAAATACGCCCACTCTTCCATAATCCTTCTGGCGGCTTCCTGTATAGCACATTCTATCCTTTCCCTTGCATTTATTGTGTAAGCGATAGAAAGGCCTGTTAACGGATTCTTTTTCTCCCATTTCTTTAAGGTGGGCAAGGCTTCCCGAGCCTCCTTACCCATATCTCCTAACTTATTTAACATAAATTGGGCGGTCAAGTCATCAACTTGAGGAATCTGGTCAAGAAGATAGCTTACTATATCCTTATATTTAATCTCACAGAGGAATTCAATAATACTGTCGCAGAAGCCTCCTTCGGTTTCTTCTCTATCTTTAAGTCTCTTAAACAATAAAGGAGCTGCCTGTTGCTTTACTTTCTCCTGAGCACCAGTAACTATTGCTATTGAACTATAACGAATATTATTATCCTTATGCTCAATGGCGCTTATAAGCTCAGGAGTTACCTCTTCTAATAAATTGCCTATAGCGCTTGATAAGATTCCCGGATCCATATGTTCAGGTTGAAACAGATGCTTAAATAATTCTCTTAACGCTGTGTCTCTATCATAAATACCAATCTGGCCTAAGGCTATTGCTGCTCTTGTCTGCTTACTTGTGCTACCAGTCTTCAGTACCTCAATAAATTCAGGTATTGCTCGGGCAGAGGCTTTTCCGCATTCTCGAAGAGAACTGGCAAAGCTCATCGTATTGGAAATGGGCTCTCTTTCATCCAAAATCCATCTGACTAAATCAGAAATATAGCCTCTGGTAACTTTGGGTCGGATAAGAACAGGCCCCTGTTGGTACGTACCCATTAGCTGTTGATATTTTCCTTTCTCAGTGAGTCCGGGTATACGTAGCGTATTATTTATCCCTATATAAACTCCCCTTACGGTCGATAAACTTCGCATAACTTTATTAAGCAGTGACAGATTATCTTTCATGGATTTAATAAGCCCATCGGTTAACTTTTTAAAACTGAAAGCATCGTTTACAGCACAGGATATATCTCTTGAAATTATTCTTATGTAAGGCCTTAAGGTTTCTTCAATGGCATCTAAAAGAAGAGCGCGATTTTGATTTTGTTCGTGGATTATTCGCTGCTCTAAGTCAAATAAGGCTTCTTCGGATGCCTTAAGTAAATCAGCCATATGAGTATCAATTTGTTGCAGTAGTCCTTTTTGATTTTCAGAGAGAGCTTGAGCAGATAACTGCTCTATTTTCAGTCCCACTTCCTTCATAATAGGTTTTATTCTTTTATGTAAAACTCGCGCCTCTCTCCTTACTCTCCAAACAGGCATCTCTTTTGCAACCGGAATTTCTTCTTTTTTCTCTCTGCCTATCTTTACAGGCAAACAGATAGTAAAGTCAGAACCTGGGGTGATACGCCTGCCCAACGCTATCCTCTCAACTATCCAAAGGCCCCAATCTAATGCTGAAGCAACACTTAACATGAGGTCTTTCTGGTCTGCGCTATAACCATAATTTGGCTCACTTGAAGAAAATCCAGACAATGCCTTGTATGGCTGCCCGAGTAGCAACCATAAATTTTCCAAAGTCCCCGCTTGGCATCTTACCTCATAGATATCAAATGACTCCTGGAGCAATGTCCCTGAGGATTGCATTAAGTCAAATACATACTTTACCTCTTCCTTAGTAAAATGCTCGCCTTGGGCAGCAAGTTCTCTTAAGGCGTCTCTTAACTTACTCACTTCTTTATGGCACATTGTATAAAGCCGATGGACATACTTCAGTCCTAACCTTCTTACTTCTTCCTCGCAAGACCTACAATACTCCGCGAAATCAGATATATCAGTTTTATCTTTACCTACTTCTTGGATTTGTTCTTGGGTTAACGACTCCACCGCAATTGTGCCGCCGGCATCTTTTATAGCATACCATGCCTCGGTTAATCCTAAACCCGTGCCGCCTTCCCGCTGAGAAACGTTGAAGTTAAATATAAGGGGTCTCTGCATTATTGGGTCTATTTTTAATAATTCTTGAGGAATGCCTGGTCCGTTATCTGAAATAGTTATCTTGACTAAGCCTTTTTCTTCGACTAAAGTAACTATAACTTTTGCTTCTTCACCTTGTTCCGCATTGGCAAAATGTACAGCGTTATTTATGATGTTGTCTATAGCGCTCTTAAGGGTTAGGCGATTTGATGAGGTTTCGCATGACGCGGCAATATTGTTTACAACTGTGACGTATCGCCTTTTTTGACATATCTCAATAATTAATTCAACGATATCCTGGGCAGCATGAGGGGACACAGCAGTTGCTAGTTCTATACGGCTCTGCAATATCTCTATAATTTTACTTATATAGTTGGCTATTTTTTCAAATTGACTTACAAATAAATATTGCTTGGTTGAGGCGTCTCCCTGATAACAATAATCAAAATGCTTGCGCTTTTGTTCTATTTCGGTTATTTGCTTGCTTAGTCCCTCTGCAACTTGCTGTATGCTTTTTATATACTCTTGAGCCTCATCGGCTGTTAACTTGCCTTGCCTTGAAGATTCCCCCCCTTTTAAAATAATTTCTATTAGATTGCGCATTATATTGCCTGAAAAATTTTTGTCCACCTTGCTTAAATCTTCTCTCAGCTGTCCGGTAGATTCATTCAAATTTAAAATTATATTCGCCAATTTCTGTTCAATGTTTGCTGAATATTGGAAAATATCGAATATTTTTCTGCCATGCCTCAAGCTTCTTATCGCCACTCCTGCGCGTTCTATTTTCTCTCTTTCCTCCGCCAGCGGCTGCCGGGCGAGGGCACCGATAAAGTCATGAGTAATAATACATATGGGGCTATCTGCATCTGTATGGAGCGTATCTGATACGCCGCCAAAATTCGTTTTAGTTATTTGGCGATATCCTTCCTTAACAATATATCCCAAATAGATACGTAATTTTCTTTCTTCGCCGGGCTTCAAACGTAGAAAAATAAGGCCATTGGGTTTCAATAAGGAAAGTATGGGCGATCCCTGCTGCATTTGCTCTATTAAGCTAATCTCATACGGCGCCATAATAAAAACAACATCAAACCTTTGCTGGTTTTCTTTGCTCGAAGCAAACTCTATCACATTTTGTTTAATTACTTCAGGGAAATTTTCCGGATGACGTTCAAACACTAACTTATCCACACTCAAGAACTCTTGGAATAAGCCGGGGTATCTACATTGCATATTTCTAGCAAAGTTTCCGGGGCCGGAGTATAGATCTACAGCCGTAATCTTCTTGTTCTCTCCAAACCATTTCCGAATAAGTTCAGCGAAGTTAGAAGAATCTTCTAAAATCTTTGCTCTTTCATCAGTAGAAAGAGAAACAGAAGACCCTTTATTTATGAGTTGCTGCTGGTTAGTATGGTTATTAACAGAACTCCCATACGCATCGCCTCCTCCCACCACCCCCGCCATTGCCCAATACCCTGCTGAACCGCCCAATCCCCCTATCCCCAACGCTTGAGTAAGAGGACACGAGAGTGAAACATCGGCGGGATAGAAAGTTTGACCTTGACTTATTAATCTATTTATTGTATATATAATTACAGAGGTGATAAAAATGAGACTCAAAATTGTCTTAGAGAAAGGCGAAGATGGATATATTGTTGCCAGTGTCCCCTCCTTACCCGGCTGCCACAGCCAAGGCAAAACCGAGAAAGAAGCGCTTAAAAATATCAAGGAGGCAATCCTCTTATATTTAGAACCTAACCCCAAAGATATCCGCCCCGCTTCTAACCATAAAGTCCTTAGTCTGGCAATATGAAACCACCCCTGCTTTCGGGTAACGAAATTATCCGCGCCTTCCTGCGCGCCGGATACTTTAGAGTTGACCAACGCGGCAGCCACGTCAAGCTTTTTAAACCCACCAAGCAGATTACCCTTATTATTCCCAACCACCGAGAAGTTGACCGCTGGACGCTTAAAGGCATTCTTAAAGATGCTGAAATATCCGTAGAAGAATTCCTGAAGCTTCTCAGATAACCTTCCAAAGTTCTCTTTCTGAGTCATTATCCCCGCCAAAACCGCAGCTAACGCTAACACCCCAATAATACCCACCCAATAACTACCGCCCTGCCCGACCAAACCAAATCTGCCAAAACCCGCGGCAAAACAATCCTGGGCGCTGGCAAGAAGGATGCCGAAGATAAATAGGCCAAGCCCAAGACCCGATTTTGAAGGCCCTCCTGGGGTGTCCCTTGCCGACAATGCTTCTTGTAACTGCTTAAATTTATAATTCATTACTGCAAGAGATTTGCTAAGGTCTTGATCCATTAACCTGAGGAATCCCAGTCTACGATTGAGATTATCCTGATATCTATTCGAGAAATATTTGAAGGCTCCATAGGATAGGTAGGGAATAATTATTGGTAAAGAATAAGCAATAATTACAGGCGAAAAGGAAACATCAGGTGATAAACAATAGAGCCAGATAAAAAGAGGGGTGGCAATGACGGCAAATATAGTAAGTATGGATAATATCTTCTTGGCTATCTCATCTATCAAATATAGTTTATCTACCACTGCGCGTTTCTCAAGAAGCCTTTCCAGCAATTGCTTATTTTTCAGATATCGTGCAACCAGGCCATCTTCAACTGTCTCTTTAGTGACAATCCCGAAAACCCCAGCCAGGCAAATTCCGCTTACTGGATGCATCCGCTGTCCCAGCCAGCGCAAGATATCCCATACCTGGCTGATGAGGCCTGCTTTAATCAGAAGGATCCCTAAGGTTATTATTCCGCAAATCAATAAAGCAAGGGAAATAATAAAACCAGATAAGTAAAGCTCTATTTCTTTTCCTTCGCTAACCAACCTCTTATAATACGCCAGGTTATCCTCCCTCTGAATTAATTCCTTAGCCGGGACAAATCCTGGAATGGACCTTTCCTTGCCTTTATACACCACCAGAAGACCACAGAACTGGCTATCACACCCTCGGTAAGCAATTCCCGTAGGTATTACCGTAAGTTTCGGCCGCTGCTTGCCCTGCGTCAATAATGTTTGCAGTCGGGCTAACTCCGCTTCCTCACTGAAATCATTATTTTTAAACTTTCCACCCGCAATTATCGTCATCGCCAGATTCGTTCCCCAGATTCCCGCTCCTGCCACACCCAAAAGCTGACTAATTTGATGCATAAGCGCTGCCTCGCCGCGCAGGAGCGCATCCAGCAAGAGGCCAAGGGTGAGGGTGGCTGCAGCCAAGAAGATTAAAATTAAAACCGAGGCGCTGCCAGTTACTCGGTTAAATAAACCCTTGGCGACTGGCTTTGGCCACCTTTCAGAATGCTTTTTAATTATTGGCCCCCATAATTCCTTATAATCCTTAACTTCTTGCAAAATAAACCGGAGAGCCTCGTCAATCTGCTCCAATGCCTTAAGCATCTCTTGAGTTACCCCAGGGGATGCGCCTAGCCAGTTCTCACTCACGGTACTAATGGTAATGGTAAAATCCAAAACGCTATATTTACCTTTTACTATTATCTGTCTATGTTTTAAGAGTGTACCTATAGGTAAATAATCTGCCTTTATTTCTTTTATGGTGCATTTTCCGATAGTTTGATTGATTTTAAGAGATTTAGGTGCGGCTTTGGCGGAGGTGTCTTGAGATGACGGCGCAGGTTCTTCTACCAATGATTTATACCTGGGGTCTTTGGCTAAAAGTTGCAAATAGGCATTGTATTTTTCATCTTTAGCTATTCTGATATTCTTGATAATCAGTTTCTCAAAGTTGCTTATATCTTTGGGTTCACCTTCTTTATTAAGCGAAGGTTCAAGAACCTCACTTAACCACTTTTCGTTAATTCTATCAACTGCTTTTCCATCGGGAAAACCTTCTTTACTTTCTTGAATCTCAAAACCTTCTTGGTCACGTAAAAGTCTATATATCCTCTGGTAGCCCTGCACAATTTCGCGCGTCAGCAACTCAGACAGCGCATCCACTTCTGCATCTTGGTATCCAGATGGAAAAGTAACCACCAGGTAATATCCGGGCTCTGCGAAATATTCACCGGTTTTATCTATTTTAATAAAGTTAATCGCAGGTAAGGGCGTGGGTTCTGGAGCCTGATGCGGAAAACCTTCGGGCTTAGCAGTTAAATCCACCAGAACTATTAAATTAACTTCAAATTCCTCGGACTGGCCTTGTTTGTCAATATACTGCAAAGTAAACTTATGGGTATCCAGAACTTCTGAGGCCAAGCATAAACAGGAAAGCACATCTTCTTGTCGGCGCGCAATTGCCTCATTAGAGGCAAGCTCTGCGCTCTTATCATAAGCATAATTAGCGACCCGCTCTAAAACTTCCGGAGGAAGTTGTTTAATCTCTTTTTCTTTACCGCGAAGCCACTTATTGAGAATATTTTTCACTAAAGGCCTAATGTCTTCTGGGGTTGCCTCCTTAACCAAAGGAACAGTTTTTGCGCCATCTGGCTTATGTTCAACCGCGCCATTAAAATATTCAAAAGCTTTGTGGAAAAAGGCATTGGTATTAATAAATTGACTTAAGTATCTACTGGAAGAAGGAACAAAGACCTCAAATAAATAAGTGACAGCTTCTTGGAATTCTTTCAGATACTCTTGTTCAACATCCTTTAAATCTTGCTCTTTTTGGGATAGGCACAAAGTTAAAATCTCAGCTGCATTGATAGCCCTACTCTTACGCTCACTTTCAGAATCTTCCACTAAAATATCACTCATTAGCTCATCTAAAACTTCTTCAATAGGAATATTTTGATTAGGAATCTTATCCCAAATTTCTTTCCAAATATAACCAGGGGCTAACTCTTTTGCTTTAGTAACCCTGATAAAGTCTATAGCTTCTTCCTGGCGCTGTGTGAGGCTTTCTTCGCTATACAAATCTCCGGAAAGGTTATCTTTGCCAATATGGCAGGCGTCTTCAGGCTCGGGTGGATGGGCTTTACTCTTTAAAGCTTCTGTAAGCAAGAAAAGGAAATGGCTCTTAATTATTTCAGGCGAAAGGTTATTCTCTTTTAATAAATTAACCATTCTATCATCGGGATCGAAGCAGAAGCCTGCCTCTAACCATTCCTCTATCTGGTCTTCCTCATTAAATTCGCTACACACTACTACTAATTTCTTTAATTCCTCGGTGTCAAAAGTCTCCTTTATCTCCTCAATCAGCGCTTCTTCTTTAAATTTGATTAAGTTAATTAGGGCCTGAAGAATAATATCGTGAGTCTTTTTATCATATGGCCTCTC
Organism: uncultured Planctomycetales bacterium; assembly: GCA_964354585.1. Taxonomy (GTDB): domain Bacteria; phylum Omnitrophota; class Gorgyraeia; order Gygaellales; family Profunditerraquicolaceae; genus CAYHAI01. The sequence goes on from CAYHAI010000102.1 coordinate 52,394, forward strand.
TAGTTTATGCATAGCCTCTTTTATAAATAACGATAAGCCAAGTTCTAATCGTTGTCTGTCTTCAGTTGAGTGTAATAGTTCGTTAGATTCAAAAATATCCTTCCAGTTATTTACTGCCAGACAGACAAGAAAAAGCACATCAGAATTAAACCGCAGTGTCTGCATTCTTTTATATGTCTCCAAGCAAGCATTCACTACCTCTGACCAACCGCCTGATTCTTTCTCTAACTGACACAGGGTTTCCCACTCGCGTTGATAACGTGGAAGGGCTCTGATGCTATCTAATATAGTCCCAATTATGTCTTTAACCGAGTAACGCCGATTTCCTCTGTCTCTATACAGTTCTAATATTGGCTCATCTAATTTAAAACCAGATTCCTTGATTTGCTTTAATACTTCGTTCTGATATTGCGCTTTTCTTTGCTCTTTCGTTATCTCCTCAGGATCCCAGAAATGCTGGATAGATAAAACCTGAGCCACTACTTCTCTTACTCCTGGATTATCCTCAATCAAAGCAAGCAGACTGTGCATTAAGCCATCATGCCAATTTACTTCTCTTAAAAATGCCTCTGAGCCGGACTCAATCGTTTTATATACCCTTTCATCTGTTTTATTTGTTCTCAAATAGTAACTTGCTGCTTTTCCTCCGGTATGATTTTTCACAAACTTTACCCTGCCCAGATTAACCAAATATCCCGGACCATAGAAATCGCATATCGCTTGGTAGCCAGCCTCAAAAGGAAGTTGATATCTTTGGGGCAATCCCAAAATTTGTATGAGAGCCTTTATCACAGGTAATTCAGAAAGGTCAGCGATTATCTGAATCCTTCCTGTAGCAATCAGTTCCTCCTCGCCTTTTGTCTCTAAGCCATATTGGCTTTGTTGCCAAAAATCGGTATTCAAATATATTTCGGCAAATTTCTGAAGACCTTTTAAGTCAGGGAATAGCTCCTTTGGTAATTCTTTATTTTCCATAGCCCTGAGCATCTCTTCGGCATATTCCTTTGACGCTTGAGGATAAAGCGCATCCAGGAAGGGGTCTTCTGCTTTGGGAAGCTCAGCAGGAACCTGGGATAAATCTACTTTACCATCTACTATGTCTTGTATTTGCGCAGAAACTTCTAAAAGCAGGTTTCTTACCTCTTCTATACAATGGTTTATCTGTCCATTCCCATTAGCATCTTTTTCGCTTAGCTCGGCTAACCCCTGCCTGCCCGGATACAAGCTCTCATCTAAGGTGCCATGCCTTCTTAAGATTTGGATTAATCTTCGCTCAAAGACCTGTTCGTAAATCTGGATAACCGCTAAATCTTGCTCAGATAACTTTAAGCGCACTTTTTCGGTCTTTTTCGCCGGTTCTCTTACTCCCAGCGAACGCTGT
>CAYHAI010000103.1:0-6300 GCA_964354585.1 uncultured Planctomycetales bacterium
GGAGGCACAGGCGTGTTGCAATCATTCGCATTACCAACCAACGTGCCTGATGATATAACCACCACTGCTAAGGCAAGGGTGCGAACCCAGGAAGGTAACGCCTCTGTTGATGTAAGCAATGAATCCAATACATTCAAGATTAAAGGTAAACTTACGGTTGCAAACCCTGATTCAGGCAATGAGGTTTGGGTTGCCGGCTCAAAGCCGGCTATGACCTGGGCAAGGGCCGGTTCTATTCAGAATATAAGCATTAGAGTATATGATGGTTCAGACTGGCATGATGTTACAAATGTCTTATACGGAACACCCGCGTATATTAACAATTCATACTCTAACTGGACAGTTCCTGATACCGCAGTTAAAACCTCAAAACAGGCAAAGGTAAATATTACAGATGTGGCCGAGTCCACGGTAACTGATGAATCCAATAATACATTTTTAATCAGAGGCGCAACCGCTATCACTGACCCATCCACGTATGGACAAAGAATCTTTGCGGATACTGAGTTTAATATTACATGGATTAAGACCGGTATTTACTACCCAGATAACGTTAAGATAGAATATCGGATAGGCAATGAAAGCCAGCCGTGGCAGAGCGTATGGAGCATTGCCCTTAATTCAAGCGGCGATTCCGTAGATGCCGGCAACTGCACCTTCCCTTGGTCTGTTAACGGCTCCACGCTTTCCAATGATGTAAAATTGAGGATAACCCGCCTTGCTGATGAGATTAATGTGCCGATTGCATTCTCTTGGCCTTTTGCCATCGCGGGAAATATTACTGTTACATCGCCGCAATCCGGTAATAAATGGGCGGTAAATACAACCAATTATATCAAATGGACGAAGCAAGGTAATGTTGAGAATGTCAGTATTTACTGGAATAACGGTAACGGCACCTGGAACTTCATTGATTACGCTAACGGTTCAATAGGCAATACCACAGGACATCAATGGATCATCCCCGTGGATAATCTTGCTCTTATATCACCCAATGCGACCATAAAGGTTTCTAATACATTTGACGAGCAGACTAATGATACCTCTGAGATATTTAGCATAATTCCGAGATTCGTTATAACCTCGCCTGTTGTTGACGAACTTTTATACGCCAACAGAGTAAAATATATTACCTGGGACAAATACGGCGATGTCCCTTACGTAAATCTCTATTGGTCAAAGACTAACTTTACAGAAGGCCTTGGCACATTGATAGAGGCAAATGTTTCAAATAACCGTAATTATATCTGGTCTATTCCCGATGATTTGAATAATACGGTTAGAGTTCGTATAACGTATCCTGATGATGAGGTTGCGACGAACCTCTCAGCTGCATTCTCAAGAATAGTGCCCAAGTATACGGTAGTTTCTCCTTATAGCTCAGCTTATGATATATGGCCGGTAGGTACAGTACAGCAGGTAAAGTGGAACTGCTCCAGCACAAATGCATCATTGGTGAATATATACTATACGGTGGATGGTACTAACTATACTGATAAACCACCAATTAAGGAAGGCGCTAACAACTCAGGGCCGGCAAATGCCACGCGGGCATTTAATTGGACTGTCAATGATAATATTACAACTGCATTTAAAGTTATGATTCAGGACGCTAACGCAAGGCGTTCAGATATATCAGTAACGTCTCCATCTAACTCTAAGATTGTCGGTTATTTTAACCTGACCTATCCTAACGGCGGCGCAGGACAGAATTTTACTGTTAAAGATAATATAACGATTGCATGGGATAAGAACGGAAGCGTCTCTAATGCAAAATTAGAAATTGCCAAAAACGATGATTGGATTAATGCCACTACTATTAACGCTTCAACGCCTAATACAGGTATATATACGGGATACTTAGTCCATGATATGATTTCTGATTTTGTAAAAATCAGAGTTTCCGACGCGACAGATTCCCAAGCCAATGATACATCGAACGATTATTTCAAGATTCGCGGCGCGATTGATTTAACCGCGCCAATCGCGGATGAGAGATTACCTATTGGATATAATTCAACAATAAGGTGGAATACTACTGGAAATATTACAAAAGTAGATATTATCGCATATTCAAGTTTGGGAGTGAACGATTCCAGATTTCCGTATACTCTGTCTAATCCATACAATATTTCACTAAATTATACCAATAACGGCAATAACGAGACGACTAAAAATTGGGCAGTGCCTGACAATGCGACAAATAATTTAAAGATTAGAGCAAAGGATTCAAATGACAACACTATATATGACGAAAATGCCGGTAACTTGAGTATCATCGGTTCGTTTAACATGATTTCACCCAACGGGAACGAAACCTGGGTTGCGAATGAGGCACGTAACATAACCTGGTTCCCAACCGGCAGTTCTATAACCGAAGCCAAGATAATGTATTCCTCAAATAACGGGAGTTCCTGGACTCCTATAAATGAAACCTATAATAATACGTATTTAGGGTTCGCCGCCAATATTACAACAGTTGACAGCGTTATTACAAAACTGGAAAATGAGACAGTTAATATAGAAGGGTTCCCGAACGGAAGCTCGATTGCCAATGTCAAAGCAATGTACTCTTTAGATAACGGGACTTCCTGGATGCGCGTAATAAACAATACTACTAATATAACGAATGCCACGATTTTGGTAATAGACGGCATTGTAAATAATACAGGCAACGTAACCAATAACTGGCTATGGACTGTGCCGGATGCCATATCCAATAATACTTTAATCAAAATAGAAGACCGTTTTGATGAGACAGTCAATGATACTTCAAACGCTACCTTTAAGATATGCGGCAATTTCAGCCTTAATTCACCTCTTGGGGGTGAGCGTTGGGTAACTTATGAGAACCAAACCATATCCTGGAATACCGCCGGCTCAATAGCAAAAGTGAACATATATTACTCCAGAGATAACTTCAGCAATAATGAGACCATAGTCTTGAATCGCACAAACTCACCAGGGGTTAATAATTATCTCTGGTCTATTCCTGACCCGGTTTCGGTATTTACCATAAATAGCACAAATTTACCGGTCTCTGTGAAGATAAGAATTGAAAACGCAAATGACACGACAGTATATGCGGATTCCCAGGCTTTTAATCTGGATTACTACAATATCACCTGGTATGTGCGCGACTTCTTAAGCAACAAGGAGATAAAAACCGGGCTTTCGGTTGACGATACCTCAGGATGGATTGATTCAGAACTTGCTTCGCCAGTTCCGCACAAGACACCGTACGGCAGTTGGCAGGCAACATGGTCGCACGAGAAGTATGGTAATAATACAGAAAAGTACGTTGCCGGTACAGATAAGAACATTACGGTTTGGTTAGAATCCAAAATTGTCCACGTATGGGAAGCCAAGACAGAATACGTATATGACGTGGCGAACAAGGCCCTTACGTTCCAGAGCTATTTATCCAGGGACGGTCTCATGGCCGGTGAGAGAGATGAAAACGGCACATTCTATACCATCGCTAACAACTGTTCAATAGAAGTCTACTATCCAAATGGCACACGGATAAATACGACGCTCAACACACCTAATGTTACAGAGGCAGGTTTCTTTAAGATAGACTGGAATAATACGAACCTCAACACATCCATAGTTTACAGCGCCATCACGCAGATAGATACCTTAACAGGAGGTGTATTTAGGACACCTTTCGTGATAAATGTTGTACCTACTGTTTCGATGTATCAGTTAGAAGGAGTAGTTACTGGCATGAATGTCACAGTTAATTCTGTTTTGGATAAAAAGATATCTGTAGTGAGCGCAGAACTTCAATCTACCTTAGCGAACCAAACGGGAGTTATTACGCAAATAATGACTGAGCAGACGAAGCTAATTCAAAATGCTACTGACAATATACAGACAGTAATTCAGGATGCAATGGTAAGTTTTGAAGATACAGTCAATGAATCAATTACTCTCTTGAAGTCAAGTGCAGCGACAGCAGAAGACGCAGCCGGACTTCTTGAAACAACCGCTTTAAGGTACTCTTGGAATGCCATGGTTTCTCCTGACCCGGCATTGACCGGCGATATGGTCACTCTCAGTGTCCAGGGCCCATCAGAAGTTGAAATAGGCGGAGAAATAATCAGACCTATGCCGATGCTGGATATTTATAGCTGGGATAACAAAGTCATTCTCGATGATATATCTTTGACTGAAGCAACCCCGGGAGTTTATACCTATGAATTTAAGGCAGATGCCCGGTTTACAGCTGGCAAGGCTTATACTTATGTTATCACTGAACAGATCACTAGTGGCATGGTGTCTGGTTCAGGCATGGTGGAAAGTATGGGTCTTACTACAGTCGCAGGTTTGGCTGCAGCTGCCCCTGGGGCAGAGCGCGCTGCCAAAGCGGCCCTGGATGCAATTAAGGCAGTAGAGGCGGTGTTAATTTCTAAGGAGCCAATGAACATTGCTCTTACCTTAAAGAACCTTAAAGAAGCAGTAGATGGACTTCCACAAGCATTGGCAAGAGAAGGTCCTTCCGCGACCCTAACTCGAGCAGTTAATGAAATTTCAGATAAATTAGAGACTTTAGCTGGTGAAGAGGGCTTTGACTTGGCAACTTTATTGGGAGAGGCTCTAGAAAAGTCTCCAACTCTTAAAGATATGCGGGTTAAAACCGAAGCTATTAATTCGGTAGCTGAGCTTCTAATTCAAATCTTTGAGGCTAAATTTGGAGGTGTAGATACACCCATTATTTCCACTTCACTTCAACCAGGAAGCATAAAATTCCGGATTGTGGCAGTTAATCCTTCAAAGTTCAAGACCCAAAAGATTCAAGTCAAAACTTATTTACCCGAGGAGGTAAAGCCAAAAGATATTCCTGACTTAGGTGGATTAGAATTAGAATATGACGCGGAGAAATCTATTTACTATGTATATAAGTCAGATATAGAACTTGCACCGGCTGAGGTGCGTGTATTTGAAGTAGAAGTCGAAGATGTCTGGATGGTGCCAGAGAATAAGCTAACGGATTTAAAGAGCCGAACTGACAGAATTCTGGCTAAGTTGGATAAGACTGATTATTATCTAAAAGCTAAAGAAATTGCCGATACTATTTATCCGCGCTTGGAGGAAATTACCACATCGCAGACCGATGAATCAGTCAGCCGCCAACAGCACATTGGCATATATCGTCAAAACCTGTTGACTATAGAGCAGATTAAAGAAGATATTGCGAGAATGGAGAAAATTCTGGTTACTGCTGGAGGGCCTGCTGCTCCTGAGATGCTGGCTAAAACCCGCATAAAGGCAGAAGAGCCCACCAAGACAATGACTTGGATAGTAATATTTATTATCATTATCTTTACCGGTCTTTTAGCAGGAGTCCTTTTCTTTACCTGGCATCGTCAGGCACGTATTACCAAAGAGGAACTTCTCTCTGCTAAAAAGTCTGCCTTTCCAGAAGACGGTTCAAAAGAAGAAGAATCTAAAGAGAATCAATGAGTATTTTAAATCACAAATCCCAAATTACAAATCACAAACAAATTACAATACCAAATGACCAAATACCAAAACAATTCATAGGTTTTGGTCATTGTAATTTTGGAATTGTATATTGTTTGTAATTTGTGGTTTGTCTATTGGAATTTAAGAATTTTAATAATCTATGTTTCTCGATGTAACCGTTTTAAGTCCACAAGAGGTTATCTTTGAAGGAAAAGCAAAGAGTGTTATCTTGCCTGGTGAAGAGGGCGTATTTGAAGTTTTGCCTTTTCATAAACGCATTTTAAGTAGATTGATTTCGGGAAGATTATTTATTGATGAACAGGGTTTTCCTATAAGAAGGGGGATTGTAAAGGTAAATCAAAATGAAGTAACCATAATTGTGGAAGAAAGATGAGTCGTAACTTAGCGCTTATTATAATCTTTGGTTTGTGTATCTTGGGTCCCTGTGGAGTTTTTGCTGCCGGAGGTTTTGCCAGCATTAATGCCTTAGGCAGGAATCCTTCCAGCGCGCCCAAGATATTTACGGCAATGATTATTGCCCTGGTGTTTGCCGAGGCCCTGGCAATTATTGCGATGCTCATTGTATTCCAATTATTCAGCGCCCCTTAATATTTTTAATGGTATAGGAAAGCATAAAGCGCTTTCCTAACCACTGAAAAATCGCTTCGCGATTTTCTTGAAGGAGAGAAGAAAATGTTTATCGCCTCATTAATATTGCTACAAATGATTATTTTTGCAGGATTAATCTTTGTCTTGCGCAAGGTGATGACTAAGAATGTTATTTCCGCCACAAGCCACCTGGAGGAATTAAATCAGGAATATAGCAAG
>CAYHAI010000104.1:0-6946 GCA_964354585.1 uncultured Planctomycetales bacterium
ATACATTTTACAGTTGTACGCTCTGTCAGAGCTTTGCCCCTAATCATGTTTGTATGATTACGCCCGAACGATTAGGTTTGTGCGGTGCGTATTCATGGCTGGATGGTAAGGCCTCTTATGAGATTACGCCTACCGGACCAAATCAACCCGTATTAAAGGGAGCAATAACCGATGCCAAATTGGGCCAATGGAAGAATATTAACGATTTTTTCAGGCAGAAGTCGAATAAGACCATCGAGAAAGTGAGCATGTACTCTTTGATGGATTCTCCGCAGAGTTCCTGCGGATGTTTTGAGTGTATAGTAGCGATAATCCCCGAGGCCAATGGGTTTATGATTGTGCACCGTGATTATGCGGGCATGACCCCCTGCGGAATGTCCTTTACTACTCTTGCCGGTTCGGTAGGCGGAGGGGTGCAGACCCCGGGATTTTTAGGGATAGGTAAATTATATATCGTGAGTAAAAAATTCATCTCTGCTGAGGGCGGCTTAAAACGCGTAATCTGGATGCCCAAGGAATTAAAAGAACTTTTAGGCGATAAACTGAAGAAATGTTGTGAAGAATTAGGCGATGCGGATTTAATTAATAAAATTGCCGATGAGACCCAGGCTACAACCTCAGAGGAGCTGGTAAATTTCTTAAATAAAGTACACCACCCTGCGTTGGATTTGGAGCCCTTGATTTGATATTTTTTCTTGACGACCTGTATTTAAAATGTATAATATTAGGTAAACAGATGCATATTCCTTCCTTCCAAAATACCATAAGAAAAATAGCCATAACAGTATTTGTTTTAGGCGCCGCTTCCTTTGTTTTTGCTCAACAGCCGTCCTCGCTGCAGGAACAGGCAAGAAATTATCGTAGCCAAGGAGTAGGATTTCAGCGCAGCGGCGATATTGACGCGGCAATGAGTTTATACCAAAAGGCCATAGAATTAGACCCTGCATATGCGGTGGCTTATAATGACCTGGGGATAATCTATGAAGCAAAGGGTTCTCTTGAGCGCGCAGAAGAGAGTTATTTAAAATCTATAAAGCTAGACCCGCAATATTTGAGCGTCTATTCAAATTTGGCATTATTATATGAGAATAAAAGGGATTTTGATAAGGCAGCTTTATATTGGCAGAAGAGAGCGGAATTAGGCTCTCCCGATGACCTCTGGACACAGAAGGCCAGGCAGCGCTTAGAAGATATACGTTTGGTTCTACAGGGCGGGGCCGGCAAATCTAAAGAGCAAGAAATTATTAGGTTAATAGATGAGGTAGGTAATCAAAAAGCCATGCTCAGACAAAATGACCAGGCACTAGCCGATAAATGTTTTGAAAAAGCCAAGCAGAGCTACCTTAGGCAAAACTATGCCGCGGCCATAAAAGAGGCATTAGATGCGCAGCAGTTGGATCCCGCTAATAAAGACATTGAAGCGTTTATTGAAAAAGTCCAATTAAGAGCATTATCAAAGTAGAAAACCACAAATTTTAATCCCTACCATAAATTGAACTCCATGAATTAGTTAATGAGTGATAAGCGGTTATATCTAATTGATGCTACTGCCTTTTGCTATCGGGCATTTTATGCCTTGCCTCAACTTTCTACTTCTTTTGGGCAACCGACCGGGGCCGTATACGGTTTTATCAATATGTTAAATAAAATCTTAAAAGTCAATAAACCCCAATATTTGGCGGTTTGTTTTGATGTTTCCCGGGACACCTTCAGGCTTAAAAAATTTGCCGAATATAAAATACAGCGTCCGCCTATGCCGGATGCCTTATCCAGCCAGATACCCTTGATTAAAGAAGTAGTTTCTGCTTACGGGATTGCCCTATTGGAAAGAGAGGGTTATGAGGCAGATGATATTATCGCTACCCTAGTTAAGGCTGCAAAGGCCCAAGGTTTATCCACTACTATTGTAAGTTCCGATAAAGATATATTGCAGTTAGTGGATGAAGATACAGTAGTATTCAGTCCCCATAAAGATGAAGATGTAATCTATGACGAAGGGAGGGTAGTTGAACGTTTTGGCGTAAAACCAAAAGAGATTACCGATATTATCGCATTGATGGGGGATGATGCGGATAATATTCCCGGTGTGCCAGGGATAGGAGAGAAGACTGCCTCAGAGTTAATTCGTAATTTCGGTACCTTGGAGAAGTTATTAAATAATATTGATAAAATAAAACAAGACAAGATAAAGAAAGCGGTCGGGGATAATATTAAACAGATAAATTTAAATAAAGAGTTAGCGGTGTTAGATAAAGATGTAGATATAGATTTTGACTTAGCGAAATTGAAAATAAATAAACCCAATTTACAGGAATTATTCAGGTTATTTAAATACCTTGAGTTTAAAAAGCTCATCCAGGATTTACCGCTTCAAGAAGATAGGCCTCAGCAGATAAACATTCAGGTATGCCTTGATAGCGAATTAAAAAAACTAATAGAGATAGGTGCTGAATTATTCTTATACGGAGAAACCCTGGATAATATGGTTTTTTATGCGCAGGATAAGTTCTTTCGCACAGATATAGCAAATACCGATAATCTAAAACTTATATTATCGAACCCCAAGATTAAAAAAATAGGCCATGGCCTTAAGGAAATAAAAATATCCTTAGCCAAAGATAACCTTATTTTTGCCGGCTTATCTTTTGATGCCAAAGTTTGCGCCTATCTTTTAAATCCGGCTAAATCCGAATATGGTCTGGCGGATATAGCCTGGGATTATTTAGGCAAGTCCGCAGGTAAAACCCTTGAGCAGGAAATGGCGCTAAATTTACTCTTAGAGTTAAAACCAAAATTAGAAAAAGAACTAGAGGATAAATCCCTATCTAGCCTTTTTAGGGATCTGGAGATGCCGCTGATTGAAGTATTAGCGGATATGCAACTTAATGGCATCAAGCTGGACCTTGAGGTGTTAGGAAAACTTTCCCGAGATATAGAGAAGAGACTGATAAAATTAATTGAGGATATTTATGATCTAAGTGGTGTGCAATTTAATATCAATTCACCCAAGCAATTAAGAGATATCCTCTTTGAGAGATTAAAATTACCGGTGGTGAAAAAAAGCAAAACCGGGCCATCCACCGATGAAGAGGTATTAAGAAAATTAGCGACAAAACATAAGTTGCCGGCCTTGTTGCTTGAATATCGCCAGTTAATGAAATTAAAAACCACTTATGTGGATACCCTGCCGCAGTTAGCGGATTCACGCACAGGCAGAGTGCATACTTCTTTTAATCAAACTGCCACTGAAACAGGAAGGCTTTCTTCCAGCAATCCTAACTTACAGAATATACCGATAAAAACCGATATCGGCAGAAAGATAAGGCAGGCCATCATTGCCTCTAGCCAAGGAAACTATCTTTTATCTTGTGATTATTCGCAGATAGAATTAAGGATTCTGGCGCATCTTTGCCGGGACGAAAATTTAATTGCTGCCTTCAAGGAAGATAAAGATATACATAAGGCCACTGCTTCTTTAGTTTATGGTTTAGAGGAAAAGGATGTTACTGACCCTATGCGCGAGGTGGCCAAGAGAGTGAATTTTGGAATTGTCTATGGCCTCAGCGCCTATGGATTGAGCCGGGATTTAGGTATAGCCGTAGATCAGGCGCAGGGGTTTATTGATGCCTATTTTTTAAGATACCCACGGGTAAAAGAATATATCCAGGAACAGATAAAAAAGGCACAAAAAAACGGTTTTGTGACCACCATATTAGGAAGGCGAAGGTATATCCCCCAGATTAATAACAAGAATCAAGCGATACGGCAATTTGCCGAGCGCCAGGCAGTAAATACGCCCATCCAAGGATCAGCCTCAGACCTGATAAAGTTAGCGATGATTGAAATACATAACCAGATAAAGGTAAAAAATTTAGCGGCCAAGATGGTTTTACAAATTCATGATGAATTAGTCTTTGATCTGCCCAAGCAGGAATTAGAAGAATTAGCGCAGATGGTAAAAGACAGGATGGAAAATGGGTTAAAATTAGATGTGCCGATAAAGGTCCAGATAAAGAAAGGTAAAAATTGGTTAGAGATGGAGGATATTAAATGAGAATTGTCATGTGTGCATCTGAGGTTGTGCCTTTTGCCAAAACCGGCGGCCTGGCAGATGTAGCTGGGGCGCTACCTTTGGCATTGGAGGAATTAGGGCATGAGATTATTATTACCCTGCCGCGTTATAAAGTAATTCAAAATTCAAAATTCAAAATTCAAAAATTAGAAGAAGATATTTCTTATTCAGTTATCGGTAAGCAGATAAAGGTATATTTTATTGAGAATGATAATTATTTTAACCGCGATGGCCTCTATGGAGATAAAAGCGGAGACCATAAAGATAACTTAGAGAGGTTTGCTTATTATTGCAAAAGAACCTTAGCGCTGTTAAAAGAAATAAATTTCAAAGCCGATATCATTCATGTGCATGACTGGCAGGCGTCATTAGTCCCGGTATTTTTAAAGACTTTATGCGCTAATGATAACTTTTATAAAAATACAAAGACGATATTGACTATACATAATATAGGTTATCAGGGACTTTTCCCCAAGGAAGAGTTTCCCAAGTTAGGTTTAAATTGGGGTTTATTTAATATGGAGGGTCTGGAGTTTTACGGCAAGATAAATATCTTAAAAGGCGGTATGGAATTTTGCGATATCATCAATACGGTTAGCCCGACATATAGCCAAGAGATACAGACCAAAGAATTCGGTTTTGGCTTAGAGGGAGTTTTAAATAAGCGGCGCGACGCTGTGTTCGGTATATTGAATGGCCTGGATTATTCTATCTGGAATCCCGAAGACGATAAGTTTATTGCCCAAAATTATGCGGATAAAAATATAGAAGAAAAAGATAAGAATAAAGAAGATTTACAAAGGGCGTGTAAACTTCCAATAAAGAAAGATGTTCCGCTTTTTGGCATTGTCTCGCGGCTTGCCGAGCAGAAAGGATTTGATATTTTAGCTGAGGCCATAGACAGTATTTGCAAAATGAATTTACAGCTGGTGATATTAGGAACAGGTGATTTGAAATACCATCTGCTTTTAGAAAAAATGGTGAAAATTCACCCCTTTGGTTTATCTTTGGCTTTGCGATTTGATGACCCGCTAGCACATAAAATTTATGCCGGGTCAGATATATTCTTGATGCCCTCTAAATACGAACCTTGCGGGTTGGGCCAGCTGATTAGCCTAAGATACGGCACTATACCTTTAGTATTTAAAACCGGAGGATTGGCCGATACGGTTACAGAAGCTAACGGTTTTGTATTTGATAGTTATAATAAAGAAACTTTGGTTAAAACCATAAAAAAGGCAACCGCGGCATTTAAGCATAAAAAGAAATGGCAGGCATTAATGCAGCGGGCGATGGCGTGTAATTTTTCCTGGCAGGAGTCTGCTAAAAAGTATCTTAAGTTGTATGACTTGGCAAGGGCAAAGTAAAAGGTTAATCTTGGGGCTTACCGGAAGTTTTGGCAGCGGAAAGACCACGGTCGCTAAAATCTTTAAGTCTCAATGCGCAAAAGTAATAGATGCGGATGAAATTGCGCACCGGATTATTAAGCCCCAAAGTCAAATATATCAAAAAATAATTAGTATCTTTGGTAAAAATATTCTCAAAGAAAACAAAACTATAGATAGGGAGAAATTAGCCCAAATTGTTTTCAATAATAAGAATTTATTAAAAAAACTAAATCAGATTATGCACCCTCAGATAATCAAAATTATAGAAAGTCAGATAAAAACTTCTAAATCAAAAATTATTATTTTAGATGCGCCTTTACTTATTGAAGCGGGCTTGGCGAATTTAGTTGATAAATTAATTGTAGTCAAAGTAAAGAAGAAAGAACAAATAGAGCGCTTACAGGCTAAATTTTCGCTTCAAAAAGGAGAAATTTTAAAGAGGATCAAGGCGCAGATACCTTTACAAGATAAAGTCCGTTTAGCGGATTTTGTAATAGATAACAGCGCAACAATTAAGAATACCAAAAGACAAGTAGCGCAAATAAGGAGGGTGCTGTGGAAAAATTAGATATCGGAAATTTAAAGGATATGAAGATAACGGAGCTAAACAAATTAGCCAAGGAATTAAATGTTAATGGCGTCAGTGGCCTTAAAAAACAGGACCTCATCTTTAAAATACTTCAGGCCCAGGCAGAGAAGGAAGGTTTGATGTTTGGGGAGGGTATTTTAGAGATACTGCCAGAAGGATTTGGATTCTTGCGTTCGACGAATTATAACTACTTACCTTGTCCGGATGACATCTACATCTCTCCATCTCAAATTAGAAAGTTTGATTTAAGGACCGGAGATACGGTAAGCGGCCAGATCCGTCCGCCTAAAGAGGGAGAAAAATATTTTGCCCTTTTAAAGGTAGAGGCAGTTAACTTTGAAAATCCCGAAGAGGTAAAAGAGAAAGTGCTCTTTGATAATCTTACTCCCGTCTATCCGCGGGAACCCTTTATTTTAGAGACCAAGCCAGAAGAGATCTCGATGCGGGTTATGAGTTTATTGACGCCCATCGGAAAAGGACAACGCGGGATGATTGTGGCGCAGCCCTATAGCGGCAAGACGGTCCTGCTGCAGAAGATCGCCAATTCCATCACTACCAATCATCCAGATGTCATAATGATCGTGCTCTTGATCGATGAGCGCCCGGAAGAGGTCACGGATATGCAGAGGAATGTTAAGGGCGAAGTAATATCCTCTACCTTTGATGAGCCTCCGGAAAGGCATGTGCAGGTAGCTGAAATTGTTCTGGAAAAAGCCAAAAGACTTGTAGAGCATAAAAAAGACGTAGTCATACTTCTGGATAGCATTACCCGCCTGGCACGCGCCTATAATGCCGTTGTGCCGCATAGCGGGAAAGTCCTATCCGGCGGTATAGATTCCAATGCCTTGCAAAAGCCTAAGAGGTTCTTTGGCGCGGCCAGGGCCATTGAAGAAGGAG